>NZ_WSEL01000009.1:0-305625 GCF_009758015.1 Ramlibacter pinisoli
GCACCGTGCGCACCGACACCGGCACCATCACGATCAAGGGCACGGGCGGCGCGCTGACCGGCGTGGCAGTGAACGACAACCGTGCCGGTATCGGGGTGATCAACGGCTCGACGGTGGGCACCACGGGCGCCGGCAAGGTGGCCCTGGTGGGCCAGGGCGGCGCCGACAGCGGCGGCGCCAGGTCCGCCGGCATCATGGGCTTCAGCGCCTCGGGCACCAACAACACCATCGGTGGCGCGAACGCGCAATCGGTGCTGCTGCAGTCCAATGGCGGCACCGCCATGAGCCTGAACCAGACCAACGTCAGCGCGTCCATGACCGGTGGCACGGTCACGGCCCACGCGGTGGATGGCGGCAACATCCTCGTGCAGAACGGCAGCTCGGTACAGGCCGATGGGCTGCGGGTGCTGGGCGACGCCACGGAAACGACCGCGACCAATGCGTTCTTCGCTCCCAACAGTTCTGTCAACACGCTGGCGGCGTACCTGCCTGCGCCGGGATCGCAACTGACCTACAACCAGGGCGCCACGCCGCTGTCGATCGGCTCGGTCACCTCCGTGGCCACCAATGGCGACGCGGCGACCACCACCGATGGCGTCGGTGCCAATGGCTCGATCACGTTGACCACCGGGGGGGCGATCTCGCAGACCGCGGCTGGTGTCATCAACGGCCAGACGCTCAACGTGACCGCCGCCGGCAACGTCACGCTGAACGGCAACAACGATGTCGACAACCTCGGCACGGTCACCACCTCGTCGGGCAACTTCAGCTTCAAGGACGTCACCGGCGGCCTGAACGTCTCGGGCACGGTGAGCGCCCCGGGTTCGGTCAGCATCACCTCCACTGACGGCAATCTCAACGTCAACAACACGGTCAGTGGGCAGGGCGTCACCCTGGCGGCCACGGGGGCCGGCAACGACATCAACCTCGGAGCCGACATCAACGCGAACACGGGAACCCTGACGCTGAACGCCGCGGACCAGGTCGCGCAGAACGCCGGCATCGTGAACGCGGGCAAGCTCACTGGCTCGGCCGGCGGATCCGTCAGCCTCAACGGCGCCAACACGCTGGCCAACCTGGGCTCCTTCAGCTCCGTCGGTGGTCTCAGCGTTAACGATGCGACCGGCGGCCTGGCGCTCACCGGCAACGTGGCGGATGCCTCCGGTCCGGTGTCGATCACGACGGCTGGCGGCGCACTGGCCCTGGGTGCCAACAACGTCAGCGGCGCGGGCGTGACGCTCACCGGCACGGGCGTCACCCAGGCGGCAGGCAGCACCGTCAACGCGGGCACCGGCACCATCCTGGTGGACGCCAACGACGGCGCGATCAACCTGGTCGGCTCGCTGACCACCACCAGCAATGCGGCGACCGCCGTGCAGATCCTCGACGCCACGACCGCGGCCCTGGGCAACATCACTACTGGTGCCACCGGCACGTTGGTCATCGGCGGCGCGGCGGGCAACAACCTGTCGGGCGCGGTGACTCAGACGGCGGGGACGTCGATCAACGCTGGCACGGTCCAGGTCAACGGTGGCAGCACGGTCAACCTCGGCAACGCCAACACGGTGGCGAACCTGGGCACGTCCAGCAGCAGCGGCGGATTCAGCTTCAACGACGCCACCGGCGGTTTGGCGGTCACCGGCGCGGTCGCGGACGCAACCGGTGCGGTGGCTATCACCACGGCCGGCGGCGCGCTGGCCCTCGGTGCCAACAACGTCAGTGGCGTGGGCGTGGCGCTCACCGGCACGGGCGTGTCCCAGTCGGCGGGCAGCACCGTCAATGCGGGCACGGGCACCATCCTGGTGGACGCCAACGACGGTGCCATTAACCTGGCCGGCTCGCTGACGACCACCAGCAACGCGGCGACAGCGGTGCAGGTGATCGACGGCAGCACGGCGGCGCTGGGCAACATCACCACCGGTGCGGCCGGCACGGTCGTCATCGGCGACGCGGCGGGCAACAACCTGTCCGGCTTGGTGACGCAGATGGCAGGGACGGTGATCAACACTGGAACGGTGGTGGTCAACGGCGGCAGCACCGTCAACCTGGGCAACGGCAACACGGTGGCGAACCTGGGCACGTCCAGCAGCAGTGGCGGCTTCACGTTCAATGACACCACGGGCGGCCTGGCGCTGACCGGCAACGTGGCGGATGCCTCCGGTCCGGTGTCGATCACGACGGCTGGCGGCGCACTGGCCCTGGGTGCCAACAACGTCAGCGGCGCGGGCGTGACGCTCACCGGCACGGGCGTCACCCAGGCGGCAGGCAGCACCGTCAATGCGGGCACCGGCAGCATCCTGGTGGACGGCAACGACGGCGCCATCAACCTGGCCGGCTCGCTGACCACCACCAGCAACGCGGCAACGGCGGTGCAGGTCATCGACGCCAGCACGGCGGCGCTGGGCGACATCAGCACCGGTGCGACCGGCACGGTCGTCATCGGCGACGCGGCGGGCAACAACCTGTCCGGCGCGGTGACGCAGACGGCCGGGACGGTCATCAACACCGGCACGGTGGTGGTGAACGGCGGCAGCTCGGTCAACCTCGGCAACGCCAACACGGTGGCGAACCTGGGCACGTCCAGCAGCACGGGCGGCTTCACGTTCAATGACGCGACCGGCGGCCTGGCGCTGACCGGCAACGTGGCGGATGCCGCCGGCTCGGTGGCGATCACGACGGCTGGCGGCTCGCTTGCCGTCGGAGCCAGCAATGTCAGCGGCGTGGGCGTGGCGCTCACCGGCACCGGCGTGTCCCAGTCGGCGGGCAGCACCGTCAATGCGGGCACGGGCACCATCCTGGTGGACGCCAACGACGGTGCCATCAACCTGGCCGGCTCGCTGACGACCACCAGCAACGCGGCCACCGCGGTGCAAGTCCTCGACGGCAGCACGGCAGCGCTGGGCAACATCACCACCGGTGCGACCGGCACGGTGCGCCTGGGCACGGCCGGTGCAGACAGCCTGAACGGCGCGGTCACGCAGAACGCCGGCACGGTGATCAACACCGGCACGCTGACGGTCGCGGGCGCCACCACGGTCAACCTGGGCAATGCCAACACGGTGGCCAACCTGGGCCCGGTGATCAGCAGCGGCGGCTTCACCTTCAATGACACGACCGGCGGCCTGGCGCTGACCGGCAACGTGGCGGATGCCTCCGGCCCGGTGTCGATCACGACGGCTGGCGGCGCGCTGGCCATCGGCGCCAACAACGTCAGCGGCGCGGGCGTGTCGCTCACCGGCACGGGCATCACCCAGTCGGCGGGCAGCACGGTCAACGCGGGCGCCGGCACCATCCTGGTGGACGCCAATGACGGGGCCATCAACCTGGCCGGCTCGTTGACGACCACCAGCAACGTGGCCACTGCGGTGCAAGTCCTCGACGGCAGCACCGCGGCGCTGGGCAATATCACCACCGGTGCAACTGGCACGGTGCGCCTGGGTACGGCCGGCGCCGACAGCCTGAACGGCGCGGTGACGCAGAACGCCGGCACGGTGATCAACACCGGCACGCTGACGGTCGCGGGCGCCACCACGGTGAACCTGGGCAACGCGAACACGGTGGCCAACCTGGGCCCGGTGATCAGCAGCGGCGGCTTCACCCTCAACGACGCCACCGGCGGCCTGGCGCTCACCGGCAACGTGGCGGACGCCTCCGGCCCCGTGTCGATCACGACGGCGGGAGGCGCGCTGGCCCTCGGTGCCAACAGCGTCAGCGGCGTCGGCGTGACCCTCACCGGCGCGGGCGTGACCCAGTCGGCCGGCAGCACCGTCGACGCGGGCACGGGCAGCATCCTGGTGGACGCCAACGACGGCGCCATCAATCTGGCGGGCGCGCTGACGACCACCAGCAACGCGGCCACCGCGGTGCAGGTCATCGATGGCAGCACGGCGGCCCTGGGCAACATCACCACCGGTGCGACTGGCACGGTCACCATCGGCGGTGCGGCGGGTAATAACCTGTCCGGCGCGGTGACGCAGACTGCGGGGACGGTGATCAGCGCCGGCACGGTGCAAGTCAACGGCGGCAGCACGGTCAACCTGGGCAACGCCAACACGGTGGCGACCCTGGGCACCGCGACCAGCAACGGGGCGTTCAGCCTCAACAACGCAGGCGCGCTGACCGTCGCGGGCCCGGTGAACGCGGGCACGGGCGGCGTTTCGCTGCAGACCACGGCAGGTGCCCTGACCATCGCCGCTGCCGGTGACATCACGGCGGGCAACGCCGTGAACCTCACTGGCGCAACGGGGATCAGCACCGCCGGCGACGTCACCGCCAGCTCCGGGACCGCGACCTTCAACAGCCCGACGACCCTCACGGGCCGGGTGGCCATCAATGCCGGCAACGTCACCGTCGGCACGCTGGATGGCGGCGGCAACGACCTCACGCTGTCGGGCTCCGGCTCGCTGGCGAATGCGACCGGCATCGGCACGTTCACGGCCGGCAACGGCACGCTGAACGGCGACATCAGCGCCGGCACGTACAACCTGCGTGGCGGCACCGTGAACGCCGCGCTGGGAGCCGGAACGCTGAACCAGGTGTCGGGCACGACCACGCTGAACGGCGCCTCCGCCGCGGGGACGGTGAACGTGAACGGCGGTACGCTGGCCCTCGGTGCCAGCGAGCGCCTGGCCGACACGGCGGCGCTGACCGTCGGCACCGGCACGACGCTGGCCCTGGGACCGAACAACGAGAGGGTCGGCTCGGCCGCCATCTCGGGCACGGTCACGGGCCCCGGCATCTTGACGGCGGGCAACTACACGCTGAACGGCGCCACGGTGAGCGCCAACCTGGGCACCGGAACGCTGACGCAAGCGGGTGGCACGAGCACCCTGAACGGAAGCTCGGCGGCGAGCACCGTCAATGTCAACGCCGGCACGCTGCAACTCGGATCCACGGCAGACCGTCTGGGCACGCCCACCACGGTGGCGATCGCCGGCGGTGCCACCCTGGACACCGGCAGCGCCAGCCAGTCGCTCGGAGCAGCGACGCTCACGAACGGCGGGACGCTCATCACGGGCGGCGCGTTGTCCGCAGGCAGCATCACGAGCTCCGGTACCGTGACCTTGGGCGGCAACGTCACCACCACGGGCAGCCAGAACTACACCAGCTTGCTGCAGACCGCGCCGGGCGTGACGCTCTCGGCAGGCGGCAACATTGGCGCCAACGACGCCGGCAACGTAATCGGCTCGGGCACGACCTTCGGCGTGACGGGCGGTGGTTCGGTGGCCGTGACCGGCGATTTCGCGGGAGCGGTGCAAGTGACCGGGAATGCGAAGACGGTGAGCCTCGACGACCGCAGCGCCGGCACGCAGCTGGTGGTGGCCGGCCTGTCCGCCGCATCGAACGCCAACGTCACCCTGGTGAGTGCCGGAGCGATGCAGGTGGATGCGGCGCAGCTGTTGCCCGTCGCGACCCTGTCCGCCACGACGCAGAACGGCAACATGGTGTTCCTGAATTCGGGCACCGTGCGCAACGGCAAGCCGGGCATCCTCGCCACGGCCGGGCTGACGCTGAACGCCAATGGCCAGGTGAACACGGCGGCCGACCCGCTGGTCATCAATGCGGCCACGCCGACGGCGAACATCCACGCTGCGCCGGCACCTTCGCCGGCACCGGCTCCCGCGCCCGCAACGGCACCCAACTCGCTGTTGCTGCAGGCAACGGACCTGGCGGGCACGGTGGCGCTCGAGATCGGCGCGCTGCTGGGCACCGACGTCCGCGATGCTGCGGCCCTGCTGCGGACCGAGCGGCTGGTCCTGGTCGGCGGCGTGGCGCCTGAAACGGCAACCGGGCCGTCTCCGCTGCGCGTCACGGGCATCCGCATGCCGCAGTGCGCCGACGAGCAGGGCAAGGGACAGGTGGGCTGCCGCTAAGGTAAAGAGGGGCAGTTCACTGCTGAACTGCCCCTCGAATTGCCGAGCTGTCTCCATGCAGGGGACAGGGCCCCTGGCGATGCCTCAGCGCTTGCCGCCCAGCAACCCGCCGAGGACGCCGCGGATGATTTCGCGGCCGACGCTGCTGCCGATGGTGCGCACCGCCGACTTGGCCAGCATTTCCACCATGCCCTCGCGGTGGCCGCCGCGCGGACCGGTGGAGCCGAACAGGATGTCGTTGAGGCCGCCCATGGCGCCGGTGGCCTTGTCGGTGGCGCCGCCACCGCCGGACGAGGTGGTGGCCGGCGCCTGGTCGGCTCGGCCCTTGAGCTTCTCGAACGCCGACTCGCGGTCGACCGTCTTCTCGTAGGCGCCGGCCACCAGCGAGCCGGCGATGAGCGCCTGCCGCTGCTGGGGGGTGATGGGGCCGATCTGGCTGCCGGGCGGGACCACGAAGGCGCGCTCGGTGACGCTGGGGCGCCCCTTGGCATCCAGCAGGCTGACCAGCGCCTCGCCGACGGCCAGCTCGGTGATGGCGGTCTCGATGTCCAGGCCGGGCTTCTGCCGCATGGTCTGGGCCGTGGCCTTGACCGCCTTCTGGTCGCGCGGGGTGAAGGCGCGCAGGGCGTGCTGAACTCGGTTGCCCAGCTGGGCCAGCACGCTGTCGGGGATGTCGAGCGGGTTCTGGGTGACGAAATAGACGCCCACGCCCTTGGACCGCACGAGCCGCACCACCAGTTCGATGCGCTCGACGAGCACCTTGGGCGCCTCGTTGAACAGCAGGTGGGCCTCGTCGAAGAAGAACACCAGCTTGGGCTTGTCGGGGTCGCCGATCTCGGGCAGCTTCTCGAAGAGCTCGGACAGCATCCAGAGCAGGAAGGTGGCGTACAGGCGGGGCGAGCCCAGCAGCTTGTCGGCGGCCAGGATGTTGATGACGCCCCGGCCGTCGACTGTCTGCATCAGATCGCTGATGTCGAGCATGGGCTCGCCGAAGAAGCGGTCGCCGCCCTGGGACTCGATCTGCAGCAGGCCGCGCTGGATGGCGCCGACGCTGGCGCTGCTGATGTTGCCGTACTGGGTGCGGAACTCGGCCGCGTTCTCGCCGATGAACTGCAGCATCGCCCGCAGGTCCTTCAGGTCGAGCAGCAGCAGGCCCTGGTCGTCGGCGATCTTGAACACGATGTTCAGCACGCCGGCCTGGGTCTCGTTGAGGTCGAGCATGCGGGCCAGCAGGAGCGGGCCCATGTCGGACACGGTGGCGCGCACCGGGTGGCCCTGCTCGCCGAACACGTCCCAGAGCGTGGCGGGGCAGGCCACGGGGGTGGGGGGGGGCAGGTCGCGCTCGCGGATCGCCTCGGCCAGCTTGCCCGACAGCTGGCCGGCCTGGCTGATGCCGGTGAGGTCGCCCTTGACGTCGGCCATGAAAACCGGCACCCCGATGCGGGAGAAATTCTCGGCCAGCGCCTGCAGCGTCACCGTCTTGCCGGTGCCGGTGGCCCCGGTGATCAGGCCGTGCCGGTTGGCCAGTCCGGGGAGCAGGAAACACTCGGCGGCGCCATTCTTGGCGATCAGCAGGGAATCGGCCATGGGTCCAAAAGTAAAATGGGGGTCACAGCAATATAGCAACGCAGCAGCCGCTGCTCGCGCGAATCAAGGAAACGCATGGCGGGACACAGCAAATGGGCGAACATCCAGCACCGCAAGGGGCGGCAGGATGAGAAGCGCGGCAAGGTCTGGACACGGGTGATCCGGGAGATCATGGTCGCGGCCCGCCAGGGCGGCGGCGACCTGAACGCCAACCCGCGCCTGCGGCTGGCGGTCGACAAGGCCAAGGCGGCCAACATGCCGGCCGACACCATCAAGCGCAACATCGACAAGGCCACCGGCAACCTCGAGGGCGTGAACTACGAGGAGATCCGCTACGAGGGCTACGGCATCGGCGGGGCGGCGATCATCGTCGACACCATGACCGACAACCGGGTCCGCACGGTCGCCGAGGTGCGCCACGTGTTCAGCAAGTACGGCGGCAACATGGGCACCGAGGGCTCGGTGGCGTTCCAGTTCAAGCACTGCGGCCAGCTCATCCTGGCACCGGGCACCAGCGAGGACAAGGTCATGGACGTGGCACTGGAGGCCGGCGCCGAGGACGTGCTCACCGACGAGGACGGCGCCATCGAGGTGCTCACCGGCCCGGCCGACATGGAAAAGGTGCGCAACGCCCTCGAGGCGGCGGGCCTGAAGCCCGAGGTGGCCGAGGTCACCATGCGGCCCGAGAACACCATCGAGCTGGCCGGCGACGACGCGGCCCGCATGCAGAAGCTGCTGGACATGCTGGAAGACCTGGACGACGTGCAGGACGTGTTCCACAACGCATCGCTCTGATGAAGGTCCTCGTCATCGGCGGCGGTGGCCGCGAACACGCGCTGGCCTGGAAACTGGCCCAGTCCCCCAAGGTGCAGGCGGTCTACGTCGCCCCCGGCAACGGTGGCACGGCCCGCGACGCCCGGCTCGAGAACGTGCCGATCACCGACGTGGTGAAACTGCGCCAATGGGCGCATGCGAACAAGATCGCGCTGACGGTGGTCGGCCCCGAGGCACCCCTGGCCGCCGGCGTGGTCGACGAATTCCGCTCGCACGGCCTGCGCATCTTCGGCCCGACGCGGGCCGCGGCACAGCTGGAAAGCTCCAAGGCCTTCTCCAAGGCCTTCATGCGCCGGCACGGCATCCCCACCGCGGCCTACGAGACATTCTCCGATCCGGCCGACGCCCACGCCTACATCGACCGCATGGGCGCACCCATCGTGGTCAAGGCCGACGGGCTGGCCGCCGGCAAGGGCGTCGTGGTGGCCATGACGGCCGACGAGGCGCACGAGGCGGTCGACTTCATGCTGCTGGACAACAAGCTGGGCGTCAGCCACAACGAGGGCGGCGCCCGCGTGGTGATCGAGGAGTTCCTGCAGGGCGAAGAGGCCAGCTTCATCGTCCTGTGCGACGGCCGCAACGTCACCGCGCTGGCCACCAGCCAGGACCACAAGCGGCTGCTCGACCGCGACCAGGGCCCCAACACCGGCGGCATGGGCGCGTACTCGCCGGCGCCGGTCGTCACGCCCGCGGTGCACGCGCGCGCCATGCGCGAGGTCATCCTGCCCACCATGCGCGGCATGGAGAAGGACGGCATCCCGTACACCGGCTTCCTGTACGCCGGCCTGATGATCGACGCCAAGGGCGGCGTCAAGACGCTGGAATTCAACTGCCGCATGGGCGACCCGGAAACCCAGCCCATCCTGATGCGGCTGAAGTCCGACCTGTACGACGTCATGCTGGCCGCCACCGGCGGGACGCTCGACCAGGTCGAGCTGCAGTGGGACCGCCGCACCGCCCTGGGCGTGGTCATGGCCGCGGCCGGCTACCCGCTCAATCCGCGCAAGGGCGACGCCGTCACCGGGCTGCCGCGCGACGCCGACGAAGCCATGGTGTTCCACGCCGGCACCACCATGGACGACGGCCAGCTGCTCACCTCCGGCGGCCGGGTGCTGTGCGTCACGGCGCTGGCCGACACGGTGAAGTCGGCGCAGCAGCGGGCCTACGAGGTCGTGCAGGGCATCCGCTTCGACGGCGCCCAGTTCCGCCGCGACATCGGCCACCGCGCGGTGAAGGGCTGACGTGATCCAGAACGATGCCGTGCGCGCCTACCTGCTGGACCTGCAGGCGCGCATCACGCAGGCCTGCACGGCCGTCGACGGTGGCGCGTTCCGCACCGACCGCTGGACCAAGGAGCCGGGCGAGCCGCTGCAGGGCGACGGCACCACCATGATCCTGGAGCAGGGGCCGGTGCTCGAACGCGCCGGGGTCGGCTTCTCGCACGTGCGCGGGCCGCGCCTGCCGCCCTCGGCCACCCAGCACCGGCCCGAGCTGGCCGGCGCACCGTTCGAGGCGCTGGGCGTGTCGCTGGTGTTCCACCCGCGCAATCCGTACGCGCCCACCGTGCACATGAACGTTCGGATGATCTCGGCCGCCCCGGCCGGCGGCTCGTCGGCCTTCTGGTTCGGCGGCGGGATGGACCTCACGCCCTGCTACGGCTTCGAGGACGACGCCGTGCACTTCCACCAGGTGTGCCGGCGCGCCGTGGAGCCGTTCGGCCCCGACAAGTACCCGCGCTTCAAGCGCTGGTGTGACGAGTACTTCCACCTGAAGCACCGCGCCGAGCAGCGCGGCATCGGTGGCATCTTCTTCGACGACCTGGCCGAACTGGGGTTCGACGGCGGCTTCGCCATGATGCGCTCGGTGGGCGACGCCTTCCTCGACGCCTACCTGCCCATCCTGGAGCGCCGCAAGGACCTGCCGTACGGCGAGCGCCAGCGCGACTTCCAGCTGTACCGTCGCGGTCGGTACGTCGAGTTCAACCTGGTCTGGGACCGCGGCACGCATTTCGGGCTGCAGTCCGGCGGCCGCACCGAGTCCATCCTGCTGTCCATGCCGCCGCTGTGCAGCTGGTCGTATCGGCACGAGCCCGAGCCGGGTTCGCCCGAGGCCGACCTCACCAGCCGGTTCCTGCAGCCGCGGGAGTGGGCTTGAACGCGCCCCGCCGGCTGGGCGTCTTCGGCGGCTCGTTCGATCCTCCGCACCTGGCCCACGTGGCGCTGGCCCGGGCGGCAGTGGCGCAACTCGGGCTCGACGAACTGCGCGTGCTGCCCACCGGGCAGGCCTGGCACAAGGCGCGCGCGCTGAGCGCCGCGCAGCACCGGCTGGCCATGGCCCGCGAGGCCTTCCGCGACGTGCCGAACGCCCACGTCGACGATCGCGAGCTGCGCCGCAGCGGACCCACCTACACCGTCGACACGCTGCGCGAGCTGAGTGCCGAGTGGCCCGGCGCGCAGCTGCTGCTGGTGATCGGCGCCGACCAGGCCGAGGCCCTGCACGGCTGGCGCGAGTGCGCGGCCATCATGGAGCTGGCGACGCTGGCCGTCGCCGCGCGTGCACGCCCTGGTCCCCACGCCTCACCGTTCGACACTTCGCGGCTGCCGCCGGGCCGCTGGATTGCGGTCGAGCTGCCCACGATGCCGGTCAGCGCCACCCAGGTCCGGGCCCGCGTCGCGGCCGGGCAGGGGATCGACCAGCTGGTTCCGGCCGGCGTCGCAAGCTATATTGCCCTTCACCACCTTTACGCCCCCACCTGATGACCCAAGCGACCGAGAAGAAAGACACCCAACGCCTCCAGCGAGCCATCGTCGACGGACTGGAGGACGTCAAGGCGCAGGAGATCCAGGTCTTCAACACCGAGCACCTCTCGCCCCTGTTCGAGCGGGTGATCGTGGCGTCGGGCACCTCCAACCGGCAGACCAAGGCGCTGGCCTCCAGCGTGCGTGACGCCGTGCGCGAGGCGGGCTTTCCCAAGCCGCGCATCGAGGGCGAGGAGAACGGCGAATGGATCATCGTCGACTGCGGCGCAGCCGTCGCGCACATCATGCAGCCGGCCATCCGCAACTACTACCACCTCGAGGAGATCTGGGGTGACAAGCCGGTGCGGCTGAAGTTCGGCGCGCCCAAGCCGGCGCATGCGGCCCCCGAGCCCGCGCCGGCCAAGAAGGCGCCTGCCAAGACCAGCCTGCGCCGCAGCAGTGCCGCCAAGACGGCGGCCCGGGCCGAGGAGCCGAAGAAGGCGCCGGCGAAAAAGACTGCCGCCAAGGCCCCGGCGAAGAAGGCCGCCACGGCCAGGTCGGGCGCCCCAGTCAAAAAGGCCGCCCCGGCCAAGACGGCCGCCAGGAAGGCGCCGGCAAAGAAGACTGTCGCCAAGTCCGCGCCCCGCAAGGCATGAAGCTGGTGGTGGTCGCGGTGGGCCAGCGGGTGCCCGACTGGGCGTCCGCTGCCTGGGACGACTACGCCAAGCGGTTCCCGCCCGAGCTTCGGCTCGAACTCAAGGCCGTGAAGACCGAGCCGCGCGGCTCGCGCACCGTGGAGCAGCTGATGGCCGCGGAGCGCGAGCGCATCGAGGCCGCCATTCCGCGCGGCGCCCGCGTGGTGGCCCTCGACGAGCGTGGCACGGCGCTGTCCACGGTGGCCCTGGCCGCCAAGGTCAAGGGCTGGCAGCTCGATGCCGACGACGTCGCACTGGTGATCGGCGGGCCCGACGGCCTCGATCCGGCCTTCCGCGCCGCGGCCCACGAGCGCGTGCGCCTGTCCGACCTCACGCTGCCGCACGCCATGGTGCGCGTGCTGCTGGCCGAGCAGCTGTACCGCGCCTGGTCGATCAACGCCAACCATCCCTACCACCGTGAGTGAGCGCCGGGAGCGAGCGTGAGCGATTTCGTGTATCTCGCGTCCCAGAGTCCGCGCCGGCGCCAGCTGCTGGAGCAGCTGGGCGTGCGCCATGAACTGCTGCTGCCCGATCCGGGCGAGGACACCGAGGCCCTCGAGGCCGTGCTGCCCGGCGAAGCGCCGGTGCGCTACGTCCGGCGCGTCACGGGCCTGAAGCTCGACGCCGCGCTGGAGCGCCTGCGCCGCCGCGGCCTGCCGCCGGCGCCGGTGCTGTGCTCGGACACCACGGTGGCCCTGGGACGCACCATCTACGGCAAGCCGGCCGACGACGCCGACGCGGCGCGCATGCTGCGCGAGCTGGCCGGCCGCACCCACCGGGTGCTCACCGCGGTGGCGGTGCAGCGCGGGCGCACCCGGCGCGAGGCGCTGTCGGAGTCGCACGTCACCTTCGACCGCCTGCTGCCCGCGCAGGTGCGCGCCTATGTCGCCGGCGGCGAACCGCACGGCAAGGCCGGCGCCTATGCCATCCAGGGCCGGGCCGCGGCGTGGATATCCCGCATCGCGGGCAGCCACTCGGGCATCATGGGCCTGCCGATGCACGAGACCGCGCAGCTGTTGCGCGCCTTCGGCTTCCGACTCTGAATCCAAGGACATGCAGCAGGACATCCTGATCAACTGGTCGCCGCAGGAAACCCGGGTCGCCATCGTCGAGAGCGGCGCGGTGCAGGAGCTGCACGTCGAGCGCACGCTGGAACGCGGGCTGGTGGGCAACGTCTACCTCGGCAAGGTGGCGCGGGTGCTGCCCGGCATGCAGTCGGCCTTCATCGACATCGGCCTGGAGCGCGCCGCGTTCCTGCACGTGGCCGACCTGCACGGGGTGCGCTCCCAGGAGGATGGTGCGCGCAGCGGCCAGCCGCCGGTGCCCATCGAGAAGCAGGTGTTCGAGGGCCAGCCGCTGATGGTGCAGGTGATCAAGGACCCGATCGGCACCAAGGGCGCGCGCCTGTCCAGCCAGATCAGCATCGCGGGCCGCCTGCTGGTGTTCCTGCCCCAGGACGACCACGTCGGGGTGTCGCAGAAGATCCCCGGCGACCAGCGCGACGCCCTGCGCGCGCGGCTGCAGCGGCTGGTGGGCACGCGCGAGACCGGCGGCGGCGGCGGCTTCATCCTGCGCACCAACGGCGAGGACGCGAGCGATGCCGAACTGGCCGAGGACATCGCCTACCTGCGCAAGACCTGGACGCGCATCCGCGAGGCTGCGTTGCGGCTGCCGCCCGGCTCGCTGTTGCACCAGGACCTGAGCCTGCTGCAGCGCGTGCTGCGCGACCTGGTGACCGAGTCGACCCAGACCATCCGCATCGACTCGCGCGAGCAGTTCGGCGTGCTGCAGGCGTTCGGGCGCGAGTTCACGCCGCAGGCGGTCGACCGGCTGCAGCTGTACAAGGGTGAGCGGCCGATCTTCGACCTGTTCAACATCGACGAGGAGATCGCCCGGGCGCTCGGGCGGCGGGTCGACCTCAAGTCGGGCGGCTACCTCATCGTCGACCAGACCGAGGCGCTGACCACGGTCGACGTGAACACCGGCGGCTACGTCGGGGCGCGCAACTTCGACGACACCATCTTCAAGACCAACCTGGAGGCGGCGCACGCCATCGCGCGGCAGCTGCGGCTGCGCAACCTGGGCGGAATCATCATCGTCGACTTCATCGACATGCAGCGGGAGGACCACCGCGAAGCGGTGCTGGCCGAGTTCCGCAAGCAGCTGGGGCGCGACCGCACCAAGACCATGTCGGGCGGCTTCTCGCAGCTGGGCCTGGTGGAGATGACGCGCAAGCGCACGCGCGAGTCGCTGGCCCACATGCTGTGCGAACCCTGCGCCGCCTGCCAGGGCGCCGGGCAGGTGCGCACTGCGCGCACCGTCTGCTACGACATCCTGCGCGAGATCTTGCGCGAGGCGCGCCAGTTCAACCCGCGCGAGTACCGCGTCGTGGCCTCGCCCAAGGTCGTCGAGCTGTTCCTCGACGAGGAGAGCCAGCACCTGGCCGGCCTGTCGGACTTCATCGGCAAGCCGATCTCGCTGCAGAGCGAGAGCGCCATGGGGCAGGAGCAGTACGACATCGTGCTGCTCTGAGCGCGGGCGGCACGGCCGCTAGCGCCAGTGGAAGGCGCCGTCCACCCTTTCGCCGTGCAGCGTCATGCCATGGCGCGCCAGTTCCTCCTCGCGCCAGCGCGCGTCCTGGCGCTTGCGCTGGAACCGGGCCCACTTGCGCTGCAGGAACGACTGGCCGAGCACCCTGTAGGTGTCGCGCGCGCTGAGGCCCTCCTTCTGCGACAGGCCGCGCTCGCGCTTGAGGGCGCTGAGCGTGATCGAGCCGTAGTGGTGCAGCCACGACGCGCCGACCTGGCCGCAGGCGATGCCGGCCTGGTCGAGCTCATGGAAGAACAGGCTGTCCTCGAAGCCCCACAGGCTGGGCGTGGCGCGGAAGTAGCCGACCTCGTCCCACACTGACCGGTGTACCGCCATGCAGACCGCATGGCGCGCGCCGCGGCGGGTCACGTCGCGCATCTTCGTGGCGTCGCCGGCACGGAACGCCTCCAGGTCGTAGTCGAGCGCGCCCTCGACCAGCGCCGGCGACACCACCTTCAGGCCGTTGGCATTCGCGGCGCCGACCAGCCCGTCGAGCCAGCCCGTGGTAACCACGACGTCGTTGTTCATGATGACGGTCCAGTCGGCCTGCAACGCCAGCGCGCCCTGGTTCCAGGCCACGCCGCAGCCCAGGTTGTGTCCGTTCAGGATGCGGCCGCCCAGCGGCAGGGTGCCCAGGTAGTCGCGGGTGGCGTCGGTCGAGCCGTTGTCGACGGCGACCAGCCGCGACAGGTCGAACCCGGCGCGCACCAGGCTGTCGACGCACTGGCGCGTGTAGTCGACCTGGTTGTAGCAGGCGAACGTGACGGCGACGGTGGGGGCGGTCATGCGGGGCGGCGGGGCAGGGCGCCGGCGGCGAACACGGCCACCAGCAGGGCGTAGAAGGAGGCTGCGTAGATCAGGTTGGTGACCTCGGAGGTGAAGCTGGCGGTGAGGTAGCCGACCACCACCACCAGGCCCAGGTAGCCGTTCTGGCGCACCCTCGGCGCCGAGGACTTGCAGGCCTGCACGAAGATGGCCAGCGGCACGGCATAGATCAGCAGGCGGGACAGCAGCCCGGCCAGGCCCATCCGCATCATGGCCTGCAGGAATTCGTTGTGCACGCCGGCGCCGATGAAGTACGACTGCAGGGCCGCGGTGTAGAACGGCGTGATGGCCGGGATGGTCCGGATGTCGGGCAGGGTGGCAAAGCCCCAGCCCAGCAGCGGCCGGTCGACGAACAGGTGGGCCGCGACGCGGTACAGCGACAGCCGCAGTCCGACCGAGGTGTCCAGGTTGGCGCCGCTCGCGTAGGCCGCGACTTCGATTCCCACGGTGTCGACCCGCAGCTGCACCACGGGGGAGCACCAGTAGGCCAGGACACAGGCCACCGCCACGGCGCTGACCGAGCCCGCCAGTTGCCGCGTCGTGAGCCGGCGCCCGCGCATGAGCCACACGGTCAGCAGGATGGGGATCATGAGCCAGCCGGTGCGCGACTGCGTTCCCAGTGCCACCAGGATCGCCAGCCCGATGGCGGCGGCCATGGTGGCCTTGCGCCATGCCGGGTCTGACGGCTGCACCAGGAACAGGCAGATGAAGGCCGCGATCATCATGTGCTGCGACAGGGTCAGCGGGTCCATGAAGATGGTCGCGAAGCGGCCGGCCCAGTAATGGTCGGGCGCCTGCGGCACCAGGAAGATCCAGCCCGCGCACACCGCGATGGCGGCCGGGAATGCCACCGCCGCCATCGGCGCGAAGTTCAGGCGGCGCCGGCGCAGGTCCATGAAGATCGCGAAGGCGAACAGGAAGCGCAGGGTGGCATCGATGGACCGTGGCACCAGCTGCTGGTGCGCCAGGTTCACCAGCAGCGCGGCGGTGAACGGCGCCAGCGCGGCCAGCGCCAGCCAGCGGACCGCCGGCTCGCGCAGGAACGGGCGCAGTTCCCGCCGGTGGACGATGCAGGAGCCGGTGCAATACACCCCCATGATCACCATCGACGCGGTGAGCCAGCCCCGCACCACGAAATAGAACAGGAGGGCGATGCCGAAGAATGCGAGCAGCCCGCGGTCGGCGGCCGGGCGTTGTCCGGACCGGAATTCGCCGAGGCCGGGGTGTCCGGCGGGCAGGGGACGGGACGACATCGATCGAGTCTACCTGCCGCTCAGCCGGGACTGGGCCGACGGCGAGGCGGCCTGCAGGCCCGTGTGCCGCAAGGCTTCGAAGGGCGTGCCGGCGTCCAGGGCGGCCCGCACGGCATTGAAAAAGCCGGCCTTGACGCGGGTGTTGTCGTTGTAGCTGACGCCGCCGACGTGGATCCAGCGGCCGTCGATCAGCTCGACGGGCCGGGGCGGCTCGGCCGCCGATGGCTGGAGCTCCACCAGGTCTCGGCTGGCGAACCGCAACGCGCCACGGTCGAGCGTGGAGTACAGCGGGTTCCAGTTGCGCCCGCCGGTGTCGAGCCCGCGCGAGAAGTCGTACAGGAAATTCAGCGGCCGCCCGGACACCGCTTCCAGGCGGTACATGCAGTAGCCGGCCCACAGCGACCAGCAGCCGAAGCGGCCTTCGTTGGGCAGGCCGAACACCGGCTGCGCACCCAGGCGCTCGGCGAAATCGACCGGGGCGACCGGGATGAGGTCGTGGTCGAGAAAGGCGAACAGGCCGGGCCGCAGGGCGCGCACCAGGTGGTGGAAGACCCAGGACATGGCCATGCCGTGCGAGCGGTTGGCATGGCGCGTGCGGTAGGGCGGCAGGCCGAAGTAGGGCGCGCCGTGGCGGGCGCAGACGGCGGCGACCTCGTCGCGCGTGGGCTGCTGGCGCGAGTTGTCGGCTACCAGCACGGTGACGCCCGGCAACTGGCGGGCCGCCGCGGCCAGCAGCCAGTCGAGCGTCCAGGTCTGCTCGAAGGCGATGACCAGGGCCACGGGACGGCCCGCCAGGGACTGGTGGGCGGCCAGGAAGGCGTCGAGCGCGGGCGGTCGCACACCCAGGTAGCGGGCCAGCAGGGCGTCGTTGCGCAGTTGCTTGAGCCCCTGCTGCAGGGGCTGCAGGCGCAGCCATTCGCCGGCGGTGAACTGGTTCACGTGGCGCATCGTGGAATCGGGTCAGGCAGGTTGCAGGAGGCGGCGGGCTTCGGCCAGCACGCGCTCGGGATGGATGTGGGGCAGGCAGTCGGCCCGGCTGTCGCGGTGGTCCTCGCAGCCGGCGCGCCCGCAGGGCACGCAGGGCAGTTCGCTCTGCAGCACCGTGACATTGCCCACTGTCTGGCGGCCGGCCGCGCGCCGCCAGGTGACCGGCTGGCCGGCCTGCGCGGGCCAGGGTGCCCAGCGCATCGGGTTGCTGGGGCCGAACACGGCCACGACCGGGATGCCCGCGGCCGCGGCCAGGTGCGACACCGAGGTGTCGGGGCCCACGTAGAGCGCCGCACGGTGCAGCAGGGTGACGAGTTGCCGGAACCCCAGGCGGCCCGAGGTGTCGAGCAGCGCGGGCGGCTGACCCAGTGCCAGCAGGGGCGCGATGCAGGCCTGGTCCCGCGGGCTGCCGCTGCCGGTGAGCACGACCTGGTGCCCCTGGTCCAGCAGGCTGCGCACGGTCTCGGCGTAGTGCGCGATCGGCCACTGCTTGTAGGCCCACATCGACGGTGCGTGGACCACGACGGCGCCGGACTTCAGCGCGGCGGCCAGGTCGGCCGGCAGGTCCTCGGGTTCGGGAACCGTGACGGCCGGCACGGGCGAGGCCGGCGGCAGCCAGGGCGCGAGCAGCGCATGCTTCTCGGCCACGGTGTGGACCGTGCCGCGGTCGCCGGCGGCCATGACGCAGTGGTGCAGCAGGCGCTGCTTCCAGCTGCTGCTGCTCTCGCCCGGCGGCACGATGCCGCTGCGGCGCCGGCCGGCGATCCAACCGAGCGCGTGCGCGCGGTCGCCGCCGTCGGTGACCAGCGCGAGGTCGTAGCGCCGCCACAGGCGGCGGGCGGCGGCCAGGCCGCCTTTCCAGCCCAGGCGCGCGGGCAGTTCGATGGTGTGCGAGATGTCCGGATTGCCGGCCAGCATGCCGAGCGTGCCGGCGAAGCCGAGCACGTCGATGCGGGCCCCCGGCCAGCGCCGGCGCGCGGCGCGCACCAGCGGCGTGGTGAGCAGCACGTCGCCGATCTGGCGGGTGGCAACCACGAGGATGCTGTCGAAATCGGCGGCGCGATCCATCAGTTGCCGAACTGCAGCGCGTGCAGGCGGGTGTAGATGCCGCCCAGCGCCAGCAACTCCTCGTGCGTGCCGCTCTCGACCAGGCGGCCCTCGTCGAGCACGGCGACGCGGTCGGCATGCTCGATGGTCGACAGGCGGTGGGCGATGATCAGGGTGGTGCGTCCGGCCATCAGCTCCTGCAGGGCGTCCTGCACCAGGCGCTCGGACTCGGTGTCGAGGGCGGAGGTGGCCTCGTCGAGGATCAGGATGGGCGCGTCCTTGTACAGGGCGCGGGCGATGGCCAGCCGCTGGCGCTGGCCGCCTGACAGGTTGGCCGCGTTGTGGCCGATGACCGTGTCCATGCCCTGGGGCAGCTGGTCGACCAGCCCGCCCAGCCGCGCCGCTTCCAGGGTGCGCCGCACGCGGGCGGCGTCGAGCGAGGCGCCCAGTGCCACATTGGCGGCCAGCGTGTCGTTGAACATCACCACGTCCTGGCTGACGATGGCGTATTGCCGCCGCAGGGCCTGCAGGTCCCAGTCCTGCACCCGGTGGCCGTCGAGCAGCACCTCGCCCCCGGTCACGTCGACGAAGCGCGGCAGCAGGTTGGCCAGGGTGGTCTTGCCCGATCCCGAAGGGCCGACCAGGGCCACCACCTCGCCCGGCCGGATCTCCAGCGACAGGGCGTCGAGCGCGGGCCGCCCGGTGTCGGGGTAGCGCACCGTGGCTTCGCGCACTTCGATGTGGCCGTCGGCACGGTCGGGGGCATGGGTGCCGCTGCTCTCGGCCGGCTCGCGCTCCAGCAGTTCGCGCACCCGGTGCACGGCGGCCAGGCCGCGGGTGATCGGGTTGGCCGCTTCCGACAGGCGCTTGATGGGCGCGATGAGCATCAGCATCGCCGTGATGAAGGAGGCGAAGGTGCCGACGGTGATGCCGTCGCGGCTCTGCCAGAGCGCCACGCAGATCACCAGCGACAGCGCCGAGGCCGCGAGCATGTGCGTCAGCGGCGTGATGGCCGCCGACGCCGCCGCCGCCTTCAGCGCCAGCCGGCGCAGTGCGCCGCTCAGCGCGGCGAAGCGCGTGGACTGCGCGCCCTGGGCCTGGTGGATGCGCACCACGCGGGCGGCGAGCACGTTCTCCTCGACGACGTAGGCGAGTTCGTTGGTGGCCGTCTGCGTGCTGCGGGCGATGCGGTACAGGCGCCGTGACAGCGTGCGCATCACCCAGCCCACGGCCGGCACGACCAGGAACACGACCAGCGTGAGCTGCCAATTCAGGAGCAGCAGGTACAGCAGCAGCGCGATCAGGCTCAGGCTGTCCTTGAGCAGGCCCATGACCGAATTCACCAGCTGGGTCAGGCCGTTCTGCACCTCGTAGACCACGGTGTTCGACAGCGAGGTGGCGTTCTCGCGCCGGAACAGGGCCAGGTGCACGTCGAGCAGGCGGCCGAACATCGCGCGGCGCAGGGCCAGCAGGCCATCCTGCGTGATGCGCGCCAGGGCCAGGTCGGCCAGGAAGCCCGCGATGCCGCGCAGCGCGAACACCAGCAGCAGGGCCGCCGGCACGATCCACAGCGGCAGGCTGGCGGCGCCCGTGAAGCCGCGGTCGAGCAGCGGCTTGAGCATGGCGGGCACGGCCGGCTCGAGCGCCGAACTCACGAGCGTGCACAGCGCCGCCACCACCCAGTAGCGGCGCGAGCCCCGGAAGTACGGGGCCAGCCAGCGGAAGGATGCGAAGTCGATGCCCGTCACGCGGTCCCGGCAGCCTGGTGGAGCTTGCGCTCCCATTGCCAGGCGTGGGCGACGATGGTGTCCAGGTCTTCGTACTGCGGTGTCCAGCCCAACTCGGCCCTCGCCCTCGCCGCATCCGCCACCAGCGCCGGCGGGTCGCCCGCGCGCGGCGGGTCGTCTCGCAGGGGGATGGGATGCCCCGTCACTTTCCTGGCCACCTCGATCACCTCGTTCACGGAATGGCCCTTGCCATTGCCGAGGTTGTAGACGGTGGTGGCCGCCCCCGCCTCCAGCGCGCGCAGCGCCGCCAGGTGCGCCGCGCACAGGTCCTGCACGTGGATGTAGTCGCGCAGGCACGAGCCGTCGGGCGTCGCATGGTTCGAGCCGTAGCGCGAGATGAACTCGCGCCGGCCGGAGGCGACCTGCAGCACCAGCGGGATGAGGTGGGTCTCGGGCTCGTGGTGCTCGCCGATCGAGGCGTCGGGATGCGCCCCGGCTGCATTGAAGTAGCGCAGCGAGATGGATCGCAGGCCGTGCGCCTGGCTGTAGTCCTGCAGGGCGTATTCGACGGCGAGCTTGCTGTGGCCGTACGGATTGATCGGCCGCGTGGGATGGCCCTCCGGGATCGGCACCTCGACCGGGTTGCCGTAGGTGGCCGCCGTGGACGAGAAGATGAACTGCCGCACCCCGTGCTCGAGCATGGTGTCGAGCAGGTTGAGGGTCTGCACGACGTTGTTGCGCCAGTACTTGCCCGGCTTGGCCATCGATTCGCCCACCAGGCTGGAGGCGGCGAAATGCATCACGCAGCGAGGCTGGAATTCGCGCAGCACGGCGCCCATGAAGGCGGCATCGCCGATGTCGCCGACCTTCAGGACCTCGGTGCCCACCGCCTCGCGGTGGCCGGTGGCGAGGTTGTCGACGACGACGGGCCTCAGTCCGTTGTCTCGCAGCATCCGCACCATGTGCGACCCGATGTAGCCCGCGCCTCCCGCGACCACGACAGTGGGTGTTTGGTCCATGGATGAGGGTGCAATAATGGTTCGTTGATCAAGTTCGATTATGCCCGCGTGCCCATGGGCCGACGGCACGCTGTGAGCGCATGAAACGCCTGTCCGTCATCCTCATCACCCGCGATGAAGCGCACAACATCGAAGGATGCCTTCGCAGCGTCGCGTTCGCCGACGAGGTGGTGGTGGTCGACTCCGGCAGCAGCGATGGCACCGCCGCCCTCGCGCAGGCCTGCGGCGCGCGCGTCGTCACCACCGCCGACTGGCCCGGGTTCGGGCCGCAGAAGAACCGCGCCCTCGACCACGCCACCGGTGACTGGGTGCTGTCCATCGATGCCGACGAGAGGGTCACGCCGGAGCTGCAGGCGTCCATCCTCGAGGCGATGGAGCAGGGCACGTTCGATGCGTACAAGCTCAATCGGCGCTCGAGTTTCTGCGGCCAGTACATGGACCATTCGGGCTGGTCGCCCGACTGGGTGGTGCGGCTGGTGCGCCGCGGCACCGCGCGCTTCTCGCCTTCGCTGGTGCACGAGAGCCTGCAGCCGGCCGGGCCGGTGGGGCGCCTGCAGGGGCGGCTGCTGCACGAGAGCATGACCGACTTCGAATCGGTCATCGACAAGCTCGACCGCTACTCGACCGCCGGCGCGCAGGCGCTGATGGCGCGCGGCGTGAAGGGCTCGATGGGCAAGTCGCTCGGGCACGGCCTGTGGGCGTTCCTGCGCACGTACGTCGTGCGGCTCGGGTTCCTCGACGGCCGCCTCGGGCTGGCCCTGGCCATCTCGAACGCCGAAGGCACCTACTACCGCTACCTGAAGCTCTGGCTGATGCAGCGCTCGGCCGGGAACTCAGCCGGACACCGCTGAATCAACCACCACTTCGCGACTCCCAGAATGCTCATGACCCCTGCTCATCCTTGGCGACGCCGTCGCGTTCTCGGCCTCCTGGGCGCCACCGCGGCGGCGTCACCGGCCGCCTGGGCCCAGTTCCGGGTCGAGGTCACCGGCGTCGGCCTGCGGCAGCTGCCGTTCGCCATCGCGCCGTTCCGCGGGGAAGCCGACGCGCCGCAGAAGATCTCCCAGATCGTGCAGGCCGACCTCGAACGCAGCGGCCAGTTCCGGGCGGTGGCGCTGCGCTCCACGCCGATGGACGAGACCACCCGTCCCGACCTGGCCGCCATGCGCCAGGCCGGCGCCGACTCGCTGGTGGTCGGCAGCCTCTCGCGGCTGGCCGACGGCCGCTGGGACGTGCGCTTCCGCCTCTGGGACGTGGTGCGCGGCCAGGACCTGGGGGGCGAAAGCTACGCCATGACGGCCGGCGACCTGCGCCTGGCTGCCCACCGCATCGCCGACTTCATCTACGAGAAGCTCACCGGCGAGCGCGGCATCTTCTCCACCCGCATCGCGTACGTCACGCAGGCCGGCACCCGCTACAACCTGTGGGTGGCCGACGCCGACGGCGAGAACGCCCAGTCGGCCCTGGCGAGCGGCGAACCCATCATCTCGCCGGCATGGTCGGCCAACGGCGCCCAGCTCGCCTACGTGTCGTTCGAGTCGCGCAAGCCGGTGGTCTACGTGCACGAGGTGGCGTCCGGGCGGCGCCGCCTGCTGGCCAACTTCAAGGGCTCCAACAGCGCGCCGGCCTGGTCGCCCGACGGCCGCTCGCTGGCCGTCACCCTCAGCCGCGAGGGTGGCTCGCAGCTGTACACCATCGACGCCGCGGGCGGCGAGCCGCGCCGGCTGATGCAGTCTTCGTCCATCGACACCGAACCGGTGTTCGCGCCCGACGGCCGCAGCATCTACTTCGTGAGTGACCGCGGCGGGGCGCCGCAAATCTACCGGGTGGCGGCCACCGGCGGCACGCCGGAACGCGTCACGTTCACCGGCAGTTACAACATTGCGCCCGCCATCAGCCGGGATGGCCGCTGGCTCGCTTACGTTTCACGGGTGTCGGGATCGTTCAAGCTGCACGTGATGGAACTGCCCTCGGGCACGGCCACCGCGATCACCGACACAACCGCCGACGAGAGCCCGAGCTTCGCGCCGAACGGGCGCCTGATCGTGTATGCCACCCGCCAGGGCGGCCGCGAGGCGCTCATGACGACGACGCTCGATGGCAAGATCAAGGCACGCCTGGCCGGGCAGGGCGGAGACATCCGCGAGCCCGACTGGGGCCCCTACCAACGCTAAATCCCTAGGAGAAAGAAACCCATGTACCGACGCTTCCTGACCGGCCTTCTCGTGGCCGGCGTGCTGGCCGGCTGCGGCTCGAACGTCAAGCTCAACGACGTTCCTGTCGAGGACCGCAAGGGCACCACCGTCGCTCCCCAGGACGGCACCGGCGCCAGCACGGGCCCGACGACGCAAAGCCGCGTCGAGCCGGTCGCCGTCGATCCCAACGGCGGCACCACCCAGGGTCCGGCCAACGTCGCGCGGCTGTTCTACTTCGACTACGACAGCTACCAGCTCAAGCCCGAGGCGCAGCCGGCCATCGACGCGCACGCCCGCTTCCTCAAGGCCAACCCGAACCGCCGGGTGGCGCTGGAAGGCCACACCGACGAGCGCGGCGGCCGCGAGTACAACCTGGCGCTGGGACAGCGCCGCGCCGAGGCCGTGCGCCGCGCCCTCTCGCTGCTCGGCGTCGCCGACAACCAGATGGAGGCGGTGAGCTTCGGCAAGGAGAAGCCCGCGGCAAACGGCTCCGATGAGGCCGCGTTCGCCCAGAACCGCCGCGTCGAGATCGCCTACCGATGAAAGGCGTCGTACGCATCGGGCAGTTGCTGGCCGCCGCCGCCCTGGTGGTGCCGCTGGCCGGCCATGCCGCGCTGTTCGAGGACGACGAGGCGCGCAAGGCCATTCTCGAGCTGCGCCAGCGGGCCGACGCGCAGCGGCAGATCGCCGATCAGCATGCGCAGGAGCTGCGACGCGCCTACACCGACAACGAGCAGCTGCGCCGCAGCGTGCTCGACCTGCAGAACCAGATCGAGGCGCTGAAGGGCGAGCTGGCGCGCATGCGCGGCCAGGACGAAGAGCTCACGCGCAACGTCACCGAACTGCAGCGCCGCCAGAAGGACCTGGCGCAGGGCGTCGAGGACCGGCTGCGCAAGATGGAGCCGACCAAGGTCACGGTCGACGGCCGTGAGTTCCAGGCCGACCCTGGCGAACAGCGTGACTTCGAGGCCGCGCTGGCCGTGTTCCGCAAGGGCGACTTCCCGGCCGCGCAGGCCGCGTTCGGCGAGTTCATCAAGCGCTGGCCGCAAAGCGGCTACCGGCCCTCGTCGCTGTTCTGGCTCGGCAACGCCCAGTACGCCAACCGCGACTACCGCGGTGCCCTGGCCAACTTCCGCCAGCTGCTGCAGCAGGCGCCGGAGCATGCCCGTGCCCCCGAGGCCGTGCTGTCCATCGCCAACTGCCAGATCGAACTGAAGGACAACGCCGGCGCCCGCAAGACGCTGGACGACCTGGTCAAGGCCTACCCGCAGTCCGAGGCGGCCGGCGCCGCCCGCGAGCGCCTCGCGCGGCTGCGCTGATGCACGCCGACGTCCTCGCCCCCGACCTGTCACGCCGGTTCGGCGGCCTCGAGCGCCTGTACGGGATGCCGGGCGCCGCGGCCATCCGGCAGGCCAGCGTGGCGGTGGTGGGCGTCGGCGGCGTCGGTTCCTGGGCGGCCGAGGCCCTGGCGCGCAGCGGCATCGGCTCGCTGGTGCTGGTCGACCTCGACCACGTGGCCGAATCGAACATCAACCGCCAGGTGCACGCCTTGCAGGGCACGGTGGGGCAGGCCAAGGTGCAGGCCATGCGCGAGCGCATCGCCCAGATCCACCCCGATTGCGAGGTGCACGGCGTCGAGGAGTTCGCCGAACCGTCCAACTGGCCGGCGCTGCTGCCGCGACCGGTGGACGCCGTCATCGACGCCTGCGACAAGGTCCAGGCCAAGGTGGCGCTGGCGGCCTGGGCGCGCGCCACCGGCACGCTCTTCATCAGCGCGGGCGCAGCCGGCGGCAAGCGGCTGGCACACAAGGTCGACATCGACGACCTGGCCCTCACCACGCACGACCCCCTGCTGGCCCAGGTGCGCTACCGGCTGCGCAAGTTCCACGGCGCGCCCCGCGAAGGCAAGCGCATCGGCGTGCCATGCGTGTTCAGCCGCGAGGCCGTCGCCCCGCCCGATCCCTCGTGTGCCATCGACAGCGGCGACGGCACGCTCAACTGCCACGGTTACGGCTCGGTCGTCGCCGTCACGGCCACCTTCGGCCAATGCGCATCGGGTTGGGTGCTCGATCAGATCGTTCGCAAAGCCCCAGCCATTTCCACTCTATAATCGCGGGCTTTGCTGCAAGCGAAATGTCTGCAGCAACGAGCGTGGGACGTTAGCTCAGTTGGTAGAGCAGCGGACTTTTAATCCGTTGGTCACAAGTTCGAATCTTGTACGTCCTACCAGTTTTTCAGAGGGGCAGGCTGTCATGGTCTGCCCTTCTGTCTTTCTGGCGTAGCCAAAGCGTAGCCCTGCAGGACATTATCGAGGCGTCCTGAAGCTTGCTGCAACCCTTCGGGGGCAATGTGGGCGTACCGGTCCACCATGGCACGGGTGAGCCAGCCGCCCAACATTTGCAGCTCATGGGTTGGTGTCCCGGCCTGCCGATGCCAGGTCGCGAAGGTGTGCCGCAGGTCGTGCCAGCGGAAATCCGATATCCCGGCCCGCTCCAGTCCCGCCCACCATGCCTTGGTCGACACGTTGGTGATGGGCTTGCCCCGGTAGCTGAAGACGTACTCCGAGTGCTGGCCGATGCGTTTCTGCAACACAGCCATGGCGGCAGCATTCAGAGGGAAACCCTGTGAGCGGCCATTCTTGAAGGCCTCGCCTGCCACGCGGACATGCTGGGACAGCAAATCGACGTCCGCCCAGCGCAGCCCTTTGACGTTCGCCTGACGCATGCCGGTGGCCACCGAGAACAGCGCCATATCCGCCAGGTGCGGCGGCAACTCGCGATGCAGGCGGTTGAACTCCTCGAGGGTGAGGTAGCGTACCCGGCCCGCGGACTCCCGAAAGAGCGTGACGGTCGGGACGCGCTCGATCCACTCCCACTCCCGATGCGCCTTGCGCAGCACGGTGCGGATGAGCGCCAGATAGCGGTTGGCGGTTGCCTTGGTGGCGATCTCGGCCCGCTGGAACTTGATGCTGTCGACCACCGTCCGGTCGATCTCATCGAGGCATTTCCCCCCTAGTGCGGGGTGCAGCCAAAGGAACATCGACTTGTCCCGCTCGTGCGTGCGCTTGTGCGTGGTTTCCTGCAGGAACTTCACGACTGCGTCCTGCCACGTGTAGCGGGGCTTCTTTCCGAGCTTGTCCTGCTCCCAGCGTTCTGCTTTGAGCCTGTCGTGGAACTCCTGCGCCCGGCGCTTGGTGTCAGTCCCAGTAGAGAGGCATAGAGGCCGGGTTTCGCCAGCGATGGCCGGCAGCTTGACCCACCAATAGGGCGAGTCTTTCCTTCTGTAGAGCGACATTCAGGTTTCTCCTGAGCATCGGCCACAGACACACGCGAGCGCGATTCTGCCACTAGATGCTCAATGAGCAAGATTTCGACGAACACCCATGAGCGGCCTACCTTGCACGCCGGGATGAGACCGAGGCGGGCACGCTGCTGCAGCGTCTTGGGATGA
This sequence comes from Ramlibacter pinisoli, assembly GCF_009758015.1. Classification (NCBI taxonomy): domain Bacteria; kingdom Pseudomonadati; phylum Pseudomonadota; class Betaproteobacteria; order Burkholderiales; family Comamonadaceae; genus Ramlibacter; species Ramlibacter pinisoli. Next base: position 26,820 of record NZ_WSEL01000009.1, read on the forward strand.
ACGTGCAGAAGGTGAGCGGCCTCTGTGAGATTGAGGGTTAGGGGCATACGCCAGGTGCCCACCCATTGGCGCAAAGGCCTAGGCCGCTAGCCCGGGCCACCTTGCGGCATGTTGCTGACAGCCGCCGGCTAAGCAGGCCGTTTGCGCGTTGACCAATATTCGATCTCCAGCGCGGCGGAAACCGCCGTGTCTTCGGGATCGACGCATTCCCAGCGATGCGCGAACTCGGGATCGACCATCGGCCAGAAATCCGGGTCGGGGTTGAAGAACCGCCAGTCAGGTCTGTCTGCGGTTCTAGCGGCCCCAGCTGCAGGCAGAGTAGCGGCTCGGGGGCGGCGCGCAGCTGGCCGTGGTGTTGGCGCGGCGACCTGACCACAACGGAGGTACGCATCGAGGGCCACGGCGACCAGCGCGTTGAAGCTGATTCCCACTTCGGCGGCCCGCTCGCGAGCCCGTTGCTGGAGTTCCGGAGTGAGGCGAAGGGGGTACGACATGAGATCCTCTTGTGATCAAAGTGATATCTACCGGAGGGATTCCTTTTCCCCGTGATTTCCACGATGTTGATACTTGGGACAAGCCCGGCGCGTTCGGCGTCCGCACTGGGTGTCGGTATGCCCGAGAGGTGACCACGCATAAGCGCTCCTAGAGGAGGCTCGATACGGGCGAAGAAAGGGAATGGACCAAGCACCCGCACGAACCCTGTTGAGGGACGCGACAGGTGCGGTGTCTGGGCTGATCTTGCCAACTAGCTCCTCCACCGGCTTGAAGGAGATAGCCCCTGGCTGTGCTTGTCCGGTGGGGCCGGAACACGATTCGGGCGTGGCGCTGAATGCTATCGCTGCGTCGATGCTAACGACGCTCAGTTAAGGATGTCAAGCCGGTTGCGGTAGCATGCGACGAATAAAGGGGCTCAGAGATGGAAACGAAAGAATTTGCTCGGAGAGAGTGGCTGATGGTTGTGGCGATCCTTCTGATGTTGGAGGCGTGGGTCATGAACATCGGATACTCGTTCAGGCAAGACCAAGACGTCATCAACTATGTCTCTTTCGCATCCACAATAGCCTCCTTATTGCTCGCAGTGATCGCAATCATCTACGGTTATTTTCAAGCGGACGGACAGCAGAAGTCAGCGGCGGCGATCGCGGCGCAGTTGCAGTCCATGTCAGGCTTTCAAGGTCAGCTTTCGTCAACAGCAGGCGTTATTGCCGATCATATGAAGTCGATTACGTCGACAACCGACACCCTTACGAAGATAAGCGGATCTATCGACGCAGCAACGGCGAAGATCTCGAGTATCGAGGGGGGCATTGCCGATGTGCATAAGCAGCAGAAGGCCTTTGAGCAAGCGCTGGCCGCTACGAAAGTGGTCGCGCAGCAAGTGCCCCCGCCAGCTGACGTCGGCGATATCGTGAGCAAACTTCTGTCGCGATCCAGCTATTCTGCCGACCTTGTGGCTTACGGCTTGGCTAAGGCATTTGAACAGTCCGGCACGCTTCAAATCCCGCTCTGGAAATTTCTTCGCCGGCTATCCAAGACGTTAGGGGCGAAGGAAGAACTGGCCTTCGACGAGTCGAATTGGTTCGGTGCGGCGTACCAAGTGGTAATGGTGTTGTCGAGCCTTGGGGCATTGAAGTTAGACCTCAAGCGTGACAACTCCGACCTGTCCAAAATTGTGATCACTTCAGAAGTGCTCGAAACAGTCAAGAAAGCGGCGAAGGCCACCGCCGCCGCCGATCTGACGAAGGCTGCAATACCGGCTCTGGACGCGACTGACTTTATCAACCCTTGACATGGTGCCCCTGACGGGCCGCCGACCGCTTCGCCCCCCGCGACCGGTGCCATGGCCCCGGTCGCGGGGGGCGCAACGGTAGCAACCCGTCCGACCCCATATCAAGGGCGAGCGCTTCGCGTTGCCCCTGCGCCAGGTACACGAGCGAATTCCGCTTCGAAGCGCGATGCTTCCCGGCTGAGAGCCAGCGAGGCAAAGTGCGAGACGGGCAGTCCCATGCGCTCACAAAGCACGCGGACGCGTTCGGACAGCGATGGCTCGATAGAGACATGCAGGGTGGCTTTCTTGCGGCTTGCAGGTTGGGTCATCGTGGTTCCTTGAGGGCCTGAAGGCTTGGCAGGACGCGGCGACCGGCGTGGGTGACCAGCCGCAGCGTCCGCGAAGGTGAGGGCGCGTGACTGGGAGGCCTAGTCACCATGGGGGCCACAGCCCCCATACCCCCTATCGGCTTGCTGGCGTACGTGCCCGCGCAGATGGAATCGAACCACCTCACATGCGAAGGTGAGAGGCAGGCGTCGAAGGTGGCGTGGTAGCCAGGTCGGTCCGCGCAATGAGAAGCGCGCAGCCCATGCCGTAAAGGGTCCCAACCAGCGCGGCATGCGCGCTAGGAAGCGCTCGGTGTCGTCGTTCACAACGTAGCTCCAACGTAGCTCCTGACAGCGTTCTGGGGCTACGCGTGGCACCCTGCTACGGCGTGCGTGCGTCTGTAGGCCTTGGGTTGATCGGGTCAAAAACCGCCGGGTAGCGGCTTTTAATCCGTTGGTCACAAGTTCGAATCTTGTACGTCCTACCACCGACTCGAAAAGGTCAGTCCGCATCCGCGGGCTGACCTTTTTTCCTTGTGGGGCCGCGAGTCAGCGGTACGGCTGTCCGGCCGCCCAGGCCACCAGCGAGCAGCGGGTGCCGCGCGTGACGGGCTGCACGCGGTGGCCCATGAACGAGGGGAAGAAGGTGGCCGAGCCCTGCGTGCGGCTCTGCTCCATGGGATGCAGGCCGACGAACTCCAGTGCGCCACCGTCGTAGTCGTCCGGCTGCGACAGCTGGATCGTCATCGACAGCTTGCGCAGGCTGGTCTGCTCGTGGCCGATGTCCATGTGCCAGTGGAAGTGCTGGCCGGGCCCGTACTCCGTGAACTGCAGCGCGTCGACCAGGCCCACGATGTCGAAGCCGTAGCTGCGGTTGATCTGCGTGAACAGGGCGCCGACCTTGTGGTACAGCCAGTGGTTCTCGGGCTGTGGCTCGATCCAGGCGATGTGGCTGACGCGGTAGCTGTCGGCTCCCAGCTCGACCCGCCCGTCCATCATCGGCAGGGCGCGGCCGGCGGCCACCACGGCCGCGCACTCCTCGGGCGTCAGCACGCCGGCCTGCCACTGCACGGCGGCCATGCTGGCGTTCTGGCTGGCCACTGTGGTCTGGCCGAACGGGCCCTGGCCCGTGCGCCACGCCAGCGAGCCCACGCCGGCCTCGTTGACGCGGATGTCCGACGGGAACCGGTACTGCAGGGGCACGGCATCGTGGCCGGCCAGCGACGCGGGGGGATAGCTCGACATGGTTGCGGATTTGCGACTGTTTCGGATGGGCTGAAGTGTCGCAGCAATCGTGGCTTCGGTAACCGGCGTGCCCCTGCGCCGCAACAGGCCATCGGACCGCCAACCTGCTGCCGAGCCAGCGCCGGCGCGGCTCGCGACCGAACAGGTCGTCGCGGCGAGCAGCCCGACCGTGTTTCCGAAGCTGAGCCGTTGTTACGCTGAGGCACATCGGCGGCCGGCGGCGTGGCTAGGATTCCTCCTGCCAACACCATGCTCTACGCCGCTCCCCTCCCCAGCTCGCCCCGGACCGCCGGCCGCTCGCCCAGGACAGAACAGGCCATCCAGGTCGTGCTGCGCCTGCTGCGCGAACAGCTGGGCATGGACGTGGTCCACGTGGGCCAGTTCAGCGAGGGCGAGCGCCGCTTCCGCGTGGTCGAGGCGCTGCAGCATGGCCCGGCCGCCGCGCTGGCCACCGCGTCCGGGCAACGCGGCACCGCCGCGGGTGAACTGCTGGAGGCGCCGATCACGCTGCCCGACGGCCGCGTGCACGGCACCCTGTGCTGCCACAGCCCCGGCGACGATCCGGCCCAGGCCGAGCGCCACCTGCGCCTGCTGCGCCACGGTGCCCGGCTGGCCGCCCGCCTGCTGGACCAGGAAGAGGTGCTGCGCGAGCTAGGGCGGCAGGTGCCCAGCCACTGAGGGCGGTGGCAGCAGCAGCCGCGCGTCCCGCACCACCCGCACGCAGTCCTTGATGTGCTCCTCGCCGAGGTAGCGCAGCGCGGCATACCCCACCACCGCGGCGGCCGCCTGGCCGGCAATCGGCACGTAGCGTGCCGCCCGCTTGGCGCTCAGGCGCATGCCGACCTTGCCGGCGACCTGCAGGACGAGGTCGCGAGTGACCAGCCGCCCGATGACGGCCGAGCCGACCACCGCCACCGCCTTCTGGACCTGCTGCCGTTCGTGCGCCGGCAGCCGTGCGAGCTGGTCCGGCGTGAGGCCGAAGCGGGCGTTGATCTCCGGCAGCAGGTTGGCCAGCAGCGCGGCATCGACGACGAAGTCGAGGCCGGGCAGCGGCACGGCGCTGGCCGCGGCGCCCACCAGGGCGCGCCGGTTCAGCAGGCGGCGGCAGGCCCGGACCCGCTCCAGCAGGGCGGGGTCGCCGGCGGCCAGCTGCAGGGCGGAAGGCATGGGCCGATGCTGGCGGCAGGCGCGGCGGTGCGCAAGGCCAAACCGCCCATCATGCTGTACGACCGTGACATGGATGACGTGGAGGTCGAGGTCGCCGAACTGCTGGTGGCCACGGCCGACGCCGCCGACGACCTGGTCGCGACCGGCGCGTCCCGCCGGTGCTGCGGCTGCTGAGGGAGCGGCTGAAGTGATGGAGGCCGAGGCGGGCACGACCGAGGCGCCGGCCCCCACGGCTCACTGAGCCGCGGCCTCGATCGCCTCGATCTCGCCCGACAGGGCCAGCCAGCGTTCCTCGTCGGCCTCCAAGGCGGCCGCCGCCTGCTTCAGCTGCCGGCCGGCCTCGGCGATCTCGGCGGGCGGCAGCGACGTGGCCAAACGTGCTTCCAGCGCCTGGGTCTCGGCCTGCCGCTGGGCCATGCGCGCTTCCAGCTCGGCCAGTTCGCGCTTGAGCGGACGTGTCCGCGCCGCCAGCTGCTGGCGCGCGGCCGCACCCTGGCGGCGCTGGTCCTGCGCCGGGGCGGCTGCAACCGGCGCCGCGGTCGGCGCCGGCGCGGCGGCGACGGCGCGAGCCGCCTCGCGCACCCGCTTGGCTTCGTCCAGCAGGTAGCGCTGGTAGTCGTCCAGGTCGCCGTCGAACGGACCGATGGCGCCGCGGCCCACCAGCCAGAACTCGTCGCACACGGCTCGCAGCAGCGCGCGGTCGTGGCTGACCAGCATCACCGTGCCCTCGAATTCGTTCAGCGCCACCGACAGCGCCTCGCGCGTGGCCAGGTCCAGGTGGTTGGTCGGCTCGTCCAGCAGCAGCAGGTTGGGGCGTTGCCAGACGATCATGGCCAGCACCAGGCGGGCCTTCTCGCCGCCGCTCATGGTGCCGACGGCCTGGGCGACCATGTCGCCGGAAAAATTGAAGCTGCCCAGGAAATTGCGCAGTTCCTGCTCGCGGCCGGCCGGGCCGACGTCGCGCGCCAGCCGCACCATGTGCTCCAGCGGGTTGCTCTGCGGCGACAGCACGTCCAGCTCCTGCTGCGCGAAGTAGCCGATGTGCAGTCCCTTGCCTTCGGTGATCGTGCCCTGCAGCGCCTCGATCTGGCGCGCGACGGTCTTGACCAGCGTCGACTTGCCTTGGCCGTTGGCGCCCAGGATGCCGATGCGCTGGCCGGCCATGACCGACCGGCTGACTCCGCGCAGGACGACCTTGTCCGGGTAGCCCAGGACCGCGTCGCTGATGGCCAGCATGGGGTTGGGCAGGTTGGCCGGCTCCTTGAACTCGAAGTTGAAGTCGGCCTCGGCCAGCACCGGCGCGATCTTCTCCATGCGCTCCAGCGCCTTGACCCGGCTCTGGGCCTGCTTGGCCTTGCTGGCCTTGGCCTTGAAGCGGTCGATGAACTTCTGCAGGTGGGCGATCTTTTCCTGCTGGCGGGCGAACGACGTCTGCTGCAGTTCGAGCTGCTGCGCGCGCGTGGTCTCGAACGCGCTGTAGTTTCCGCCGTAACGGGTGAGCTTCTGGTTCTCGATGTGCACGGTGACGCCGGTCACCGCATCGAGGAACTCGCGGTCGTGGCTGATCACGAGCATGGTGCCCGCATAGCGCTGCAGCCAGGCCTCCAGCCAGACCAGCGCGTCGAGGTCCAGGTGGTTGGTCGGCTCGTCCAGCAGCAGCAGGTCGGACGGGCACATCAGCGCACGGGCCAGTTGCAGCCGCATGCGCCAGCCGCCGGAGAAGCTGTTCACCGGCTTGTCGAGCTCCTGCACCTGGAAGCCCAGGCCCAGGATGAGCGCCTGTGCGCGTGGCACGGCATCGTGCTCGCCGGCATCGGCCAGGTCGGAGTAGGCGTGGGCGATCGCCATGCCGTCCTCGGCGGCCTCGGCGGCGGCGAGGGCCGCGCGCACTTCCATGAGGCGGGTGTCGCCGGCCAGCACGAAGGCGGTGGCGCCTTCCTCCGTTTCCGGCATGTGCTGGGCGACCTGCGACATGCGCCACTGCGGCGGGATCGAGAACTCGCCGGCGTCCTCGTGCAGGTTGCCGTCGAGCAGGGCGAACACGGTGGACTTGCCGGCGCCGTTGCGGCCGACCAGGCCGACCTTCTCGCCCGGGTTGAGCGTGATGGAGACGTTGTCGAGCAGCACCTTGGCGCCGCGGCGCAGGGTGAGGTTGCGAAGCGAGATCATGATGGGGCGAGGGCTTCGCGGGTGAGGAGCAGGACCTGGTCGGGGCCGGCGCTGGTGTCCAGCCACACGGCTTCCAGGTTCGGGAATGCGGCTTCGAAGTGGGCGCGCTCGTTGCCGATTTCCAGCACGAGCACGCCGTTCGTCGACAGGCGCGAGGGCAGGTCGGCCAGCAGGCGGCGCACGAAGTCCATGCCGTCGTCGCCGCCGGCCAGGGCCAGCGCCGGCTCGGCACGGTATTCGGCCGGGAGCTGCGCCATGCTGGCACTGTTGACGTAGGGCGGGTTGCACAGCACCAGGTCGTACGGGCCGGGCAGGGCGGCCATGCCGTCGGAGACGACGAGGCGCACGCGCGACTCGAGCTGGTGGCGCGCCACATTGCTCGCCGCGACGGCCAGCGCATCGGCGGAGATGTCGGAGGCGTCCACGGTTACGTCCGGATAGGCCATGGCCGCCAGCACGGCCAGGCTGCCATTGCCGGTGCACAGGTCCAGCACCCGGCGCGTGCGCTCCGACAGCCAGGGATCGATGCTGCCGTCGGCCAGCAGCTCGGCGATGAAGCTGCGCGGCACGATGGCGCGCTCGTCGACGTGGAACGGCACGCCCTGCAGCCAGGCCTCGCCGGTCAGGTAGGCGGCCGGCTTGCGGGTGGCAATGCGTTCGGCGATGAGTGCGTCGACGGCAGCAACCTGTGCGGGCTCCACCGGATCGGCCGCGTGCGCGTCCAGGTCATCCAGCGGCAGGCCGAGCTTCCACAGCACCAGCCAGGCGGCTTCGTCGAAGGCGTTGGTCGTGCCATGGCCGAAGGCGACGCCGGCTTCCGAGAGTCGGGCGGCGGACTGCTCGACGAGTTGGAGGAGGGTCATGGGGGAATACCTTGTCATGCCGGGCTCGACCCGGCATCCATCTCCGGAACCAGGCCGCACCCGGATCGTCGTGCGGGAGATGGATTGCGGGTCAGGCCCGCAATGACACTCCGTTCAGCGCTTCCAGCGTGCGCCGGTAGATGTTCTTCAGTGGCTCGATGTCGCCCACCAGCACATGCTCGTCGATCTTGTGGATGGTGGCGTTGACCGGGCCGAACTCCACCACCTGCGGGCAGATGCGGGAGATGAAGCGGCCGTCGCTGGTGCCGCCGGTTGTCGACAGTTCGGCCTCGACGCCGGTCTCGGCGCGGATCGCCTGGCGCACGGCATCGACCAGGTCGCCCGGCGTGGTGAGGAAGGGCAGCCCGCTGAGGTTCCACTCGACGGCATGGTCGAGTCCGTGCCGCTGCAGCACCTCGGCCACCGCGGCCTGCAGCCCCTCGGGCGTCCACTCGGTCGAGAAGCGGAAGTTGAAGTCGATGACGACCGTCCCCGGCACCACGTTGGTGGCGCCGGTGCCGCCGTGGATGTTGCTGATCTGGAAGCTGGTGGGCGGGAAGTAGGCGTTGCCGCGGTCCCACTCGCGCGCGGCCAGCTCGTTCAGGGCCGGCAGCGCCAGGTGGATCGGGTTCTTCACCAGCTGCGGATAGGCGATGTGCCCCTGGACGCCGCGCACCGTGAGCTTGCCCGACAGGCTGCCGCGGCGGCCGTTCTTGACCATGTCGCCCAGCCGCGTGACCGAGCTGGGCTCGCCGACGATGCACCAGTCGAGCTGCTCGCCCCTGTCCTGCAGCACGCGGCAGACCACCGCGGTGCCGTCGATCGAGGGGCCTTCCTCGTCGCTGGTGACCAGCAGGGCGATGGAGAGCGCGGGGTCCGGGTGCGCGGCCAGGAACTCCTCGACCGCGACCGTGAACGCCGCGATCGACGTCTTCATGTCGGCCGCGCCGCGCCCGTACAGCTTGCCGTCGCGGTGCGCCGGGACGAAGGGATCGCTGGCCCATTGCTCGAGCGGGCCGGTGGGCACGACGTCGGTGTGGCCGGCGAACACCAGCGTCGGCGCATCGCGGCGCGACGAGGGCCGCTTGGCCCAGAGGTTGGTGACGCGGAAATCGGCCGGGCCGCTGGCGATGGTCTCGCAGGCGAACCCGAGCGGGGCGAGCCGCTCGCGCAGCACGTCCTGGCAGCCGCCATCCTCGGGCGTGACCGAGCGGCGGGAGATCAGTTGCTCGGTCAGGTAAAGCGTCTTCATGCCTGGGGTTCCATCCCGCCGCCGGGCAGCGGCTGCAGGCCGTGCCGGGTGCGAGCCATGTCTAGTGCTTGACGTCCAGCGTGATCTCGGTGAACGACGGTTCGTCGGCGAGGTCCTCCTCGCTCGCGCCTTCCTCGGGCCGGGCCGACGCGCCGGAACCGGCGAAGTCGTTCTGCAGGCGCCATTGCAGGTTGGTCGGCGAGTCGGCGTTGGCGATGCCTTCCTTCTTGTCGACCGTGCCGTCGATGATGTGCTTGGCGATGGCCTGCTCGAAAGTCTGCGAGCCCTCGGCCATGGACTTCTCCATGGCTTCCTTGACGCCGGAGAAGTCACCCTTCTCGATCAGCTCGGACACCAGCTTGGTGTTGAGCATGACCTCGACCGCCGGGGCACGGCCGCCGTGCACGGTGCGCAGCAGGCGCTGCGAGACGATGGCCTTGAGCGCCGCCGCCAGGTCGCCCAGCATCGTGGGCCGCACCTCGACCGGGTAGAACGACAGGATGCGGTTGAGCGCCTGGTAGCTGTTGTTGGCGTGCATGGTCGCCAGGCACAGGTGGCCCGACTGGGCATATGCGATGGCGGCCGACATGGTCTCGCGATCGCGGATCTCGCCCACCAGGATGACGTCGGGGGCCTGCCGCAGCGCGTTCTTCAGCGCCGTCTGCATGGACGAGGTGTCGCTGCCGACCTCGCGCTGGTTGACCACCGACTTCTTGTTCTTGAACAGGAACTCGACCGGATCCTCGATGGTCAGGATGTGGCCCGAGACCCGCTCGTTGCGGTAGTCCATCATGGCCGCCAGCGTGGTGCTCTTGCCGGCGCCGGTGGAGCCCACCATCAGCAGCAGGCCGCGCTTTTCCATGATCAGGTCGCCCAGGATCATGGGGACGTTGAGCGACTCGAGCGGCGGGATCTCGGTGGTGATGTAGCGGATGACGGCGGCGTAGGTGCCGCGCTGGCGCATGGCGGAGAAGCGGAAGTTGCCCACGCCCTCGATGGCGTGCGCCATGTTCAGCTCGCCGGTCTCCTCCAGCTCGGTCATGCGGCGCGCCGGCAGCACCTCGGCCAGCAGCGCCTTGGGCGCGTCGGGCGGCAGCAGCTGGTTGTTGATCGGCACGCACTGGCCGTTGATCTTGATCAGCGCCGGCGCGTGCGCCGACAGGTACACGTCCGACGCCTTCTTCTCGCCCATCAGGCGCAGGATCCGCTCCATCGTGCTCATTCAGTGCTCCGTTCAACCGCAGGAATACCGACACCCCGTCCGCAAAGGCGGACGGAGGGCCGCTTGTCAGGGCCTCAGCAGGTCGTTGAGGCTGGTCTTGGCCCGCGTCTGCGCGTCGACGCGCTTGACGATGATGGCGGCGTACAGGCTGTACTTGCCGCCGTCCTTGGGCAGATTGCCGGAGATCACCACCGAGCCGGCCGGGATGCGGCCGTAGGTGGTCTCGCCGGTGGTGCGGTCGTAGATGGGGGTGCTCTGGCCGATGTAGACGCCCATCGACACCACCGAGTTCTCCTCGACGATCACGCCCTCGACGATCTCGGAGCGGGCGCCGATGAAGCAGTTGTCCTCGATGATGGTCGGGTTCGCCTGCAGCGGCTCCAGCACGCCGCCCAGGCCCACGCCGCCGGACAGGTGCACGTTCTTGCCGACCTGGGCGCACGAGCCCACGGTGGCCCAGGTGTCGACCATGGTGCCCTCGTCGACGTAGGCGCCGATGTTGACGTAGCTGGGCATCAGGATGGCGCCCTTGGCGATGAAGCTGCCGCGGCGCGCCACGGCCGGCGGCACCACGCGCACGCCGGTGGCGGCCAGCTCCTCGGGCGACAGGTGGGCGAACTTGGTCTGCACCTTGTCGAAGAAGGCCAGGTCGCCCGACTTCATGATCGCGTTGTCCTTCAGGCGGAACGACAGCAGCACCGCCTTCTTCACCCACTGGTGCACCGTCCACTGGCCCACGCCCTGGCGGGTGGCCACGCGCAGCGAGCCGTTGTTCAACTCGGCGATCACGTGCTCGACGGCCTCGGTCACCTCCTTGGGCGCGGACTGGGGCGAGAGGCTGGCGCGGTTGTCCCAGGCGGTGTCGATGATCTGTTGCAGCTGTTGGCTCATGGGGAGTTCAGGCGAAGTTGTTCCGGACGAATTGGACGATGCGGTGCGCGGCTTCCAGGCACTCGGCGGTTTCGGCCACCAGCGCCATGCGCACGCGGCCGGCGCCGGGGTTGCGGCCCCCGCTCTCGCGGGCGAGGTAGCTGCCCGGCAAGACCGTGACATTGTATTGAGCCAGCAGGGCGCGGGCGAACGCGGTGTCGTCGCCGCCCGGCACTGCCGCCCACAGGTAGAACGCCGCATCGGGCAGGCGCACGTCCAGCACCTGGGCCAGCACCGGCGTCACCTCCGCGAACTTGCGGCGGTACTGGGCCCGGTTGTCCATCACGTGCTGCTCGTCGCCCCAGGCGGCGATGCTGGCGGCCTGCACCGGCGGCGCCATCGCGCTGCCGTGGTAGGTGCGGTACAGGGCGAAGGCCTTGAGCAGCGCCGCGTCGCCGGCGACGAAGCCGCTGCGCATGCCGGGCACGTTGCTGCGCTTGGACAGGCTGGTGAACGACACCAGCCGCGGGAAGCCGGTGCGACCCAGCCTGGCGGCGGCCTCCATGCCGCCCAGCGGCGCCTCGTCGCGGAAATAGATCTCGCTGTAGCACTCGTCCGAGGCGATCACGAAGCCATGCCGGTCGGACAGCGCGAACAGCTTGCGCCATTCGTCCAGCGGCATGACGGCGCCGGTGGGATTGCCCGGCGAGCAGACGTAGACCAGCTGGGCGCGGGCCCAGACAGCGTCCGGCACGCTGTCCCAGTCGACCGCGAAGTTGCGCGCCGGGTCCGAGGGGGCGTACCAGGGCTCTGCACCCGCCAGCAGGGCCGCGCCCTCGTAGATCTGGTAGAACGGATTGGGGCAGACCACCACCGGCGGCTGCGAGCCGCGCCCGGGGTCGACCACCGCCTGCGCGAATGCGAACAGCGCCTCGCGCGAGCCGTTGACCGGCAGCACCTGCGTCGCCGGGTCCACCTCCAGGCCATAGCGGCGACCCAGCCAGCCGGCGAACGCCGCGCGCAGGGCTGGCGTGCCGGCCGTGGGCGGGTAGCCGGTGAGGTCGCTGCCGGGGGCGTCGAGCGCCTGCACCAGCGCCTGCTTGATGAAGGGCGGGGTGGGGTGCTTGGGTTCGCCGATGCCCAGGCTGATCGGGCGGTATGCCGGGTCGGGGGTCACGCCCGCGAACAGTTGTCGCAGCCGCTCGAACGGATAGGGCTGCAACCGGGCCAGGAGGGGATTCATGGCGCCGATTATCGATGGGCTCCCGGCCCTGGCCGGAGCGGCCGGCCACGAAACGGCTTGCAACGTCCCGGTCGCCGCCTATGGTTAGTGTCCACCTTTCGCAACAGGAGACCCCATGCTGTCCGAGAGCACCGTCACAACCATCCTGCCCGTGATCGACATGGAGCGCGCCCGAGGGTTCTACGAGGGCAAGCTCGGGTTCAAGCCGGACGGGCCGAAGCCGGACGGCAAGTTCCTCTACCGCTGCGGGGGCGCCGTGATTGCGCTGTTCCCGAAGGAGGGCGGCACCAAGGCCGACCACACGGCGCTGAGCTTCGAGGTCAAGGACATCCAGGCCTCGATCCGGGAACTGCAAGGTGCCGGGGTCGTGTTCGAGGACTACGACCTGCCCGGGCTCAAGACGGTCGGCCACGTCTGCGTGCTCGGCTCGGAGAAGGCCGCCTGGTTCCGCGACACCGAAGGCAACTACCTTTGCCTGCACGAGGATATGGACTGAGGCCAGCGGCGATCGTCTGCCAGGCTGCTTGGTGCCGCCGAATGCAGACGCCATCGGCGGTCACATCCCCGGATAGCGGGCCACGGCTCGCCAGCATCGCCTTCGCGTCGCGCAGCTTGAGCGTGTGGGCGGAGTAGCGCCAGCCCTGGACGGCGAAGACGGAGCCGCGCCAGCCCGACACCCCGACGAACACCTGTGCGCCCATGCCGGTTTGGTACCGGATCGGCGCGCCGCCCAGGGTCGGCTGTTGCCGATCGTTGCAGCCGGATGTCGATGCTCAGCAGGTATCATCCGGGCCTCCTCGCGCCGGTGGCCGCCGGCGCGTTCAAGTTGCCGGCCGGCGCCCGCGCCGGTGATCCCGTTCCGACGTTCACAGGGCTTCGAGACGTGCGCCTCACCTCCATCAAGCTCTCCGGGTTCAAGTCCTTCGCCGAACCCACCAACTTCATGCTGCCGGGCCAGCTGGTGGGCGTGGTGGGCCCGAACGGCTGCGGCAAGTCGAACATCATGGACGCCGTGCGCTGGGTGCTGGGCGAATCGCGCGCCAGCGAACTGCGCGGCGAGTCCATGCAGGACGTCATCTTCAACGGCACCAACACCCGCAAGCCGGCCTCGCGCTCGTCGGTCGAACTGGTGTTCGACAACGCCGACCACCGCGCCGGCGGCCAGTGGAGCCAGTTCGCCGAGATCGCCGTCAAGCGCGTGCTCACGCGCGACGGCACCAGCAGCTACTACATCAACAACCAGCCGGTGCGCCGCCGCGACATCCAGGACGTGTTCCTGGGCACCGGCCTGGGCCCGCGCGCCTACGCCATCATCGGCCAGGGCACGATCAGCCGCATCATCGAGTCCAAGCCCGAGGAGCTGCGGCTGTTCCTGGAGGAGGCGGCGGGCGTGTCCAAGTACAAGGAACGCCGGCGCGAGACCGAGAACCGGCTGTCCGACACGCGCGAGAACCTCACCCGGGTCGAGGACATCCTGCGCGAGCTCAACGCCAACCTCGACAAGCTGGAGAAGCAGGCCGAGGTGGCCCAGCGCTACAACGCGCTGCAGGCCGACGTCACGCTCAAGCAGCATCAGCAGTGGTTCCTCAAGCGGGCCGAGGCCGAGGTCGACCAGGCCCGCATCAAGGAGGACGCCGACAAGGCCGTCAACGCCCTGGAGAGCCGGGTGGCCGACCTGCGCCACGTCGAGAGTGCGCTGGAGACGATCCGGCAGGCCCACTACGCCGCCGGCGACCAGGTCAACCAGGCCCAGGGCCAGCTCTACGAAGCCAGCGCCGAAGTCGGGCGGCTGGAGGCCGAGATCCGTTTCGTCGTCGAGGGCCGGCAGCGCGTCGAGCAGCGGCTGCAGCAGCTCAAGGAGCAGACCGCGCTGTGGGCTGGCCGCAAGGACGAGGCGACCTACGAACTGGAACACCTGGCCGAGCGCGGCGTCGAGGCCGAGGAGCAGGCCACCCTGCTGGCGGCGCAGGTCGAGGAACAGGCCCTGGCGCTGCCGGACATGGAAGACGCGCTGCGCCAGGCCCAGGCCAAGGCGGCCGAGCAGCGCACCGGCGTCGCCCAGGTGCAGCAGCAGATCCAGGTGCTGGCGGCCGACCAGCGCAATATCGAGGAACAGAGCCGGCAGCTGACGCAGCGGCGCGAGCGGCTGGTGGCCGACCGCAACGCGCTGGCCGCCCCCGACGAGGCGCGGCTGGCCAGCCTGCAGCAGCAGCTCGCCGCCGCGCAGGAGGCGGCCGAGACCGCCGACGCCCGCCTGCACGAGCTGCAGGAGCAGGTGCCGGCGCTGGACGACGACCGGCGCACCCGGCAGCAGGCCGTCAACACCGAGACGCACCGCCAGTCCGACCTGTCGGCCCGCATGGGGGCCCTGAAGGCGCTGCAGGAAAAGGTGCGCACCGACGACAAGCTCAAGCCCTGGCTGGCCCGCCATGGGCTGGACAGCCTGCAGGCGCTCTGGACCCGCATCCACGTCGAGCAGGGCTGGGAGAACGCGCTGGAGGCGGTGCTGCGCGAGCGGTTGTCGGCGCTCGAGGTGTCGCGGCTGGAGATGGTCCGGCCTTTCGCCAATGACGCCCCGCCCGCCAAGCTGGCCTTCTACAGCGCGCCGCAGACCGCGGCGCCGGACGCTGCGTCCGCGCTGCCGCGACTGTCCGAGCTGCTGCGGCTGAACGACGCCGGCCAGAAGGCGCTGCTGGCCGACTGGCTGCAGGGCTGCTACACCGCGCCCAGCTTCGAGGAGGCGCTGGCCGCACGCGACAAGCTGCAGGCGGGCGAGGCCATCTACGTCGCCGGGGGCCACTGCGTCACCGCCCACAGCGTCAGCTTCTATGCGCAGGACTCCGAGCGCGCCGGCCTGCTGGCGCGCCAGCAGGAGATCGAGAACCTCGAGAAGCAGCTGCGCGCCCAGGCCCTGATCGCCGAGGAAGCGCGTTCCGCGCTGGTGCGGGCCGAGGCCGCCTACACCGACGCCTCCCAGCGCCTGGTGACGGCGCGGCGCGAAGCCGCCGAAACCCGGAGCCGTTCCCACGAGCTGCAGGTGGAGACGCTGCGCCTCACCCAGCTGGCCGAACAGACCCGTGCCCGCAGCGAGCAGATCGCCGGCGACCTGGCCGAGGTCGACGCGCTGCTCGATGACCTGCAGGAGCGCCGCGTCACGGCCGAAGCGCGCTTCGAGGAACTCGACATGCAGCTGGCCGACAGCCAGGAGCGGCACGCCCAGCTCGACGAGCGCGTGATCGAGGCCGAGCGCAAGCTGGCGCAGGCGCGCGAGCAGCAGCGCAGCCTGGAGCGGCAGGCGCAGGAGGCGCAGTTCTCGCAGCGCTCGCTGGAAGCGCGCCGCGGCGAACTGCAGCGCGCCATCGAGACCGCCACCCAGCAGGCCCAGGGCATCGGGACCGAGCAGGAGCGGGCCCATGCCGAACTCGCCCGGCTGACCGACGCGGCGGCCCAGGCGGGCCTGCAGAACGCGCTGCAGCTGAAGTCCGAACGCGAACTGGCGCTGGGCGCCAAGCGCAGCGAATACGACGACCTCACGGCCAAGCTGCGCGCCAGCGACGAGAGGCGCCTGCAGCTCGAACGCGAACTCGACCCGCTGCGCCAGCGCATCACCGACCTGCAGCTGAAGGAACAGGCCGCGCGCCTGGGCCTGGAGCAGTACACCCAGCTGCTGGCGGACGCGCAGGCCGACCTCGAGGCGGTGGGCCGGTCCATCCAGGCCGGCAACGTCCGCCTGGCCGGCATGCAGGGCGAGATCGACCGGCTGCACCGCGAGATCGCGGCGCTGGGCGCCGTCAACCTGGCCGCGCTGGACGAGCTGGCCACCGCGCGCGAGCGCAAGCAGTTCCTGGACGCGCAGAGCGCCGACCTGCTGGAGGCGATCACGACCCTCGAGGACGCCATCCGCAAGATCGACGGCGAGACGCGCGAACTGCTGGGCGGCACCTTCAAGATCGTCAACGAGCACTTTGGCCGCATGTTCCCCGAGCTGTTCGGCGGCGGCAATGCCAGGCTGGTCATGACGGGCGAGGAAATCCTCGACTCCGGCGTGCAGGTGCTGGCGCAGCCGCCCGGCAAGAAGAACCAGACCATCCACCTGCTGTCGGGCGGCGAGAAGGCCCTCACGGCCATCGCCCTGGTGTTCGCCATCTTCCAGCTCAACCCCGCGCCGTTCTGCCTGCTCGACGAGGTGGACGCGCCGCTGGACGACGCCAACACCGAGCGCTACGCCAAGCTGGTGTCCAGCATGAGCAAGGAAACCCAGTTCCTCTTCATCAGTCACAACAAGATCGCGATGGAAATGGCGGAGCAGCTGATCGGCGTCACCATGCAGGAGCAGGGCGTCTCGCGCATCGTCGCCGTCGACATGGATTCGGCGGTCTCGATGGCGGAAGCGGCATGACGCGGCCCGCAGTGCCGGCGCGGAGGGCGCGCTGATGTCCGGCTTCACCCTCGGCGTCGCCATCCTGGGCGGCCTGGTCCTGGTGATCGTGGTGGCGTGGAACGCCTGGAATGCGCGCCGCCTGAGACCGCGGCAACCCGCCATCGAGGAGCGCCGCGAACCCGGCGCCACCCCGGAGCCGGTCGAGCCGTCGTTCGACCCCGACGACACGCCCCTGCCCATGCCCGAGCGCAAGCCCGGGCTGGATGCACTGATCGACGTCCTGGCCCCGATCCCGGTTGAGTCGCCGGTCTCCGGCGAGGCCGCCATCGCGGCGCTGCCGGCCACCCGCCGCGCCGGCAGCAAGCCGTTCGCCGTCGAAGGCTGCAACGAGGGCACGCAGCACTGGGAGACGCCGCAGCCGGGCCAGCGCTACACCGCCTTCCAGGCCGGGGTGCAGATGGCCAACCGCACCGGTGCGCTCAACGAGATCGAGTACTCGGAGTTCGTGGTCAAGACCCAGGCCTTCGCCGACGCGGTGAACGGCGCGCCCGAGTTTCCCGAAATGCTGCACGAGGTGGCGCGCGCCCGCGAGCTCGACCAGTTCGCCGGCGACCACGATGCCCAGCTCGGCTTCACGCTGCGGGCCCGCAATTCCGCCTGGAGTCCGGGCTACGTGCACCAGAACGCCGCCCGGCTGGGCTTCGTCGCCGGCGTCATTCCCGGCCGCATGGTGCTGCCCTCGGGCACGCAGGGCCAGCCGCCCATCCTGGTACTGTCGTTCGACACCCAGGCCGCCCTGGCCGACGACCCGGCCCAGTCGGCCATCCGCGAAGTGACGCTCAGCCTGGACGTGCCGCAGGTGCACCGCGCCGAGCAGCCGTTCCAGCGCATGCGCGACGCGGCGGCCGCCCTGGCCGAGTCCATGGACGGCGCCCTCACCGACGACAACGGCCAGGTGATCCAGGCCGAGGGCCTGGACGTGATCGGCGCCGACCTCGAGGGCCTGTACGACACGCTCGAGTCGCGCGACCTGGCTGCCGGCTCGCCGCAGGCGCGCCGCCTTTTCAGCTAGACCATGACTGCCTCCGCCCAGGTGCAGGAGCGCGTGGAGGCGCTGCGCGAGCTGCTGCACCACCACGCCCACCGCTACTACGTGCTCGACGAACCGGAGATCCCCGACGCCGAGTACGACCGGCTGTTCCAGGAACTGCAGGCGCTGGAGGAGCGGCATCCCGAGCTGGCCACGCCCGATTCGCCCACCCGGCGGGTCGGCGGCGCCGTGCTGGACGGCTTCGCCAAGGTGCGCCACAGGGTGCCGATGCTGTCGATCCGCACCGAGACCGACATCGAGGCGAGCGGCGCGCGCAACTTCGACACCCGGGTGCGGCGCGAACTGGGGCTGGCGGCATCGGAGCCGCCGGTGCAGTACGTCGCCGAGCTGAAGTTCGACGGCCTGGCCATCAACCTGCGCTACGAGAACGGCGTGCTGGTGCAGGCCGCCACCCGCGGCGACGGCGAGATCGGCGAGGACGTCACGCAGAACATCCGCGGCATCGGCCAGGTGCCGCTGCGGCTGCCACGCGACGCCCCGGCCGTGCTGGAAGTGCGCGGCGAGGTCTACATGCGGCGCGACGACTTCGAGCGGCTCAATGAGCAGCAGCGCCAGAAGATCGCGGCCGGCCAGAAGAACGAGAAGACCTACGTCAACCCGCGCAACGCCGCGGCCGGCGCGGTGCGCCAGCTCGACCCCGCCATCTCGCGCCAGCGGCCGCTGTCGTTCTTCGCCTACGGCTGGGGCGAGGTCACGCCGGCGGAGCAGGGCGGCCCCGACTTCCACAGCCACTACGAGGCGCTGCTGACGCTGCGCTCCTGGGGATTCCCGGTCTCGGCGCGCACCACGCTGGCCCAGGGCGCCGACGACCTGGTGGCGTTCCACCAGGCCGTGGGCGAAGAGCGCGACCGGCTGCCGTTCGACATCGACGGCGTGGTCTACAAGGTCAACGGCTTTGCGCTGCAAAAGCGCCTGGGCTTCGTCACCCGCGAGCCGCGCTGGGCGGTGGCGCACAAGTACCCGGCCCAAGAGCAGCTGACCACCGTCGAGGCCATCGAGGTGCAGGTGGGGCGCACCGGCAAGCTGACGCCGGTGGCCAAGCTGGCGCCGGTGTTCGTCGGCGGCGTCACGGTCACCAACGCCACGCTGCACAACGAGGACGAGGCCCGCCGCAAGGACGTGCGGGTCGGCGACACGGTCATCGTGCGCCGGGCCGGCGACGTCATCCCCGAGGTGGTGTCCGTCGTGCCCGACAAGCGGGTGCAGGATGCCCCCCAGTTCACGATGCCGCGCCGCTGCCCGGTCTGCGGCAGCGAGGCGGTGCGCGAGGAGGGCGAGGCCGACTACCGTTGCACGGGCGGGCTGTTCTGCGGTGCCCAGCGCAAGCAGGCCCTGCTGCACTTCGCCCAGCGGCGGGCGATGGACATCGAAGGCTTGGGCGAGAAGCTGGTCGACCAGCTGGTCGATGCCGGCGTCGTCAAGACGCTGCCCGACCTGTACCGCCTCGGCCTGGCCAACCTGGTGGCCCTGGAGCGCATGGGCGACAAGTCGGCGCAGAACCTGCTCGCGGGGCTGGAGCAGTCGAAGGCGACGTCCCTGCCGCGGTTCCTCTATTCGCTGGGCGTCCGGCACGTCGGCGAAGCCACGGCACGCGACCTGGCGCGCCACTTCGGCGGGCTGGACGCCATCCTGGACGCCGGTGTCGAGCAGCTGCTGGAGGTGCCGGACGTCGGGCCGGTGGTCGCCGAGAGCATCCACACCTTCTTCGCCCAGCCGCACAACCGCGAGGTCGTCGAGCAGTTGCGTGCCGGCGGCGTGCACTGGGAGGAGGGCGCGCCGGCGGTGCAGGCGCCGCGGCCGCTGGCGGGCCAGACCGTGGTGCTCACCGGCACCCTGCCGACCCTGAGCCGCGACGAGGCCAAGGACCTGCTGGAGGCCGCCGGCGCCAAGGTGGCCGGATCGGTGAGCAAGAAGACCAGCTACGTGGTGGCGGGCGCCGAGGCCGGCAGCAAGCTCGACAAGGCGAGGGAACTCGGGATCCCGGTGCTGGACGAGGACGGCCTGCGGGCCTTGCTGGCTGGCGGCTGACTGCCACGGCGGGGTGGGGCCGGCCGTCGCGGGCGCGGCCGCTATCCTTGCGGGCATGACCGTCCGCGAGATCCTGAAGATGGGCGACCCGCGCCTGCTGCGCGTCGCCCAGCCCGTCCCCGACTTCGACACCGATGCGCTGCACCTGCTGGTGGCCGACATGTTCGACACCATGCGGGCCGTCAACGGCGCCGGCCTGGCCGCGCCGCAGATCGGCGTCGACGTGCAGCTGGTGATCTTCGGCACCGACACGGTCAATCCCCGCTATCCGGACGCGCCGGCCGTGCCGCGCACCGTGCTGCTCAATCCTGTGGTGACCCCGGTCGGCGAGGAAGAGGAGGAGGGCTGGGAAGGCTGCCTGTCGGTGCCCGGCCTGCGTGGGGTCGTGCCGCGCTGGAAAACGATCCGGTACACCGGCTTCGACCCCTTCGGCGATCCGATCGACCGCACGGTGAGCGGCTTCCATGCGCGCGTGGTGCAGCACGAGTGTGACCATCTGATGGGCAAGCTCTACCCGATGCGGGTGCGGGACTTCTCCCGCTTCGGCTACACGGACGTGCTGTTTCCCGACATCGACGCGGCCGAAGACGACTGAGGCCTGCCAGCGACCTCTTTCGACGCCCCGACAGCCGGGGCATTTACCCCACTGTGTAACTGGAAGCTGTCCCCGTCGTGGTGCAAATGTGCAGAGTGCACAGGGAGAACGCTCCAACTGTCCATCGGAAGCTCTACAGCGAGTTGCAAATCCCATCAGATTGAATTGCAGAGCTTCGCCACAGTGCACCCCAGGCGCTGCGATGTGCAGGCCCGCCGTCCACGGAGGACGGGCATTCCAACCAATGATGAAGGGGTCCCTGGATGAATATGGAATTGGCAAGGATGGGCGTGGTCTACCTGCACCTGGTCGCGTGTTGCGTAGCCATCGGTCTGGTGTTCATGAGCGACCTCGACATGGTCAAACGGTTGCTGACGGGCGGTGCAGCGACGCTGGATGAGAAACACCTCGGCGGCCTGCACCAGACGCTGGTCCGGGCGCTGCTGGTGCTGTGGCTGACCGGCTCGGGCCTCGTGGCCATGGACGTCTGGACCAAGGGCGCCGAAATCCTGAACAACCCCAAGCTGCAGTCCAAGATCGCGATCGTCGTCCTGCTCACGATCAACGGGGTGGTGCTGCACCACACCGTGCTGCCGATGCTCAAGCGTGCCGGTGCGCTGATGCGGCTGACGTTCAACCAGCGCATGCTGGCGATCTTCGTCGGTGCCGTCTCGGGCGTGTCCTGGTTCTACGCGGCGATGCTGGGGATCGGCCGTCCGCTGAACTGGAAGTACTCCCTGGGCGAGATCCTGGCGGCCTACCCGGCCCTCATCCTGGCCGGCTTCGTGTCCATGGTCTTCCTGACCGCCTGGTCCCAGTACCGGGCCACCGGCGGCACCCGCGCGTTCCTGCCCGCCCGGGCCTATTGAAGTTGAGCTCCCTCGGGGAAAGGGCCGGTGGCGGCCCCAACCTGGGTTCCACGGCGCCGGCCTCCCCCGGCGCCGTTTTTCATGGCTCCGGCTACCCCGGCGCATCGAGTCACATGCACGGCGTAGGCCGCACCTCCGCCCCGATTCTTGACAGGCGTTGGTTGCCAGTTGGCCGTCCGCTCCCTCTCCCCTCGGGGGAGAGGGATGGGGAGAGGGGGTTCCCTGCCTGGGTCGCGGAACTGCTTGAAGCTTTGGCGCCTATGCCGCCAAGGCTTCAAGCAGTTCAGTCTCTATCTCGATCTGCCGACGGTTCTGCTGGAGCTCCGGTCCGTCCACCAGGAAGGTGTCCTCGACCCGCTCGCCCAGCGTGGTGACCTTGGCGAGCTGCAGGTTGATGTGGTGGCGCGCCAGCACCCGTGCCACCGAATAGAGCAGACCGGCGTGGTCGCTGGCGGAGATGGACAGCAGCCAGCGCTGCGCCTTCTCGTCGGGCGCGAGCTGCACGCGCGGCGCGACCGGGAAGCTGCGCACCCGGCGTGACACCCGGCCCCGGCTGGGCGTGGGCAGCGGGCCGGCGCGGCCGATGGTGCCTTCCAGCTCGGACTCGACCATGCTGATCAGTTCGCGGTAGTGCTCCGGCAGCATGGCGGTCACCACCTGGAAGGTGTCGAGCGCGTAGCCGTTGCGGGCCGTGTGGATGCGGGCATCCAGGATCGAGAAGCTGGCCTGGTCGAAGTAGCCGCAGATGCGGGCGAACAGGTCGGGCTGGTCGGGTGTGTAGACCAGCACCTGCAGGCCTTCGCCCACCGGGGACAGGCGCGCGCGCACCAGGGCGCGCGTGGTGCCGACGTGGCGCGAGACGTGCCGGGTGTGCCAGGCAATCTCGCCGGCGTCGTGGCGCATGAAATAGCCCACGTCCAGCGTGTCCCAGAGCTTCTTGTGGGCCTCGAACGGCAGCGCGAACAGCTGCAGCTGCACCAGCGCATCGCGCTTGCGGGCCTCGATCTCGGCGGCGTTGTCCGGCGCGTGGCCACCCAGGGCCCGCAGCGTCGCCCGGTACAGGTCCTCCAGCAGCTTGCCCTTCCAGGCATTCCAGACCTTGGGGCTGGTGCCGCGGATGTCCGCCACCGTCAGCAGGTACAGCGCCGACAGCCAGCGCTCGTTGCCCACCCGGGCCGCGAAACTGGCGATGACGGCCGGGTCGCCCAGGTCTTCCTTCTGCGCGATGCGGCTCATGGTGAGGTGCTCGCGCACCAGGAATTCGACGAGCTTGCAGTCGCCCGAGTCGATGGCGTGCTGGCGGCAGAAGTGCCGCACCTCCTGCGCGCCCAGCTCCGAATGGTCGCCGCCGCGGCCCTTGGCGATGTCGTGGAACAGGGCTGCGATGTACAGCACGAACGGCTTGTCGAAGCCGGCCGCCAGCTGCGAGCAGAACGGGTACTCGTGCGCATGCTCGGCGATGAAGAAGCGGCGCACGTTGCGCAGCACCATCAGGATGTGCTGGTCCACCGTGAAGACGTGGAACAGGTCGTGCTGCATCTGGCCGACGATGCGCCGGAACACCCACAGGTAGCGGCCCAGCACCGATGTCTGGTTCATCAGGCGCAGCGCATGCGTGATGCCGTTGGGCTGCAGCAGCATCGCCTTGAAGGTGGCGTGGTTCACCGGGTCGTTGCGGAACCGCCCGTCCATCACGTCGCGGGCGTTGTACAGCGCGCGCAGGGTGCGCGCCGACAGGCCCTCGATGCCCACCGTGGTCTGGTACAGCAGGAAGGTCTCGAGGATGGCGTGCGGGTCGCGCTGGTACAGGTCGTCGCTGGCCACCTCCAGCATGCCGGCCTTGTTCAGGAAGCGCGGGTTGATCGGCTCGGCGTGGTGGCCGCTCGGGTTGAGCCGCTCCTCGATGTTCAGCAGCAGGATCTGGTTGAGCTGCGCCACCGCCTTGGCGGCCCAGTAGAAGCGCTTCATCAGCGCCTCGCTGGCGCGCTGCTTCAGGCGGCCGTCGGGGCTGGTCTCGTTGCGGTAGCCGAACGCCTCGGCCACCGCCGTCTGCAGGTCGAACACCAGCCGGTCCTCGCGGCGGCCCGCGATGGCATGCAGGCGGGCGCGGATGAGGCTGAGCACGGCCTCGTTGCGCTGGATCTGCTGCGCCTCCAGCGGCGTCGCCAGCCCGCTGGCGGCCAGATCGTCCCAGCTGTGGCCGAGGCCGGCTGCCTTGGCCACCCACAGGATGACCTGCAGGTCGCGCAGGCCGCCGGGGGATTCCTTGCAGTTGGGCTCCAGGGCGTACGGCGTGTTCTCGAACTTGGTGTGCCGCTGGCGCATCTCCAGCGTCTTGGCGATGAAGAAGGCGCGCGGGTCCAGGGTGGCGCGGAAGCGCTGCTGGAAGTCGGCGAACAGCCGGCGGTCGCCGGCCAGCAGGCGCGACTCGAGCAGCGAGGTCTGCACCGTGACGTCGGCGGCGGCCTGGGTGACGCAGTCGCCGACAGTGCGCACGCTGGAGCCGATCTCCAGGCCGGTGTCCCAGCAGCGGCCGATGAAGCCTTCCAGGCGCTGCTTGAGCGCGTCGTCGCCGTCGGCGTGGGTGCCATCGGGCATCAGCAGCAGGACGTCGACGTCGGAATGCGGGAACAGCTCGCCGCGCCCGTAGCCGCCCACCGCCACCAGGGCGAAGCCGGGCGGGAGATCGCCGGACCGCCACAGCTCGCGCAGCGTGGCATCGACGTGGCGGGCGAGGCGGCGCAGGATGGCGCCGATGGAGCGGGTGGGGTTGCCCTGGCGCAGGAGCGAGGCGTTGACGGCGGCCTTGCGCGCCTTGAGCTGATCGCGCAGCACGGTGACCGAGGCCGCCGTGGCGGCCGGGGTGTCGATGGCAGCCGGGTCGGCACTCATGTCGGGGGTCGCCGCGCGCCGGCGCGGCTCAGGCGTTGACGAAGGGCGGCGGAGGCGGGCTGCCGGCCGACAGGGTCATCACCTCGTAGCCGGTCTCGGTGACCAGCACCGTGTGCTCCCACTGGGCCGACAGCGAATGGTCCTTGGTGACGATGGTCCAGCCGTCGCTGCCGAACTCCTTCACTTCCTTGCGGCCGGCGTTGATCATGGGCTCGATCGTGAAGGTCATGCCGGGCTTGAGTTCTTCCAGCGTGCCGGGCTTGCCGTAGTGCAGCACCTGCGGCTCCTCGTGGAAGTTGCGCCCGATGCCGTGGCCGCAGAACTCGCGCACCACCGAGAAGCCGTTCTTCTCGGCGAACTGCTGGATGGCGAAGCCGATGTCGCCCAGCCGGATGCCCGGCTTGACGCGCATGATGCCGTGCCACATGGCGTCGTAGGTCAGGTTGACCAGGCGCTTGGCCGCGATGGACACCTCGCCGACCGTGAACATGCGGCTGGTGTCGCCGAACCAACCGTCCTTGATGACGGTGACGTCGACGTTGACGATGTCGCCCTTCTTCAGCGGCTTGTCGTTCGGGATGCCGTGGCACACCACGTGGTTGACCGAGGTGCACAGCGAGGCCGGGTAGGGCGGGTAGCCGGGCGGCTGGTAGCCCAGCGTGGCGGAGACCGAACCCTGCTTCTTCATGCACTCGGCGGCGAGCCGGTCGATCTCACGCGTGGTGATGCCGGGCTTGATGTGGGGCGTGAGGTAGTCCAGCACCTCGGCGGCCAGCCGGCCGGCGGTGCGCATGCCCTGGATGCCGTCGGCGTCCTTCAACGTGATGCTCATGGACCCGATTATCCCAGACCCCCTGCGCCGGCGCAGCCGACGCGACCGTGCCCGGTAAAATCCCGGGTTTCCGCGCGCGCCCCAGTCAGCGGCCCGCGCTCCAGGTTCCCACCACAGGTTTCACAGTGACCCCGCACATCACCGAGTTCGAGGGCGGCCGTGCCCTCAGCGCGTTCCGCGTCCAGCAATTGCTTCCCGCGCTGCAGGCCGTCCACGAGAAGGTCAGCGGTGTCTCCGCCCGCTTCGTGCACTTCGCCGCCTGGGACCATGCACCGTCGGAGGCCGAGCGCGAGCGCCTGGCCGCGCTGCTGACCTACGGCGAGCCGTTCGACGGCGACACGGCCGGCGAGCTCTTCGTCGTCACGCCCCGCCTGGGCACCGTCTCGCCCTGGGCCTCCAAGGCGAGCGACATCGCCCACAACTGCGGCCTGGCCGTGCGGCGCGTCGAGCGCGCCGTCGAGTACCGCGTCCAGCTCAAGGGCGGCCTGCTGGGCGGCAAGGCCGCGCTGTCGGCGGCCCAGCGGGAGGCCATCGCCGGACTGCTGCACGACCGCATGACCGAAAGCGTGCTGGACGGCCTCGCCGGTGCCCACCGGCTGTTCTCCGAGCTCGACCCGCAGCCGATGGAAGCCGTCGACGTGCTCGGCGGCGGCCGCGCGGCGCTGGAGCGGGCCAACACCCAGTTTGGGCTGGCGCTCGCCGACGACGAGATCGACTACCTGGAGGCGGCTTTCCGCGGCCTGGGGCGCAACCCCACCGACGTCGAACTGATGATGTTCGCCCAGGCCAACAGCGAGCACTGCCGGCACAAGATCTTCAACGCCGACTTCACCATCGACGGCCAGAAGCAGCCGGCCAGCCTGTTCGGCATGATCCGGCACACCCACAAGACCCATCCCCAGCACACCGTCATCGCCTATTCGGACAACGCCGCGGTGATGGAGGGCTCGCCGGTCGAGGCCTTCCTGCCGGCGCGCGGCGACGCCCCGGCGGCCTACCAGCGCCGCGAGGCGCTGCACCACGTGCTGATGAAGGTGGAGACGCACAACCACCCGACCGCCATCTCGCCGTTCCCGGGCGCCTCCACCGGCGCCGGCGGCGAGATCCGCGACGAGGGCGCCACCGGCCGCGGCGCCCGGCCCAAGGCCGGCCTCACCGGCTTCTCGGTGTCGCGCCTGTGGGACAGTCCGAACGGCCGGCCCGCCCACATCGCCAGCCCGCTGCAGATCATGACGGAGGGGCCGCTGGGCGGCGCCGCCTTCAACAACGAGTTCGGCCGGCCGGCCCTGGGCGGCTACTTCCGCGCCTACGAGCAGACCGTCGACGGCGTGGTGCGCGGCTACCACAAGCCCATCATGATCGCGGGCGGCCTGGGCAGCATCGACGCCGGGCTCACCTCCAAGATCCAGTTCCCGGCCGGCACCCTGCTAGTGCAGCTGGGCGGTCCCGGCATGCGCATCGGCATGGGCGGCGGCGCGGCCAGCTCCATGGCCACGGGCGCCAACGCGGCCGAGCTCGACTTCGACTCGGTCCAGCGCGGCAACCCCGAGATCGAGCGTCGCGCGCAGGAGGTCATCAACCACTGCTGGTCGCTGGGAGCCGGCAACCCCATCCTGGCGATCCACGACGTGGGCGCCGGCGGCCTGTCCAACGCCTTCCCGGAGCTCACCAACGATGCCGGCCGCGGTGCCCGCTTCGACCTGCGCAAGATCCCGCTCGAGGAAACCGGCCTGGCGCCCAAGGAGATCTGGTGCAACGAGAGCCAGGAGCGCTACGTGCTGGCCATCGCGCCGGCGTCGCTCGAGCAGTTCCGCGCCTTCTGCGAGCGCGAGCGCTGCCCGTTCGCGGTGGTGGGCGTGGCGACCGACGAGCGCCAGCTCGTCCTGGGTGAAGCGGAAGGGGCGAGCGCTGCGCGGGACGCCACCGCCGCGGTCGACATGCCGATGGAAGTGCTGCTGGGCAAGGCGCCCAAGATGCACCGCGACGTGCGCAGCGTGCGGCGCGAGGTGCCGCCGATCGACCTCGACGGGGTCGAGCTGGAGGCCGCGGCGATCAACGTGCTGGCCCATCCCACCGTGGCCTCCAAGCGCTTCCTCGTCACCATCGGCGACCGCACCGTGGGTGGGCTGTCGCACCGCGACCAGATGGTCGGTCCGTGGCAGGTGCCGGTGGCCGATTGCGCGGTGACGCTGGCCGACTTCCGCGGCTTCGCCGGCGAGGCGATGAGCATGGGCGAGCGCACGCCGTTGGCCGCCATCCACCCGGCGGCGTCGGGCCGCATGGCCGTGGCCGAAGCCATCACCAACCTGCTGGCGGCCCCGATCGAGCTGCCGCGCGTCAAGCTGTCGGCCAACTGGATGGCCGCCTGCGGCGAGGCCGGCGAGGACGCCGCGCTGTACGAGACCGTGAAGGCGGTCGGCATGGAGCTGTGCCCGGCGCTGGGCATCTCGATCCCGGTGGGCAAGGACAGCCTGTCGATGCGCACCCAGTGGACCGACGGCGGCACGCAGAAGAAGGTCACCTCGCCGGTCAGCCTGGTGGTCAGCGCGTTCGCCACCCTGGCCGACGTGCGGGGCACGCTCACGCCGCAACTCGACGCCACCACCGACGACACCACGCTGGTGCTGGTCGACCTGGGCAAGGGCCGGCACCGCATGGGCGGCAGCATCCTGGCCCAGGTGCTGGACCAGCCTGGCGGCGAGGTGCCCGACCTGGACGATCCGCAGGACCTGGTGCGCCTGGTCGAGGCCGTCAATGCGCTGCGGGCCCAGGGCCGGCTGCTGGCCTACCACGACCGCAGCGACGGCGGCCTGTTCGCAGCCGCCTGCGAGATGGCCTTCGCCGGCCACGTGGGTGTGAGCCTCAACGTCGACCTGCTCGTGACCGAGGGCGACGGCATCAGCGACAGCCGGGCCGATTTCGGCGACGCCAAGAACTGGGCCAGCCAGGTCGCCCCGCGCCGCAACGAGCTCACGCTCAAGGCGCTGTTCAACGAGGAACTGGGCGTGCTGCTGCAGGTGCGCACCGCCGAACGCAACGAGGTCATGCAGGTGCTGCGCGAGCACGGCCTGTCCCGCTTCAGCCACTTCGTCGGCAAGACCCGCCCGCCGTCGTCGGCGCTCGATGTCGGCAAGGGCCAGGTGCAGGTCTGGCGCGACACCAAGGCGGTGTTCAGCGCCAGCCTGTCCGACCTGCACCAGGTCTGGGACAGCGTCAGCTGGAAGATCTGCCAGAAGCGCGACAACCCCGCCTGCGCCGACCAGGAACATGCCGCCGCCGGCGACGCCGCCGATCCGGGCCTGCAATTCGCGCCGGCCTTCGACCCGGCCGAGGACGTGGCAGCGCCGTTCCTGAACCTGGCCCGTCCGCGCGTGGCCATCCTGCGCGAGCAGGGCGTCAATTCGCACGTCGAGATGGCCTACTGCTTCGACACCGCGGGCTTCGAGGCGGTCGACGTCCACATGACCGACCTGCAGGCCGGGCGCGCCCGCCTCGACGACTTCAAGGGCGTGGTGGCGTGCGGCGGCTTCAGCTACGGCGACACGCTAGGTGCGGGCATCGGCTGGGCGCGCAGCATCACCTTCAACCCGCGCCTGTCCGAGCAGTTCCAGGCCTTCTTCGGCCGCGCCGACACCTTCACGCTGGGCGTGTGCAACGGCTGCCAGATGCTGGCCGAGCTGGCCGACATCATCCCCGGCGCGCAGGCCTGGCCGCGCTTCACGACCAACCGCAGCGAACGCTACGAGGCCCGGCTGTCGCAGGTGGAAGTGCTGGAGTCGCCCAGCCTGTTCTTCGCCGGCATGGCTGGCAGCCGCCTGCCCATCGTGGTGGCGCACGGCGAGGGCTACGCCAACTTCGCCCACCGGGGCGACCCGGCGAAGGCGATCGCGGCGATGCGCTTCACGGACCATCACGGCCAGCCCACCGAGACCTACCCGCTGAACCCGAACGGCAGCCCCGGTGGCCTGACGGCAGTGACCACGGCCGACGGCCGCTTCACGGCCATGATGCCGCACGCCGAACGCGTCTTCCGCAACATCCAGATGAGCTGGACCGGCGGCGACCCCAGCGCCAGCAGCCCCTGGCTGCGCATCTGGCGCAACGCGCGGCGCTGGGTGGGCTGACGCGGGAGCCACGCGGCCTCGCGCGGGGCTGCGGCTGTGCCACCATGGCGGCTATGCCACAGCCATTGCGCCGTTCCCTCCTGCTGGCCGCCTGCGCCGGTGCCCTGATGCCGGGCCTGCCCGCAGCCCAGTCCGCCTATCCGTCGCGGCCGGTGCGCCTGGTCGTGCCGTTTCCTGCCGGCGGCGCCACCGACGTGCTGGCGCGCGCCATCACGCTGCAGGCCGCCAACCGGCTGGGCCAGGCCATCGTCATCGACAACAAGCCCGGCGCCGGCGGCACGATCGGCTCCGACCTGGTGGCCAAGGCCGACCCGGACGGCTACACGCTGCTCATCGCCACCGGCAGCACGCACTCGGTCGCCGTGGTGACGAACCCGCGCCTGCCTTACAAGGTGGAGCAGGATTTCGTTCCGGTCGTGGACGTGGCCCGCACCAGTGCGGTGATGGTGGTGCCGACCTCCCTGCCGGCGGCCAACCTGCGCGAGTTCATTGCGCTGGCCAAGGCCCGGCCGGGGCGCCTGAACTTCGGCTCCAGCGGCAATGGCACCAACAGCCACCTGGCGGGGGAGCTGTTCAAGGCCCAGGCCGGCGTGTTCATGACCCACATCTCGTACCGCGGCACCGGCCTGGTGTTCAACGACATGGTGTCGGGCCAGGTGCACATGCTGATGGACAACTACGTCACCTCGCAGGGCCACATCCGCGACGGCAAGTTGCGCGCCATCGGCGTCACCAGCCTGCAGCGGCTCCCGTTCGCGCCCGACATCCCGACCCTGCACGAGCAGGGGCTGGCGAACTTCGACGTGAGCAACTGGTTCGGGATCTACGCGCCGCGCGGCACGCCGGGCGACGTGGTGGCGCGCGTCAACACTGCCTTCAACGAGGCCCTGCGCGACCCCGAGCTGCAGAAGCGCCTGGGGCTGCTGGGCGCCACCGCCACCGGCGGCACGCCGCAGCAGATGGCCGCCATGGTGGCGGCCGACACGGCGCGCTGGCGCCGGCTCATCACCGAGCGCAAGCTGGTCGTCGACTGAGCGACAGCCCTGCTCAGAACCCCACCGGCCAGCCGTCCTTGCGGTGGTCGGAAGCGGCGATGTAGCCGTTGGCGGTCTTGAGGGCGAGCTGGGCCGAGCCGAACTCGGTCTCGAACCGCGCCGCCACCGACACCTCGTGGCCTCGCGCGCGCAGGCCCTCGATGGCGTCGGCCGGGAAGTTCCACTCGACCGCCACGGTGTGGTTGTCGTCCCGCACCCGCCAGCGCGGCGCATCGCTGGCCGCCTGCGGGTTCAGGCCGTGGCAGGCGATGCGCGCCGCCACCTGCACGTGTCCCTGGGCCTGCATCGAGCCGCCCATCACGCCGAAGGCCAGCAGCGGCTGGCCGTCGCGGGTGAGGAAGCCCGGGATGATGGTGTGGAACGGCCGCTTGCCGGGCGCCACCTGGTTGGGGTGCCCGGGCTGCAGCGTGAAGCCCCAGCCGCGGTTGTGCAGGGCGATGCCGGTGTCCGGCACCACCACGCCGGAGCCGAAGCCCTTGAAGTTGGACTGGATGAACGAGACCATCATCCCGCGCTGGTCGGCGGCGGTGAGGTAGACCGTGCCGCCGCTGTGCGGCGAGCCGGGGCGAGCCGGCGCGGCGCGGTCCGGGTCGATGAGCCGGGCGCGGCCAGCCAGGTAGGCGGGCGCGAGCAGGTCGGCCGCGGTGACGGCACGCATCGCCTCGGGGTCGGCCACGTAGGCCTGCAGGTCGGCGAAGGCCAGCTTCATGGCCTCGATCTGCAGGTGGTGCCACAGCGCGCTGTCCAGGCCCGCAGAAGGCAGGTCCAGGTGCTCCAGCATGCCCAGCGCCATCAGCGCGCCGATGCCCTGGCCGCTGGGGCCGATCTCGTGCAGCTCGACGCCCTGGAATCGCACCGACAGCGGCTGCACCCAGTCGCAGCGGTGCTCGGCCAGGTCCTGCTCGTCGAGCAGGCCGCCGGTGGCGCGGGCGTGGTCGGCGATGGCGCGCGCCAGCCGGCCGCGATAGAAGTCGTCGCCCTTGCTCGCGGCGATGCTTTCCAGCGTGGCGGCCTGGCCGGGGCAGATGAACAGCTCGCCAGTCGCCGGCGCCTCGCCGCCCGGTGCAAAGGCTTCGCGGAAGCCGGGCTGGGCCAGCAGCTCGGGCACCTGGGCCTGCCACTGGCGGCGCACCGTCGGCGAGACCAGGAAGCCCTCCCGGGCGTAACGCAGGGCGGGTTCGAACAGCTCGGCGAAGGGCACCGTGCCGAAGCGGTCGGACAGGGCGCGCCAGGCCGAGACGGTGCCCGGCACGGTGACCGAGTCCCAGCCGCGCGGCGGCATGGCCTGGTAGCGGGCGAAGTGCTCCGTCGTCCAGCGGCGCGGCGCGCGGCCCGAGGCATTGAGGCCGTGCAGGCGCTGGCCGTCCCAGATGATGGCGAAGGCGTCGCCGCCGATGCCGTTCATGCAGGGTTCGACCACGGTGAGCGTGATGGCGGTGGCCAGCGCCGCATCGACCGCGTTGCCGCCGCGCGCCAGCATGAGGGCGCCGGCGGCCGAGGCGAGCGGCTGCGAGGTGCTGACCACGTTGCGGGCCAGCAGCGGCATGCGCTGCGAGGTGTAGGGGAAGTCCCAGAAACCGGGCGGGCTGGATGTCGTCATTCGTCCTTCAGATGCGTTGTCGTCACTCGAGCCGGACCTTGGCCCGCTCGACCACCTGGCCCCAGGTGCGGAATTCCTGCTCGATGGTCTTGCCGAACTCGTCGGGGGCGGAAAAGCGCAGTTCGACGCCCTGGTCCTGCAGCCGCTGGCGCAGCTCGGGCGCCTCGACCGCCGCGCGCACGGCGCGCTGCAGCGTGGCCAGGACCTGCGGCGGCGTGCCCTTGGGCGCCACCACGCCGAAGACATTGTCGGCGGAGAACCCGCGCAGGCCGCTCTCGGCCACGGTGGGCACGTCGGGCAGCATGGCCATGCGCCGGCTGGAGGCCACCGCCAGCACCCGCAGCTTGCCGGCCTTCACGTGCGGCATCGACGCCGGGATGCTGTCGAACATCAGGCTGGAGCTGCCCGACATCAGGTCGGGCAGGGCCTGCGAGCTGCCCTTGTAGGGGATGTGCGTGATGTCCACGCCGGCGGCCGCCTTGAACACCTCGGACTCCAGGTGCGACAGCGTGCCCGGTCCCTGCGAGGCGAAGTTGTGCTTGCCCGGCGCGGCCTTCAGAAGGGCGACGAGCTGGGGGACGTCCTGCGCCGGCAGCGAGGCGGGCACCACCAGCATGTGCGGCACGATGCCGACGCCGCCCACCGGCACGAAGTCCTTCAGCAGGTGGGCCTGCTGCGGCGGATAGGCGGCCGCCGCGATCGCGGCATTGGTGACCGCCGCCATGTACACCGTGTAGCCGTCGGCCGGCGCCTTGGCGGCGGTGAGCAGGCCGATGTTGCCGCCGGCCCCCGGGCGGTTCTCGATCACCACCGGTTGCCGCAGCGCCTCGCCCATCTTCTGCCCCACGGCGCGCGCCAGGATGTCCGTGGCGCCGCCGGGCGGGAACGACAGCACCATCTGGATCGGCCGCTCGGGCCAGTCGGCATGGGCGGCGACCGCGGCGGCACCGAGCAGGACGGCGGCACCGAAACGGCGCAGCGGGAGGAGGGCGTGGGGCATGGGACAGGTCCTCGCGGAGGTGGGAAGTGGCGGGTGGCCCGCAATCTCCATGCCACGGCCCGCCGCGATGCGGCTAGCGGCGCGCCGCGGGCGCCACGGCGGCGCCTTCGATGCGATGGCGACGCAGCGCGTCGGCGACGAAGCCGGTCGCCTTCATCTCCTCGATGAAGCCGGTCAGCCAGGCCTGCATCGCGGTGCGCCCCTTGGGCACGCCCATGGCCTGCTCGATCACCATGAAGCGGCCCGGCAGCAGGCGCACGCCGCCGACACGCTTGGCGTCGGCCTCGAGCTGCTGCTTCACGCCGGCCGCGACGTCGAGGTTCTGGGCCAGGAACAGGTCGGTGACGGCCGGCGACGTCGGCGCGCGCACCAGCGTGGCGGCCTTGATCTCGCGCGTCAGGTAGAGGTCGTAGGCGCTGCCGCGGCCCACCGCGATGCGGGTGCCGGCGCGGTCGACCTGCTCGTTGGCGCGCAGCGGGGATGCTTCGCGCACCAGGTAGGCCCCTTCGATGATCACGTACGGCGGCGTGTAGTCGGTGTCGGCGCCGCGCACCGGGTCGATGGCCACGAACGCCAGGTCGACCTGGCGTGCCTTGAGGGCCTCCACCACCTGGCCGGCCGAGGTGAACGTGACCAGTTCGACCGGCACCCCCATGCGGCGGGCCGCTTCCCGCGCGAGGTCGACCGAGACCCCGGTGGGCTCGCCGGCCGGTCCGCGGTTGGCGAGGATGGGATTGCCGAAGTTGATGGCGGCCCGCAGCGGCTTGCCCCCGAGTTCGGCGCGGGCGGCGGCGGTCGGATCCGGTCCGGCGGCGCAGCCGGCGAGCAACAAGGCCGCCGCGAGGCAGGCGAGGCGACGGGAAAGCTTGGTTGGCATGCCACCGATTGGAGCGCCGCCGGCGCGACCCGTGGAAAGGGGTTAACCCGGGGAGGCGGCCCTACACTTGCCGCCCATGCCCAGAGCCCGCTTCGATCGCCTGGACGCGCTGCGCGGCGTCGCCATCGTCTGGATGACGGCGTTCCATTTCTGCTTCGACCTCAACCACTTCGGCTGGATCCGGCAGGACTTCAACAACTCCCCGCTGTGGACCCGGCAGCGCACGGCGATCGTGACCCTGTTCCTGTTCTGCGCCGGCCTGTCGCAGGCGGTCGCCTGGGCCCAGGGGCAACGCTGGCCGCGCTTCTGGCGGCGCTGGGCGCAGGTCGCCGGTTGCGCGGTACTGGTGTCGATCGGCTCCTGGTGGATGTTCCCGGCCAGCTGGATCTACTTCGGCGTGCTGCACGGCATCGCGCTGATGCTGGTGGTGGTGCGGCTGACCGCCGGCTGGGGACGCTGGCTCTGGCTCGCCGGTGCCATCGCACTGCTGCTGCCGCACCTGGCGCAGGCCCTGCATGCAACCATGCCCTCGCTGGAGCCGTTCAACCGCCCGCCGCTGAACATCCTCGGCCTGATCGGCCGTCGTCCGAACACCGAGGACTACGTCCCCGTCTTCCCATGGCTGGGCGTGTTGTGGTGGGGCATGGCGGCCGGGCAGTGGCTGCTCGAGCGGCGTCCCGAGGCCCTGGCCGGGCGGCTGCCGGCGGGTGGCGGCGCGCTGTCCTGGCTGGGCCGCTGGAGCCTCAGCTGGTACATGCTGCACCAGCCGGTGCTGATCGGCCTGCTGACGGTGCTGACGCCGCTGCTGCGGAAGTAGCGGGGGGAAAAGGAAACGGCCCCGAGGGGCCGTCTGTGGACACCGGGCTGAACCGGGTCGATGGACCCCGGCGTTCGCCGGGGTCGAGTGACGCGCGCCGCCTTGCGGCGCGTCTGTCACTCGATCTTCGCGCTGGCGCGCAGGTCCTGCTGGAACTTGGCGAGCTTCTGCTGCTGCAGCTGCTGGGCGATCTGCGGCTTGATCTCTTCCATCTTGGGCATCTGCGCCTCGCGCACGTCGTCCAGGCGGATGATGTGGTAGCCGAACTGCGACTTCACCGGCTCCTGGGTGGTCTGGCCCTTCTGCAGCTTGATCATGGCCTGCGAGAACTCGGGCACGTAGCTGGCCGCATTGGCCCAGTCGAGGTCGCCACCGTTGGCACCCGATCCGGGATCCTTGGACTGCTTCTTGGCGATGTCCTCGAACTTCTGGCCCTTCTTGAGGCTGGCGATGATGGCCTTGGCCTGGTCTTCCTTCTCGACCAGGATGTGGCGCGCCTTGTATTCCTTGCCGCCGTTGGCCGACACGAACTTGTCGTACTCGGACTTGATGTCCTCGTCGGTCACGGGGTTCTTCTTCTGGAAGTCGGCGTACAGCTCGCGGATCAGGAGCGTCTGGCGGGCCAGTTCCATCTGCGAGCGGAAGTCGTCGCTGCCGTCGAGGCCGCGCTTCTGCGCTTCCTGCATCAGGACTTCGCGCACGACCACCTCTTCCTTCAGCTGCTCGTTGACGTCGGGCGTGATCGGGCGCCCCGATTTGGTGATCTGAGCGGCCAGCGCGTCCATGCGGGCCTTGGGCACTGCCTTGCCGTTGACGATGGCGACGTTCTGCGCGGCGGCGGGCAGGGCGGCGCACAGGGTGGCGGCGGCGAGGGCCGCGATCAGGTGTTGTTTCATGGGGAGTGCGTTCTCTAGGATCGAACGGAAGCGATGGGGGTCAGACGGTCTCGATGGCCAGCGCGTGCAGGCCGGCGTCGATGTACTCGCTCAACGCATCATACACAAGGCGGTGTCGGGCCACCCTCGGGCGGCCGGCGAACAGGGGTGAGTCGATGCGCACGCGGAAATGGGTGCCGGAACCGGTGCCGTCCGACCCCGCGTGGCCCAGGTGGGCAGCGCTCTCGTCCACCACTTCCAGGCGGCTGGGAGCCAGGCGCTCGCGCAGCCTGGCCTCGAGGGCGGTGGCGGTGATGCCGGTGCCGCTCATCGCTTGGACACCTCGGCTTCGACCTCGGGCGGGCTGAAGCGGCCGAGGTACAGCATCAGCACGACCGAGAAGACCGCGATGACGGCCGGCATGCCGAACACCTTGAACACGCCCCAGGTCTTCTCGGAGAAGTTGAACGCCACCACCAGGTTCGCCGCGCCGAGCACGACGAACAGGGCGGCCCAGGCCAGGTTGGCGCGGGCCCAGGCGACGTCGGGCGCTTTCACGTGCTCCTGCAGCAGCAGGCGGATGAAGTTCTTGCCCAGCAGGGGCGGGCCGACGAGCAGCGCCGTGGCCATGATCCAGTTGATCACCGTGGGCTTCCACTTGATGAAGGTGGCGTCGTGCAGCACCAGCGTGGCAGTGCCGAACACCAGCACCACGCCCAGGGTGAACCAGTGCACGGCGGTGATCTTCTTGCGCAGCACCAGCAGCAGGGCGATCTGCAGCACGGTTGCGCCCATGGTCAGGGCGGTGGCGGTGTAGATGTCGAACAGCAGCAGTGCCGCCAGGAACACCACGCCCGGCAGGAAATCGATGAAGGCGTTCATTCCTGGTTCTGGAAGTCCAGCGAGGCCGAGTTCATGCAGTAGCGCAGGCGGGTCTCCGTCGGGCCGTCCGGAAACACGTGCCCCAGGTGGGCCCCGCACTGGGCGCACACCGTCTCCACCCGCACCATGCCGTGGCTGGTGTCGCGGATCTCCCGGATGCTGCCGGGCACCGCCTGCGAGAAGCTGGGCCAGCCGCAACCGGCGTCGAACTTGGTGGCCGAATCGAACAGCTTGTTACCGCAGCAGATGCAGTGGTAGCTGCCGTCGGCCCAGACGGTCTCGTACTTGCCCGTGAAGGGCCGCTCGGTGGCGGCGTGGCGCGTCACCTCGTAGGCGCCGCGCTCGGCGCCCTTGGAGGCGAGCAGGGCCTTCCACTCGGCATCGGATTTCTGGATGGGGTAGGTCATGGGTGGTCAGCGCGGCCGTGCTGGCCCCGCGGTGGTCATCCACGCGATTGTCCCCCTTCGGCGGCCGGTCGCCCAAGCCGGGGAATTTCCGCCCCACGGCTGGGCCAGCCCGGCCCGGCGGCGGGGCATGCGGCGGCCAACGCCATAATCCTGCGGCCCATGGGGCGATCCGTCCGACCGGTGACCGGTGCGGGCAGGTGGTTGGAGGGGCCGTTGGGGGCGGCGGGGGGCAACAATGAAGTTCTTGGCGAACCTGTACGAGCACTACCGGGCGTATCACGCGTACGGCCCGCCGCGCCTGAAGTACATGGGCATCCTGGGCGCGCTGACGTTCTCCACCTTCTATTTCCTGCGCTTCACCCGGCCCAACCCGCAGCCGCTGGACGACATCGAGCTGCGGCTGGGCGTGCTGGCTGCCATGGTCGCGCTGGGCCTGCAGAACTACTGGCCGGCGCGCTGGAAGCGCTGGTACATCCCGTTCTCCTATGCGGCCATGCTCTACAGCCTGCCGTTCTTCACCGTCTACACGGGCCTGGAGCGCGGCGGCGGGGTACCCGCGGTCTCCAACGGCTTCATCGCTTTGTGCTTCCTGACGCTGCTGACCGACTGGCGCAACACGTTCGTGATGCTGATCGGCGGCGGCGGCGCGGCCCTGCTGCTGTTCCAGCTGGGCCATCCGGACGCCCCGATCCCGCCCGACCTGGTGGCCCAGCTGCCGGCCTACGTGGTGATCGCGATCGGCGCCAACCTGTTCAAGTTCTCCACCGAGCAGATCGAGACCGAGCGCAAGCTGCGCGCGACCCAGGCCCTGGCCGGGTCCATCGCGCACGAGCTGCGCTACCCGCTGGCGCGCATCCGCAACAGCCTGGAGGGCATGCAGCGGGTGCTGCCGGCCCCGGGCGCGGGCGGCCAGCTGGCGCCGGTGGCGCCGGCCGACGTCGAGGCGCTGTACCGCCACCTGGCGCAGGGCGAGCAGGCCATCGACCGCGGCCTGCAGGTGATCTCGATGACGCTCGACGAGGTGAGCGCCCGGCCGATCGACGAGACCGGCTTCTCGTTCCTGTCGGCCGCCGAGGTGGTGCACAAGGCGGTCGACGAGTACAGCTACGACAGCGAGGAGGCGCGCGGCCGGGTGCGGGTCCAGGTCCACGACGACTTCCAGTTCCGCGGCGACGAGACGGCTTTCCTGTTCGTGCTGTTCAACCTCATCAAGAACGCGCTGTACTACCTGGGGCCCTATCCGGGCATCCGGGTCGACATCACGGTCGGCGGCCACCTAGTGCGGGTGCGTGACAACGGGCCCGGCATGGCACCCGATGTGCTGGCCGGCCTGTTCGAGCCCTTCCGCACCGTCGGCAAGTCCGGCGGCACCGGGCTGGGCCTGTCGTACTGCCAGCGGGTGATGAAGGCGTTCGGCGGCGAGGTGCGCTGCGACTCGGTCCTGGGCCAGTTCACCGAGTTCAGCATGAGCTTCCCGGCGATCGGCGAGAACGACCGCGAGATCTACCGCGCCGCCGTGCTGGAGAAGGCGCGCGCCGCGCTGGCCGGCAAGCGCCTGCTGCTGGTGGAGGACGACGCCGCCCAGCGCATGACCACCCGCCACAAGCTGCGCCCGCTGGACATGGTGGTCGACGAGGCCCCCGACGGCCAGCGCGCGCTCGAACTGATGGCGCGCCATGCCTACGACCTGGTCCTGCTCGACCTGCACATGCCGGTGCTCGATGGCTACCAGGTGGCGCTGCGGGTGCGCCAGGGCCAGGTGCCGGCCAACCGCTACGTGCGTATCGTGGCGCACACCAGTGAGCCGGCGCACATGGCGCGGGTCAAGACGCAGCGCGCCGGCATGGACGGCTTCATCGGCAAGCCCTGCGCCCAGCTGCCGCTGGTCCAGGCGCTGCAGCGCGCCCTGGACGACCGCCGGGCCGGCCTGCCCGCGGCCTTGCCGCTGGAGGCACGGCGCGTCCTGCTGGCCGACGACAGCGCCTACAACCGGCGCACCGTCGCCGCCTATCTGCGCGAGGCCGGTGCCACGGTGCACGAGGTCGACCACGGCATGGGGGTGCTGGAAGAGCTGGACGGCGACGGCAGCTTCGACTTCGTGCTCATGGACCTGAACATGCCCGGCCTCGACGGCCTGGCCGCGGCGCGCACCATCCGTGCCAGCGGCAAGCCCTGGGCCTCGGTGCCCATCGTGGCGCTCACCGCGCATTCCGACACCTCGACTCTGGACGCCGCGCGGCAAGCCGGGATGGACGGCTTCCTGACCAAGCCGGTCGAGGCGGCCCAGCTGCTCGATGCCATCGCCCAGCTGCTGGCCGGTGCCAACCCGGTCCACCGCCCGGCGGCGCCGGCCCACCCGGCGCCGGAGGCCGAGGGGCCGCTGCTGAACGTCGCCCGGCTGGACAGCTACCGCCGTCTCGGCCTTCTCGACGAGCTGCTGGCCGACTACCTGCCCGAGATCCGCCGGCTGCTCGACGTGCTGGGCCAGGCAGTGCAGGACCGCGAATTGCCGCGGGCCCAGGATGCGCTGCACTCCCTGCTCGGCATGAGCGGCGAGGCGGGGGCGCTGGCGCTGTACCAGCGCGTGCGCCGCATCTATGTCCCGGTGCTGGAGGAGCGCCGCTGGCCCGACGTCCCCGACTGGCTGGCGCAGCTGCGCGCGCTGGCGGCCCGGACCGAGGACGCCTTGCGCGAATACGGGGCCTCCGCGGCCCCCATCGATTGAAGTCACGCATGTTCACCGACGCCCGTTCCATCCTCTTCGTCGACGACGAGGCCACCTCGCGAAAGTGGTTCGCCCGCAGCTTCGGCGGCGAGTTCGAGGTCTCCACGGCCGGCAGCGCCGACGAGGCGCTCGCCCTGCTGGCCGAGCGCGGCGAGCAGTTCGCCGTGCTGGTCACCGACTACCGCATGGCCGGCGGCGACGGCCTCAAGCTGCTGCGCGCCGTGCAGCGCGAGCACCGGCACCTGGTGCGGCTGCTGGCCACCGCCTACGCCGAGAAGGACGTCGCGATCGCGGCCGTCAACGACGGCAAGGTGCTGCGCATCCTGGAAAAGCCGCTCGAGGACGGGCCCACGCGCGAGGCGCTGCACGAGGCCCTGAACCTCGCGCGCTCGCAGGCGCTGGAGCGGGCGCTGAACGAGGGGCGCGTCACGGCCCTGCGCGAGACGCTCGGTTTCCTGGCCCACGAGCTGAACACGCCGCTGGCCACGGTGCGGGGCCTGGTCGCCTCGATCGCCGCGCGCCACCTGCCGGACGCGGCGGGGGCGGCCCCGGGCCAGGCGGTGTTCGAGGAGGGCCAGCCGGGCGAACTGCTCGCCGCGCTGGAACGAGCCGAGCGCCGGGCGCTGTACTGCCAGTCGCTGGTGTCCACCTTCGTGCAGTCGGCCCGCGATGCCTATCCGGGCGCCGCGCCGCAGACCGTCGGGGCGACCACGCTGGTGGGCTCGCTGCTGGACGAATTCCCGTTCGAGGACCAGGAGCGGCACTGGGTCACCAGCCGGGCGCGGCGCGACTTCAGCCTGCCGGGCCGGCGCGACCTGCTGTACCTGGTGCTGTGCACGCTGGCCAAGAACGCGGTGCAGGCGCTGCGGGGGCGGCCCGACCCGCACCTGCACATCGAGATCGACTGCGACACCGGGCCGTGCGGCCTGCCGCGCGGCTGCATCCGCTTCATCGACAACGGCCCCGGCATCGCGCCCGAGGTGCTGTCACGGCTCACGCGCGAGCCGGTCACCACCCGGTCCGCCGCAGGCGGCAACGGCATGGGCCTGCTGTTCTGCCAGCGGGTGCTGCAGTCGGCCGGCGGCAGCGTGTCCGTCGAGTCGACGGCCGGCGCGGGCACCACGGTGCACCTCGCGTTCGAGCGCGGCGTGCAGCCCGGCCCCGATCCCGCATCGGCCTGACGCGGGGGGCGGCCGGGCCCGCGGCATGCGGGCAAGTGCGGGGCTGCGTGGCGTGTGAATCGACTTAGCATTCGCGCATTCCATGCCCGCCGGACCACAAGGAGACACCCCATGCTCGGCCTGATGCAAAGCCAACCGCTGCTCATCTCGTCGCTGATCGACCATGCCGAACGCCACGGCGGCGACGGCGAGATCGTGTCGCGCCGGGTCGAGGGGGATATCCACCGCTACACCTGGCGGGACGTCGCGCAACGCGCGCGGCAGGTCGCGCGCGCCCTGGACGGCCTCAACCTGCTGTTCTCCGACCGCGTGGCCACGCTGGCCTGGAACGGCTACCGCCACCTCGAGCTGTATTTCGGCGTATCGGGGTCGGGCCGCGTGCTGCACACCATCAACCCGCGCCTGCACCCGGACCAGATCGCCTGGATCGCCAACCACGCCGAGGACCAGGTGCTGTGCTTCGACGCCACCTTCCTGCCGCTGGTGCAGGCCATCCACGGCAGGTGCCCCGGCATCCGCCAGTACGTGCTGCTGTGCGATGCGGGCAAGGTGCCGGCCGGCACCGGCATTCCCGGCCTGGTGTCGTACGAGGACTGGATCGGCGCCCAGCCGGCCAGCTACGACTGGCCGTCGTTCGACGAGAACTCGGCCTCGAGCATGTGCTACACGAGCGGCACCACCGGCAATCCCAAGGCGGCGCTCTACAGCCATCGCTCGACCCTCCTGCATGCCTACGCCGCCGCGTTGCCGGACGTCATGGCGCTGTCGGCGCGCGACTCCGTGCTGCCGGTGGTGCCGATGTTCCACGTCAACGCGTGGGGAATCCCGTATTCGGCCGCGCTCACCGGTTGCAAGCTGGTGTTCCCCGGCCCGGCGCTGGACGGCAAGTCGGTCTACGAGCTGATCGAGACCGAGAAGGTCACCTATGCGGCCGGCGTGCCGACGGTGTGGCAGATGCTGCTGGGGCACATGAAGCCGGACAACCTGCGCTTTTCCACCCTGAAGCGCACCGTCATCGGCGGCTCGGCCTGCCCGCCGGCCATGATCCGCGCCTTCGGCGAGGACTACGGCGTCGACGTGCTGCATGCCTGGGGCATGACCGAGATGAGCCCGCTGGGCACGCTGTGCACGCTGAAGAACAAGCACCTCGCGATGCCGCTCGAGGAGCAGAACAGGATCCGCCTGAAGCAGGGCCGCGCGATCTTCGGCGTGGACATGAAGATCGTCGACGGCGCCGGCCAGGAGCTGGCCTGGGACGGGCGCACCCCCGGCGACCTGTACGTCAAGGGCCCGTGGATCGTGCGCGAGTACTTCAAGGGGGAGGGCGGCGACCCGCTGGTCGACGGCTGGTTCCCCACCGGCGACGTGGCCACCATCGATGCCGACGGCTTCCTGCAGATCACCGACCGCAGCAAGGACGTGATCAAGTCCGGCGGCGAGTGGATCAGCTCGATCGACATCGAGAACATCGCCATGTCGCACCCGGCCGTGCAGATGGCCGCCTGCGTCGGCATGCCGCACCCGAAGTGGGACGAGCGTCCGGTTGTCGCGGTGGTCCGGCGTGCCGGCATGGAGCTGTCGCGCGACGAACTGCTGCGCTTCTACGACGGCAAGATCGCCAAGTGGCAGGTGCCCGACGACGTCGTGTTCGTCGACGCGATCCCGCTGGGCGCCACCGGCAAGATGCTCAAGACCCGGCTGCGCGAGTCGCTCAAGGGCTACAAGCTGCCGAACACCTGATGCGTGTCCGTCGCCCGCACCGCGTGCGGCGCGATGGCACCTGTGTCGCGTGGGAGATAGGAGCCCACCTGTTTACGGGCATTCCCTGAGCGTGCTGTGCACAAGAGCTTGTACCCTGCGCCCATTCCAATTTCCTGCAGGAGACAGCTCATGCAATACGCTATCAGGCACGTCACGGTCGCAGCCATCCTGGCCCTTGGCGGCGCCGGCTTCGCCGTCGCGCAGCAGGCGCCTGCCAAGCCGGCAGCACCGGCCAAGGCGGCTGCTCCCGCAGGCTCGGGGCCGCTGAGCGGCGAGGTCGTGAAGCTGGTCCGCATCGACCCCCTCACCGGGCTGCTGGGCCCGGTCGGTGTCAGCCAGGGCAAGGGCTACCAGTTCTTCGCCGAGAAATTCAGCGGCGCGGGCAACCCCGCAGGCGTCAAGTTCGAAGTCACGCTCATCGACAACAAGCTCAGCCCGGCAGAGAGCCTGAACGCGCTGAAGGCGGCGCTCGACCAGGGCGTGCGCTACATCATCCAGGGCAACGGCTCGTCGGTCGCGCTGGCCCTGGTCGACGCGGTGAACAAGCACAACGAGCGCAACCCGGGCAAGGAGGTCCTGTACCTCAACGACTCGGCCGTCGACCCGGACCTCACCAACAGCAAGTGCAGCTTCTGGCACTTCCGCTTCGACGCCGACACGTCCATGAAGATGGAGGCCATGTCCAGCTTCATCGCCGAGCAGAAGGACATCAAGAATGTCTACATCCTGGGGCAGAACTACTCGCACGGCGTGCAGGTGGCCAAGTACGCCAAGGACACCCTGGCCCGCAAGCGGCCCGACATCAAGATCGTCGGCGAGGACCTGCACCCGCTGGCGCAGGTGCGCGACTTCGCGCCCTACATCGCCAAGATCAAGGCCTCGGGCGCCGACACCGTGATCACCGGCAACTGGGGCTCCGACCTGTCGCTGCTGGTCAAGGCGGCCAACGAGGGCGGCTACAACGGCAAGTTCTTCACCTACTACGCCGGCGTCACCGGCACGCCCACGGCGCTGGGCCAGAACGGCGGCGGCCGCGTCTACCAGGTGGCTTACAACCACTACAACATGGGCGGCCAGATGGACAAGTGGATGACCGAGTTCAAACAGAAGTACAACGACGACTTCTACACCGGCTCCACCATCCGCATCTTCGAGACCCTGGGCGCCGCCATGGCGCAGGCCAAGTCCACCGACCCGGTCAAGGTCGCGGCGGCGATGGAAGGCCTCAAGGTCAAGAGCTTCAACGGCGAGGTCGAGATCCGCAAGGCCGACCACCAGCTGCAGCAGCCGCTCTACGTGTCGGTGTGGCAGAAGGCCGGCGGCAAGTACCCGTACAGTCCGGAGAACACCGGCATGACGCTGGTGCCGGTGAAGGAATATCCGAACTACGTGTCGAGCACGCCCACCAGCTGCCAGATGAAGCGTCCCGGCTGACCGGGGCGCCAGGCCAGCCAGAGCCCGTGCGCCGTCGCGGGCTCTTTTTTTTGACCGCCGGGGACATTCGCCAGCAATGGAATTCTTCGTCATCTCGATGCTGAACGGCCTGAGCTACGGGCTGCTGCTGTTCATGCTGAGCTCCGGGTTGACGCTCATCTTCAGCATGATGGGCGTGCTGAACTTCGCCCATGCCAGCTTCTACATGCTGGGCGCCTACCTGGGCTACACGGTGTCGCGGTTCACCGGCTTCTGGCCCGCGCTGCTGCTCGCGCCCATCGTGGTGGGCGGCCTGGGCGCGGTGTTCGAGAGGCTGT
Source organism: Ramlibacter pinisoli (assembly GCF_009758015.1). Lineage (NCBI taxonomy): Bacteria > Pseudomonadati > Pseudomonadota > Betaproteobacteria > Burkholderiales > Comamonadaceae > Ramlibacter > Ramlibacter pinisoli. Next base: position 70,708 of record NZ_WSEL01000009.1, read on the forward strand.
GCCTGCGCAAGGTGCACAAGTACGGGCACGTGCCGGAACTGCTCATCACCTTCGGCCTGTCGTACGTCATCATCGAACTGGTGCAGCTGGTGTGGGGCCGCATCGCGCTGGAGTTCCATCCGCCGGCCATCCTGCAGGGCCCGGCCTTCACCCTCATCAACAATTCCGCGCAGGGCCTGAGCCTGCAGTGGGGCGCCGCGCCCGCGCAACTGTGCGCCGCCGCCGACGCCACCATCCGCGTGGTGTGCTCGCCGTTCCCGGCCACGCGCGGCTTCATGATGCTGGTGGCCCTGGTCATGCTGGGCTCGGTCTGGCTGCTGCTCACCCGCACCCGCATCGGCCTGGTCATCCAGGCCGCACTCACGCACCCGGAGGCGGTCGAGGCGCTGGGGCACAACGTGCCGCGCGTGTTCATGCTGGTGTTCGGCGCCGGCTCGGCGCTCGCCGGGCTGGCCGGCGTCATCGGCGGCAGCACCTTCCTGACCGAGCCGGCCATGGCGGCCACCGTGGGCTCCGTCATCTTCGTGGTGGTGGTGGTCGGCGGCATGGGCTCGCTGTCCGGCGCCTTCCTGGCCTCGCTGCTGATCGGCGTGCTCCAGACCTTCGCGGTGGCGTTCGACTATTCGCTGGGCACCCTGGCCCAGCAACTGGGGGTCGCCCCGGGGTCGGCCCTGCTGTCCAGCTCGTACGTGAAGCTCACGCTGTCGCAGGTCGCGCCCATCCTGCCGTACCTGTTCCTGGTGCTGATCCTGATCTTCCGGCCGCGCGGGCTGCTGGGCACGCGCGAGGGCTGACCCATGAAGACCCACTACGAGTTCAAGCCGCTCAACATCGGCCGCTGGCTGGTGTGGAGCCTGTTCGCGCTGCTGCTCGCGGTCGCGCCGCTGGTGTTCCGCAGCGGCCTGGCCGTCACGGTGCTGTCGCAGATGGGCATCGCCATCATCGCCTGCCTGTCCTACAACATGCTGCTGGGGCAGGGCGGGATGCTCAGCTTCGGGCACGCGGTCTACACCGGCCTGGGCGCCTTCCTGGCGATCCATGCGCTGAACGCCGTGTCGGCGGGATCGCTGCCGATTCCCGTGGCCACCGTGCCGCTGGCCGGCGGCCTGGCCGGGCTGGTGTTCGCCGTGCTGTTCGGCTATGTCACCACGCGCAAGGCCGGCACCACCTTCGCCATGATCACCCTGGGCCTGGGCGAACTGGTGTTCGCCATGTCGCTCATGATCCCGGAGTTCTTCGGCGGCGAGGGCGGCGTCTCGGGCAACCGGGTGGTCGGCAAGGGCTACATGGGCATCAACTTCGGCCCGCCGGTGCAGGTGTACTACCTGATCGCGGTCTACACCTTCCTGTCGGTGGCCGCGATGTTCGCCTTCACCCGGACCCCGCTGGGCCGCATGCTCAACGCCGTGCGCGACAACCCGGAGCGAGTGGAGTTCGTCGGCTACGACGCGCAGAAGGTGCGCTACCTGGCCTTCATCATCGCCGGCTTCTTCGCCGGCATCTCGGGCGGGCTGGGCGCGCTCAACTTCGAGATCGTCACCGCGGAAGTGGTGGGCGCCGGGCGCTCGGGGGCCTACCTGCTGTTCACGTTCCTGGGCGGCGCCACCTTCTTCTTCGGTCCCATCCTGGGCGCCATCCTGATGGTGCTCGCCTTCGTGCTGTTCAGCGAGCTGACCAACGCCTGGCTGCTGTACCTGGGCCTGATCTTCCTGGTGACCGTGATGTACGCGCCGGGCGGCATCGCCAGCCTGATCATGATGAACCTGCGGGTGGCCGCCTACGGCCGGCTGCGCGAGCTGTGGGTCAGCTACCTGGCCCTGGCCGTCACCGCGCTGGTGGTGCTGGCGGGGGCGGGCGCCATGATCGAGATGGTCTACCACCTGCAGCTCAACTCCGCCGGCGGCTCCGAACTGCGCTTCATCGGCGTCCCGCTCGACGCGAAAGGGGCGAACAGCTGGTTCGGCGCGGCCTTCGTGCTGCTCACCGGCCTGGGCCTGTTCGAGCTCACCCGGCGCGTGTTCCTGCGGCACTGGGGCGAGATCCAGGAGTTCATCGAGAAGGAAACCAAGCGCAAGGAGGCCCTGTGACGGACACGGCAACGGGCCCGTTCGCGCTCGAGTTGCGCGACCTGCGCAAGAGCTTCGGCAAGACCGAGATCATCCGCGGTGCCAACCTGGGGGTGCGGCCCGGCGAGCGGGTGGCCGTCATCGGGCCCAACGGCGCCGGCAAGTCGACGCTGTTCAATTTGATCTCGGGGCGCTTCACCCCCTCGGGCGGGCAGGTGCTGCTGAACGGCCAGCGCATCGACGGCAAGCGGCCGTTCGAGATCAACCGGCTGGGCCTGTCGCGCAGCTTCCAGATCACCAACATCTTCCCCAAGCTCAGCGTCTTCGAGAACCTGCGCTGCGGGGTGCTGTGGAGCCTGGGCTACCGCTACACCTTCCTGAAGTTCCTGGCCGACCTGGACGACGCCAACGACCGGGCCGAGGAGCTGATGCACATGATCCGCCTCGACCGCAAGCGCGACACGCTGGCGGTGAACCTCACGTACGCCGAGCAGCGAGCGCTGGAGATCGGCGTCACGATCGGCGGCGGCGCCGGCGTCATCCTGCTGGACGAACCCACCGCCGGCATGAGCCGCAGCGAGACGCGCCGCTTCATCGAGCTCATCAAGGAAGTCACGGTGGGCAAGACGCTGCTGACCGTGGAGCACGACATGGGCGTGGTGTTCGGCCTGGCCGACAAGATCGCCGTGGTGGTCTACGGCGAGGTCATCGCGTTCGACACCCCCGAGAAGGTCCGCGCCAACCAGCGGGTGCAGGAAGCCTACCTGGGCTCGCACGTGGCCGATGCGCAGGCCGGGGGACATTGAATGCGGGAGCGCGGAAAGCATTGACATGACGTCTTCACCCGGAGTTGTTCGCGTCCTTCGCGAAACCATTGCGTGCTTCACGTCCGGCAGTCCGCTTCCAGGGCCGTTGCCATGCTGAAGGTCGACAACCTGCACGCCTTCTACGGCAAGAGCCACGTGCTGCACGGGGTGCAGTTCGACGTGCGTCCCGGCGAGATCGTGGCGCTCCTCGGGCGCAACGGATCGGGCCGGTCGACCACGGCCAAGGCCATCATGGGGATGGTCGAGTGCACCGGCAGCGTCGAGTGGAAGGGGCGCCAGGTCCTGGGCAGCAAGCCGTACGAGATCGCGCACCTGGGCATCGGCTACGTGCCGGAGAACCGCGACATCTTCCCCAAGCTCACCGTGCACCAGAACCTGATGCTGGGCGAGAAGCGGGCAGGGCGGTCCGGCCGCTGGTCGTTTGACGAGATGTACGCCATGTTCCCGCGCCTGAAGGAGCGCCAGCACACCGAGGCGGGGGTGCTCTCGGGCGGCGAGCAGCAGATGCTCACCCTGTGCCGCACGCTGATGGGCGACCCCGACCTGATCATCATCGACGAGCCCACCGAGGGCCTGGCGCCCAAGATCGTGGAGCTGGTGGGCGAGTACCTGCGGCGCCTCAAGGACAAGGGCCTGTCGGTGCTGCTGATCGAACAGAAACTCACCATCGCGATGGCCATCTCCGACCGGGCGCTGGTCATGGGCCACGGCAGCATCGTGTTCCACGGCACCCCTGACAGCCTGCGTGCCGACGCCTACACTCGCAAGGAGTGGCTGGAGGTCTAGCCGTCCACGGACCGCCGCGCGGTCCGTGACCGGTTGGCTGATCAGCCAGGCCGTCCTGGCTTCGCGTCGCGGCACGCCGCTGCGGAGAGTCCCTACCGTGACAAGCCAGGCATTGCACCGCACCATCCTCTTTCTAGAATCGCCCGCCAGCGAACGCTCGTTCTTTTTCCTCCAGGAGACCCTCCATGTCGGCTGACTACAAGGTGCACGGCGATGTCGCCGTGATCACGATGAACAACCCGCCCGTCAACGGGCTGGGCCTGGCCACCCGGCAGGGCATCACGGCAGGGCTGGAGAAAGCCATTGCCGATCCGGCCGTCAAGGCCATCGTGCTCACGGGGGCCGGCCGCGCCTTTTCCGGCGGCGCCGACATCAAGGAGTTCGGCACCAGCAAGGCACTCACCGAGCCCAACCTGCTGTCTGTGATCTCGGCGGTGGAGAACTGCCCCAAGCCGGTGGTCGCGGCCATCCATTCCGTCACCATGGGCGGCGGGCTGGAGCTGTCGCTGGGCTGCCACTACCGCATCGCGGCCCCGGGTGCCAGCATCGCGCTGCCCGAAGTCAAGCTGGGCCTCATCCCCGGCGCCGGCGGCACCATGCGCCTGCCGCGCGTGCTGGGCGTCGAGACGGCCCTGAACATGATCGTGTCGGGCGAGCCGGTCAAGAGTGAACTGCTGGCCCAGCAGCCGGGCCAGAAGCTGTTCGACAAGATGGCGGGCTCGGCCGAGTCGCTGCTGGAAGAGGCACTGGCCTATGCCCGCAGCGTGGCCGGCGTGCGGCCGCTGCCGCGCGTGCGCGACCTGCCCAGCAAGCACCCCATGGGGGACGCCTACTTCCAGTTCGCCCGCAACATGGTCAAGGGCATGGCCCGGAATTTCCCGGCGCCGGTGAAGTGCGTCGATGCGGTCGAGGCCTCGACCAAGAAGAAGTTCGACGAAGGCATGGTGTTCGAGCGCGAGCTCTTCACCAACCTCATGTTCACGCCGGAGAGCCGCGCGTTGCGCCACATCTTCGGGGCCGAACGCAACGCCTCCAAGATCCCGGACGTGCCGGAGGACACCCCCCGGCGGCCGATCCAGAAGGTGGCCGTCATCGGCGCCGGCACCATGGGCGGCGGCATCTCCATGAACTTCCTGAACGCCGGCATCCCGGTGACCATCCTGGAGATGAAGCAGGAGGCGCTGGACCGCGGCATCGCCACCATCCGCAAGAACTACGAGGCCCAGGTCAAGAAGGGCAAGCTCCAGCAGGACCGGTTCGACCAGCGCATGGCGCTGCTGTCCACCACGCTCGACTACAAGGACCTGGCGCAGGCCGACCTGGTGATCGAGGCCGTGTTCGAGGAGATGGGCGTCAAGCAGAAGGTCTTCGAGACGCTGGACGGCGTGATGAAGCCGGGCGCCATCCTGGCCTCGAACACCTCGACCCTCGACGTGAACAAGATCGCAGCCTTCACCAAGCGGCCGCAGGACGTGGTGGGCCTGCATTTCTTCAGCCCGGCCAACGTGATGAAGCTGCTGGAGGTGGTGCGCGGCGAGAAGACCGCCAAGGACGTGCTCGCCACCGTGATGGACCTGGCCAAGAAGATCCGCAAGACGGCGGTGGTCGCCGGCGTCTGCGACGGCTTCATCGGCAACCGCATGATCGAGCAGTACAGCCGGCAGGCCGGTTTCCTGCTCGATGAAGGCGCCACCCCGCAGCAGGTCGACAAGGCGATCGAGCGCTTCGGCTTCGCGATGGGCCCGTTCCGCATGGGCGACCTGGCCGGCAACGACATCGGCTGGGCCATCCGCAAGCGCCGTGCCCAGGAGCGGCCCGACATGAAGTACAGCCGCACCGCCGACAAGCTGTGCGAGCTGGGCCGCTTCGGCCAGAAGACCGGCGCCGGCTGGTACGACTACCAGGCCGGCAAGCGCGACGCCATCCCGTCCAAGCTGGTCGAGGACCTGGTGGCCGACCACCGCAAGGAGCTGGGCATCACCCCGCGCAAGATCTCCGACGAGGAGATCGTGCAGCGGCTGGTGTTCTCGCTGGTCAACGAGGGCGCACGCATCCTGGAAGAGGGCATCGCGGTGCGCGCCGGCGACATCGACATGGTGTACCTCACCGGCTACGGATTCCCGGCGCACCGTGGCGGCCCCATGCTGTACGCCGACCAGGTCGGGCTGTTCAACGTGGTGCAGGCCATGAAGCGGTTCCAGCAGAACCCGCGCGACGACGCCGCGTTCTGGGAACCGGCTCCCCTCATCCAGCGCCTGGTCGCCGAAGGCAAGACCTTCAACTGACCGCCCACCGCCGCGACCGAACCCCTGAAAGGCCCACCATGACCAACGCCGTCATCGTCTCCACCGCCCGCACGCCCCTCACCAAGAGCTGGAAGGGCGCGTTCAACATGACCCATGGCGCCACCCTCGGCGGCCATGCCGTCAAGCAGGCCGTCCAGCGCGCGGGCATCGACCCCGGCGCCATCGAGGACGTGCTGATGGGGTGCGCCAACCCCGAGGGCGCCACCGGCGCCAACATCGCCCGCCAGATCGCGCTGATGGCCGACCTGCCGATCTCCGTCTCGGGCGCCACCGTCAACCGCTTCTGCTCGTCGGGCCTGCAGACCATCGCCATGGTGTCGCAGCGCATCATCGCGGGCGAGGGCGACGTCTACGTGGCTGGCGGCGTCGAGAGCATCTCCTGTGTGCAGCAGGAGATGAACCAGCACATGCTGCGCGACCTCGACCTCGACAAGAAGAAGCCCGAGATCTACTGGTCGATGCTGCAGACGGCCGAGCAGGTGGCCAAGCGCTACAACATCGGCCGCGACGCGATGGACGAGTACGGCGCCGCCAGCCAGCAGAAGGCCTGCGCCGCCCAGGCGGCCGGCCGCTTCGAGGCCGAGATCGCGCCCATCACCGTCAAGGCCGGCGTGGCCGACCCGGTCATGGGCCTGCGCACCAGGGAGGTCACCGTCGCCAGGGACGAGGGCCTGCGCGAGGGCACCACCAAGGAAAGCATCAGCGGCATCAAGCCGGCGCTGCCCGGGGGCGTGATCTCGGCCGGCAATGCCAGCCAGTTCTCCGACGGCGCGGGCGCCTGCGTGGTGGTGAGCGAGGAATACGCCTCGAAGAACAACCTCAAGCCGCTGGGCCGCTTCCTCGGCTTCGCGGTCGCCGGCTGCGAGCCCGACGAGATGGGCATCGGCCCCGTCTACGCGATTCCCAAGGTGCTCAAGAAGCTGGGCCTGAAGGTCGGCGACATCGACCTGTGGGAGCTGAACGAGGCCTTTGCGGTGCAGGTCATCTACTGCCGCGACAAGCTGGGCATCCCGAACGACCGCCTGAACGTCGACGGCGGCGCCATCGCGGTCGGCCACCCTTACGGCGTCTCCGGCCAGCGCCTGACCGGGCACGCCCTCATCGAAGGCAAGCGCCGCGGCGCCAAGAAGGTCGTCGTCACGATGTGCGTCGGCGGCGGCATGGGGGCGGCGGGGGTGTTCGAGGTTCTCTGAAGAGGCAGAAGGGACCCCCTGGCGCAGAAGTTCGCGGAAGACGCAGAAGAATCGGTTGGCTGACTTGTCGGCGACCTCTGCGTCCTTCCGCGCTGTCTGCGCACGGGAGTCCGGCTGTTTGCATTTCCCCTGAGCGCCTGCATGTCTCTGCGTCCCACCCTCGACTTCCTCCTCTACGACTGGCTCAAGGCCGACCGGCTGGCCGGGCGGGCGCGGTTCGCCGACCACTCGCGCGAGACCTTCGACGCGGTGCTCGACACCTGCGAGCGCATCGCGCGCGAGAAGTACGCGCCGTTCAACCGGCTGGTCGACACCGAGGAGCCGCGCTTCGACGGCGAGAAGGTCATCCTGCCGCAGGCCACGCACGAGGCGCACCGGGCGTACGTCGAGTCGGGCATGGTCAGCGCCGCGCAGGATTACGACGAGGGCGGCATGCAACTGCCCTACACCATCGAGGCGGCGGCCAACGGCTTCTTCGCGGTGGCCTCGGTGAGCATCGGCTCCAGCCTGCTCACCAAGGGCAACGCCAACCTGCTGATGGTGCATGGCACCGAGGCACAGAAGGCGGTGTTCGCGCGCAACGAGTTCGGTGGCCGCTTCACCGGCACCATGTGCCTGTCGGAGCCGCAGGCGGGCTCGTCGCTGTCGGACATCACGACGCGCGCGGTGCCCGACGGCGACGGCTCCGAGGCCGATCCGCTGGGGCCGCGCTACCGGCTCACCGGCAACAAGATGTGGATCTCGGCCGGCGAGAACGAGCTGGCCGAGAACATCGTCCACCTGGTGCTGGCCAAGATCCCCGGCCCGGACGGCAAGCTCGTCCCTGGCACGCGCGGCATCTCGTTGTTCATCGTGCCCAAGAAGCTCGTCGGCACCGACGGGCAGCTCACCGGCGAGCGCAACGACGTCGCGCTGGCCGGCCTGAATCACAAGCTGGGCTGGCGCGGCACGACCAACACGCTGCTGAATTTCGGCGAGGGGCGCTACCCCGTGCGCGGTGGCGCCGGCGCCATCGGCTACCTCGTCGGCAAGCCGCACGAGGGCCTGCGCTGCATGTTCCACATGATGAACGAGGCCCGCATCGGCATCGGTATGGCGGCCACCGCGCTGGGCCTGGCCGGCTACTACGCCTCGCTCGAGTACGCGAAGAACCGGCCCCAGGGCCGGCCCGTGGGGAGCGCCGGCAAGGATCCGTCGCAGCCGCCGGTGCGCATCATCGAGCACGCCGACATCAAGCGCATGCTGCTGGCGCAGAAGGCGTACGGCGAAGGCGCGCTGGCGCTCATGCTGCAGTGCGCACGCCTGGTCGACGAACAGCACACCGGCACGCCGGAGGATGCCGACGAGGCCCGGCTTCTGCTGGAGGTGCTGACACCCATCGCCAAGAGCTGGCCCAGCGAGTTCTGCCTGGAGGCGAATTCGCTCGCCATCCAGGTCCATGGCGGCTACGGCTACACGCGCGACTTCCCGGTCGAGCAGTACTGGCGCGACAACCGCCTGAACATGATCCACGAGGGCACGCACGGCATCCAGGCGGCCGACCTGCTGGGGCGCAAGGTGGTCATGGAAGGCGGGCGCGGCCTGCAACTCGTTGCCGGGCGCATCAACCGCACCATCGAGGCGGCGTTGCAGCGGCCCGACCTGGCCGGGCACGCCAACGCCCTGGCCCAGGCCCTGCAGCACGTGGGTGCCGCCACCAAGGCGGCCTGGGCCACCGGTGAGCCGGCGGCAGCGCTGGCCAATGCCGTGCCCTACATGCAGGCGTTCGGCCACCTGGTCATCGCCTGGACCTGGCTCGACGTCGTGCTCACCATCCCGGCCGACCCCGCACGCCGCCGTGCCGCCGACACCGGGCGCCTGCACGCGGCACGGTACTTCTTCCATTACGAGCTGCCCAGGGTCGCCGCCTGGCTGAAGGTGGTGGAAACGCGCGACCCCACCTGCGCCGACATGCCGGAAGACGCCTTCTGACGATGGCTTCGGCACGCACGCTGGCATGGATCGACCGCCTGATCTGGATGCTCATCTACGGCGGCCTGTTCGGCGTCGTCCTGGGCGTCGCCACGCACGGTGCGCACGTCGTCGCCGGCTGGTCGCTGGGCGTGCTCGGCGGCATCGCGACCGCGGCGGGCCTGGTGCTCATCGGCGTGCGGTCGCGCCTGGGTGAACCCCCGCCCGGCGGCGCACAATCTTCCGCACAACAACGAGATCCACCATGACCCGCACCATCCAGCAACTGTTCGATCTCCGGGGCAAGACCGCCCTGGTCACCGGCGGCTCGCGTGGCCTGGGCCTGCAGCTGGCGCACGCGCTGGGCGAGGCCGGCGCCCGCATCATGCTCACCTCCCGCAAGGCCGCCGACCTGGAGGAGGCCGCCGCCGAACTGCAGGCCGACGGCATCGACGCGCGCTGGATCGCGGCCGATGCCTCGCGCGAGGAGGACATCCGCCGCATGGCCGACCAGACGCTCGAGCGCATGGGCGATGTCCACATCCTGGTGAACAACGCCGGTGCCGCCTGGGGCGCCCCGGCCGAGGACCACCCGGTGGAGGCCTGGGACAAGCTGATGAACCTGAACGTGCGCGGCTATTTCATCCTGTCGCAGCACCTGGCGAAGCACTGCATGATCGAGCGCCGCTACGGCCGCATCATCAACATCGCATCGATCGCCGGGCTGGGCGGCAACCCGCCCGAGATGCAGACCCTGGCCTACAACACCTCCAAGGGCGCCGTCCTCAACTTCACCCGTGCGCTCGGGGCCGAATGGGGCAGGTACAACATCACGGTCAATGCCATCTGCCCGGGCTTCTTCCCCAGCAGGATGACCCGCGGCACGCTGGATCGCCTGGGCGAGGACCAGCTTGCCGCCCATGCGCCGCTGCGCCGCCTGGGCGACGACGAGGACCTCAAGGGAACGGCACTGCTGTTCGCCTCCGACGCCGGCAAGCACATCACCGGCCAGTGGCTGGCCGTGGACGGCGGGGTCAGCATGGTCACGGGGGGATGATGGACAGCAAGACCTTCGGCGTCGCCATCCCGTTCGTCGAGCACCTCGGCTTCCGCCTGGTGCGGATGGAGGAGGGCGAGTCGCGCATCGACTTCGAGCCCGGCCCCGAGCACATGAACTCGTTCAACGTGGCACACGGCGGGGTGGTGATGACCCTGCTGGACGTCACCATGGCCACGGCGGCGCGCAGCCTCGAGATGGACATGGGCGTGGTGACCATCGAGATGAAGACCAGCTTCATGCAGCCCTCGCGCGGCCAGCTCCAGGGCCTGGGCCGGCTGATGCACCGCACGGCCACCATGGCCTTCACCGAGGCGCGCATCGTCGACGCCGCCGGGCGCACCTGCGCCCACGCCACCGGCACCTTCAAGTACGTCAAGCGCCTGCCCATCGGCCCCAAGGGCTCGCAGGCGCTGAACATCTCGACCGACTGAGCCAGGAGCCACCATGCCCAAGAACCGCCAGATCCTGCTGGACAGCCGCCCCCAGGGCGAGGCCAGCGTCTCCAACTTCAAGCTGGTGTCCGCCGACACGCCCGCGCTGCAGGACGGGCAGGTGCTGGTGCGCCACCGCTACCTGAGCCTCGACCCCTACATGCGGGGCCGCATGAACGACAGCAAGAGCTACGCGCAGCCGCAGCCGCTGGGGCAGGTGATGATCGGCGGCACCGTGGGCGAGGTGGTCGAGAGCCGGCACCCGAAGTTCGCGGCCGGCGACCAGGTGGTCGGCATGGGCGGCTGGCAGGAGTACAGCGTGGTCGATGCGGGCCAGCCCGGCGCGGTGCGCAAGGTCGACACCACGCAGGTGCCGCTGTCGCAGTATCTCGGCGCGGTCGGCATGCCCGGCGTCACCGCCTGGTACGGGCTGGTGAAGATCATCGAGCCCAAGGCCGGCCAGACCGTGGTGGTCAGCGCGGCCAGTGGCGCGGTGGGCAGCGCGGTCGGCGTGCTGGCCAAGGAACGTGGCGCCCGGGCCGTGGGGATCGCGGGCGGTCCCGACAAGTGCCGCTACGTCACCGAGGAGCTCGGCTTCGACGCCTGCGTCGACTACAAGCAGCACGCCGACGCCGCATCGCTGGCCAGGGCCCTCAAGCAGGCCTGCCCGGACGGCATCGACGGCCACTTCGAGAACGTCGGCGGCATGGTGCTGGACGCCGTGCTGCTGCGCGCCAACGCGTTCTCGCGCATCGCGGTGTGCGGAATGATCTCGGGCTACGACGGCAAGCCCATTCCCATGGCCTACCCGCAACTCATCCTCACGAACCGGATGCGCGTCGAGGGCTTCATCGTCAGCGAGCACATGGAGGTGTGGCCCGAGGCGCTGAAGGAACTCGGCACCCTGGTGGGCAGCGGCCGCCTGCGGCCGCGCGAGACCATCGCCCAGGGCCTGGAAGCCGCGCCCGAGGCCTTCCTGGGCCTGCTCAAGGGCCGCAACTTCGGCAAGCAGCTGGTGCAGCTGGCCTGAGAAGGACGGGCGCCCGATGGACGCGCGCAAGGGCGAGGAGTTCCGGGACGACCTGCGTTCGCCGGGCTTGCGCAACGCCCAGGCGCGCCGCCTGCTCACGGCGGCCGAACTGGCGCCCCTGACGCAGCTGTCCGCCGCCCGCTCGCTGCTGGCGATCGGGCAGACGGTTGCACTCATCGCCGCCGCCGTCGCCTTGGCCGTGCTCACCTGGCCGAGCGCCTGGATGCTGGCCAGCATCGCCGCCATCGGCATCGCGCAGCACGGGCTGTTCATCCTGGCGCACGAGGCGGCGCACTACCGGCTGTTCGCCGACCGGCGCGTGAATGACATCGTGGGCCGCGCGATCGGCATGGCCGGCGGCATCTCGATGTGCACCTACCGCGTGACGCACCGCCTGCACCACAACAACCTGTATGGCGACGAAGATCCCGACACGGCCATCCACGGCGGCTATCCGCGCGGCAAGGCCTACCTCTGGAACAAGTTGGCGCGCGACCTGGCCGGCCTGAACGCCTGGAAGACCTTCGCCTACTTCTTCGGCGCGCCGGCCATCAACGCCGACACTTGCCGCGAGATCCGACCGCTGGACGACACCTCGCCCGGGCTGCGCGCCGCCGCCCGCCGCGACCGGCTGTGGGTGCTGGGCTTCCACGTCGCCGCGCCGCTGCTCGCCCTGGGCCTGGGCGGGCCTCATGGGCTGCTGCTGTACGCCGTCCTGTGGATGCTGCCGCTGGTCACCACGCTGCAGCCCATCCTGCGCCTGCGCGCCGTGTTCGAACACGGCGCCGTCGAGGACCTGGGCTCGCCCCTGACGGCGGCGCGCACCAACCGCACCTGGGGATCGGCCGCCAACTGGCTGGCGCGGCTGGTGCTGTTCCCGCACCACGTCAACTACCACCTGGAGCACCACCTGTACCCGGCGGTGCCGCACTACCACCTGCCACGGTTGCACCGCCTGTTGCTGGACAAGGGCGCCCTCGGCCAGGCCGAGGTGCGCGACGTGGCCGCGACCTGGCGCAGGGTCTTCGCGCCGAGGAGGTCCCGTGCCTGACACCGCCACCCACGAGGTGACCAACCAGCCCGAACCGCTGGCCGACTACGACCTGTTCGCCGGCAATGCCGGCCTGCGCGACGCCCTGCGCTTCAACGCGCCGCAACTGGACACCGCGCCGCTGCAGGCGCTGGGCGTGCGCCTGGGCAGCCGCGAGATGCAGGCGCATGCCCGGCTGGCCAACGTGCATCCGCCGCAGCTGCGCACGCACGATCGCTACGGCCACCGCATCGACGAGGTCGAGTTCCATCCGAGCTACCACGCCCTGATGGCGGAGGCGGTCGGCGCCGGACTGCACGGCGCGCCCTGGGCCGGCGGCGGCGGGTCGCCCCACGTGCTGCGTGCGGCCGGATTCCAGCTGTTTACGGAGCTGGAGCCGTCGGTGCTGTGCCCGGTGTCCATGACCTATTCCGCCGTGCCGGCGCTGCAGGGCAATGCCGCCATCGCCGGTGACTGGACGCCCAAGCTCACCAACCGCGCCTACGACCCGGTCCTGCGCGACTGGCACGGCAAGGCCGGGCTGACGATGGGCATGGGCATGACCGAGAAGCAGGGCGGCTCGGACGTGCGGGCCAACACCACCCGCGCCGAGCCCGATGGCGAGGACGGCTGGGGCCGCCGGATGCGCGTCACCGGGCACAAGTGGTTCTTCTCGGCGCCGATGTGCGACGCCTTCCTGGTGCTGGCGCAGAGCGCCACCGGCCTGTCGTGCCTGTTCCTGCCGCGCGTGCTGCCGGACGGCACGCGCAACGCCGTCGCCATCCAGCGCCTGAAGGACAAGCTGGGCAACAAGGCCAACGCCAGCTCCGAGGTCGAGTTCCGCGGCGCCACCGCCTGGCTGGTGGGCGAGGAGGGCCGCGGCATCCGGCAGATCCTGGAGATGGGGATGCTGACGCGCCTGGACTGCGCACTGGGCACCACCGGCCTGATGCGCCAGGCGCTGGCGCTGGCGCTGGACCACACCCGCCAGCGCCGGGCCTTCGGCAAGCCGCTGCTGAAGCAGGCCCTGATGCGCAACGTGCTGGCCGACCTGGCGCTGGAGAGCGAGGCGGCCACCGCCCTGTCGCTGCGGCTGGCACGGGCCATCGACCGCCGCGACGACCCGCACGAAGCGGCCATGGCGCGCCTGCTGACGCCGGTGGCCAAGTTCTGGATCTGCAAGCGCGGCAGCCACTTCGCCCAGGAGGCGATGGAATGCCTGGGCGGCAACGGCTACGTCGAGGAGGGCGGCGAGGGCGTGATGGCGCGCATCTACCGCGAGATGCCGCTCAACTCGATCTGGGAAGGCGCCGGCAACATCATGGCGCTCGACCTGCTGCGCGCGTTGCGCAAGCCTGCCCCGGGCGCCGATCCGGGGGCGGACCCCGCCGCGGCCCTGGCCCGGGAACTCGCGCCGGCCCTGGGCGCCCACCCGGCGCTGGACCGGCTGGTAGCCGCCTTGCCCACCCGCATCGATGCCCTCGCCACCGAGGCCGAGGCGCGCCGGCTGGCGCAGGACGTCGCCCTGGCCGTGCAGGCTGCCTTGCTGGTCCAGATGTCGCCCGACTTCGTCGCGGCCGCCTTCTGCAGCTCGCGGCTGGCGGGCGACTGGGGCCATGCGTTCGGCACGCTCGGTGCGACCGCCGATTTCAACCGCCTTCTCGACCGCGCCATGCCGCGCTGACCCACGAGGACCCGTGACGATGACCGACCTGATCCTGCACCACTACCCCGAGTCGCCCTTCTCCGAGAAGGTGCGGCTGATGCTGGGGGCCAAGAAGCTGGCCTGGAAGTCGGTGCACGTGCCGCGCATCCAGCCCAAGCCCGACGTCGTGGCGCTGACCGGCGGCTACCGCCGCACGCCCTTCCTGCAGGTCGGGGCCGACATCTACTGCGACACCGCGCTCATCGCCGACGTGCTGGAGCACGTGCAGCCGGATCCGGCCCTGTACCCGCTGCCGCTCAAGGGCGTGACCCGCATCTTCGCCCAGTGGGCCGACAGCACCCTGTTCTGGGCCGCGATGGCCTACAGCATCCAGCCCAAGTCGGCCGCCGCCATGTTCCCCGACGAGGCGACGGCGCAGGCGTTCCTCGTCGACCGCAAGGCCATGCGCACCAACATGACGCAGCTGCGCGCGGCCGACGCCACCTCGGCCTACCGCTCCTACCTGCGGCGGGTGGCCCACATGGCCGACGAGCACGATTTCCTGTTCGGCGCCGAGCCGTGCATTGCCGATTTCGCCGCCTACCACCCGCTCTGGTACACCCGGCGCCGCGCGCCGGTGATGGCCGGCATCCTGCAGGCCACGCCCTCGCTGCTCGAATGGATGGACCGCATCGAGGCGATCGGCCACGGCGTTTCGGACACGCTGTCGGCGGAGGACGCCATCCAGGTGGCGGCGCAGGCGCAGCCCCTGGCCGCCGGGCAGAACCTGCTGGTCGACAGCGCCTTCCAGGACGACCACGGCATTCCGCTCGGCAGCCGGGTGGCCATCACCGCCGAATCGTTCGGCGCCGAGCCCACCGAAGGCGAGCTCGTGGCCGCCACCCGCACCCACTACAGCCTGGCCCGCACCGACGACAGGGCCGGTGCGGTCCATGTCCATTTCCCCCGCATCGGCTACGTCCTGAGAAAGGCAGACGGCACATGATTTCCGACTTCAAGGGCAGGACCGCGGTGCTCACCGGCGCCGGGTCGGGCTTCGGGCTGGAGTGCGCCCGCATCGGCGCGCGCCTCGGCATGAACCTGGTGCTGGTCGACGTGCAGCAGGACGCGCTGGATCGCGCCGCCGCCGAAATGGCCCAGGCGGGCGTGCCGGTGCTGGCGCGGCGGGTCGACGTGGCCAGGGCGGCCGAGATGGACGAGCTGGGCCAGGCGGTCGCGCAGCGGTTCGGCGCACCGCACTTCGTCTTCAACAACGCCGGGGTCGGCGCCGGCGGCCTGGTGTGGGAGAACACCATCGCCGACTGGGAGTGGGTGCTGGGCGTCAACCTGTGGGGCGTGATCCACGGCGTGCGCGTGTTCACGCCCATGATGCTGGAGGCCGCGAAGAAGGACTCCGCGTGGCAGGGCCACATCGTCAACACGGCCAGCATGGCCGGCCTGCTCACGCCGCCCAACATGGGGATCTACAACGTCAGCAAGCATGCCGTGGTGAGCCTGACCGAGACGCTCTACCAGGACCTGCGCCTGGTGACCGACCAGGTCAGCGCCAGCGTGCTGTGCCCCTACTTCGTGCCCACCGGCATCCACCGCAGCGAGCGCAACCGCCCGGGCGACCTGGCCGCCGGCGCGCCCACCCGCAGCCAGCTGATCGGGCAGGCGATGAGCGACAAGGCGGTGTCCTCCGGCAAGGTCACCGCCGCCGAGGTGGCGCAGAAGGTGTTCGATGCCATCGCGGCCGACACCTTCTACGTCTTCAGCCATCCCAAGGCGCTGGGCAACGTGCGCAGCCGCATGGAGGCCATCGTCGACATCCGCAACCCGCCCGACCCCTTCCTGGAGCGGCCGGACGTCGGCGCGCAGCTGCGCAAGTCGCTGCGCGAGGCCTGATGGCCGCCGCGGCCGGCTGCTGCCTGGTGGAGACCGCGATCGGCCGCGTCGGCCTGGCATGGACCGCCGACGGCGCCATCCGGGCCTGCCAGCTGCCCGAGACCGACGACGCCGGCACGCTGGCGCGATTGCGCCGCTGGACCGGTCCGGTCCCCGAGGCCGCGCCGCCGGCCGCCGTGCAGGCCATCGCCGAGCGCCTGCAGCGCGCGCTGGCCGGGAGGCGCGACGCCCTGCTGGACGTGCGGCTGGACGAGGAGGGTGTGCCGGCGTTCCATCACCGGGTGTATGCGGCTGCGCGGGCCATCACGCCCGGCACGGTCACCACCTATGGCGAGATGGCACGCGCCCTGGGCGAGCCGGGTGCGTCGCGGGCCGTCGGGCAGGCGCTGGGGCATAACCCGTTCGCTCCCATCGTCCCGTGCCACCGCATCCTGGCCGCGCGCGGGGCCAGCGGAGGCTTCTCGGCCCAGGGCGGTGCCCGGACGAAGTTGCGGCTGCTCGAGATCGAGGGCGCGGTGCTCGGCGCCGACGGCCCGGGCCTGTTCGACACTCCCTGACCGCTCAGACCCGCTCGCGCCCCGGCGGTATGTGCCGGGGAGCCGGCTCGTCGATGCGGGTCGGCATCACGGTCTCGGCGCGGGTGTCCAGCGGATCGCGCATCTGGCGGCCGTCCAGGCGGCGCTCGATTTCCGTCAGGCGACCTGTGAGCAAGTGGTACATCTGTTCCAGTTGGTTGCGCAATTCGCGCTGGTGCTGGGCCAGGGCCTTGTCCATCTCGGTGCTCGCCAGGGTGTCGCGCTGGCGGCTTTCGCGCAGGTGCACGTCGAGCATCTGCCGCAGGTCGGTGAAGCGCGAGGCCTCCGCCTTGTCGGCCAGTTCGCGCTGGGCGTGCAGGGCCTTGGCATGCTGGCGCGACTCCACCAGGTGCTGCGTGCGCAGCGTGGCGGCGCTGGCGGCGAACACCAGCAGGGCGATGCCCAGCAGCGTGAGCAGGATCAGGCCGAGCGGGGCGTCGGCCTGGACGACGCCGAAAGTCAGGGTGGTCGAGCGATTGATCTCGGCCCAGTTCTGGGCCGCGAAGCCGGCCACCGCCAGGATCACGAGGACGAGGATCAGCAGGCGGGCGCGCATGATGGGACTCCGGAAACGAGAGGGTGGAAAGCCCCCCGATGCAAGGGGGGCCGATGGATCGATTCTTCGAATCGTCAAGTGCGTCACATGTCAGCCGCAGTCCCGAATTGCTGTCCGGACCGTGTGGCAAACTCGCGCGCTTTCCGCCACCCAGCCCAGCAGTCCGAATGACCAAGATCACCCGGCAGATCGCTGCCGAACTCCGCGTGGCCGAGCAGCAGGTGCAGGCCGCGGTCGACCTGCTCGACGGCGGCGCCACCGTGCCGTTCGTCGCGCGCTACCGCAAGGAGGCCACGGGTGGCCTCGACGACGTGCAGCTGCGCGAACTGCAGGAGCGGCTGGGCTACCTGCGCGAGCTGGAAGACCGGCGCGCCGCCGTCATCAAGAGCGTCGACGAGCAGGGCAAGCTGACGCCCCAACTGCGCGCCGCGTTCGAGGCCGCGCCGACCAAGCAGGAGCTGGAAGACCTGTACCTGCCGTTCAAGCCGCGCCGCCGCACCAAGGGCCAGATCGCCCGCGAGGCCGGCCTGGAGCCGCTGGCCGACAGCCTGTTCGCCGATCCGCGCCTGGACCCCGCCACCCAGGCGCAGGGCTACGTGAAGGCCGAGAAGGGCGAGGGCGGCGAGGATTTCACCACCGTGCCCGCCGTGCTCGACGGCGTGCGCGACATCCTGTCCGAACGCTGGGCCGAAGAGCCGGTGCTGGTGCAGTCGCTGCGCGAGTGGCTGTGGCAGGACGGCCTGCTGCGCAGCAAGCTGGCGCCCGGCAAGGACGAGAACAACCCCGACGTCGCCAAGTTCCGCGACTACTTCGACTACGACGAGCCGATCGGCCGCGTGCCGTCGCACCGCGCCCTGGCCGTGTTCCGGGGCCGCCAGCTCGAGATCCTCGACGCCAAGCTCTCGCTGCCGGTGGAGCCCGAGCCGGGCAAGCCATCCATCGCCGAGGGCAAGGTCGCGCTGCAGCTCGGCTGGAGCCACCAGGGCCGCCCGGCCGACGACCTGCTGCGCAAGTGCGTCGCCTGGACCTGGCGCGTGAAGCTGTCGCTGTCGATCGAGCGCGACCTGTTCGCCCGCCTGCGCGAGGACGCCGAGAAGGTGGCCATCAAGGTCTTCGCCGACAACCTGCGCGACCTGCTGCTGGCGGCGCCGGCCGGCCCGCGGGTGGTGATGGGCCTGGATCCGGGCATCCGCACCGGCGTCAAGGTGGCGGTGGTCGATGCCACCGGCAAGCTGGTGGAGACCTCCACCGTCTACCCGCACGAGCCGCGCCGCGACTGGGACGGCTCGCTGCACACGCTGGAGCGCCTGTGCCGCAAGCACGGCGTCAACCTGGTGGCCATCGGCAACGGCACCGCCAGCCGCGAGACCGACAAGCTGGCCGCCGACCTGGGCAAGCGGGTCGACGACCTGCAACGGGTGGTGGTCAGCGAGGCCGGCGCCTCGGTCTATTCGGCCAGCGAGTTCGCCTCGCAGGAGATGCCGGACGTGGACGTCAGCCTGCGCGGCGCGGCGAGCATCGCGCGCCGGCTGCAGGATCCGCTGGCGGAACTGGTCAAGATCGATCCCAAGTCGATCGGCGTCGGCCAGTACCAGCACGACGTCAACCAGAGCGAGCTGGCGCGCACCCTGGACGCCGTGGTCGAGGACTGCGTGAACTCGGTCGGCGTCGACCTGAACACGGCCAGCGTGCCGCTGCTCACCCGCGTCTCGGGCCTGTCGGCGGCCGTGGCCAAGGCGGTGGTGCGCTGGCGCGAGTCGCACGGCGCGTTCCGCTCGCGCCAGCAGCTGCTGGACGTCGCGGGCCTGGGCCCCAAGACCTTCGAACAGAGCGCGGGCTTCCTGCGCATCCGCGGCGGCGAGAACCCGCTGGACATGACCGGCGTCCACCCCGAGACCTACCCCGTGGTCGAGACGATGATGCAGGTCACCGGCAAGCCGGTGCACGACCTCATGGGCCGGGCCGAGATGCTCAAGACGCTGCGGCCGGAACTGTTCGCCAACGAGAGGTTCGGCGTCATCACCGTCAGGGACATCCTGGGCGAGCTGGAGAAGCCCGGCCGCGATCCGCGCCCCGACTTCAAGGTCGCCCGCTTCAACGAGGGCGTGGAAGACATCGCCGACCTGAAGGAAGGCATGGTCCTGGAAGGCACGGTGAGCAACGTGGCCCAGTTCGGCGCCTTCGTCGACCTGGGGGTCCACCAGGACGGCCTGGTGCACGTGAGCCAGCTGGCCAACCGCTTCGTGTCCGACGCGCGCGAGGTGGTCAAGACCGGCGACATCGTGAAGGTCAAGGTGCTGGAGGTCGATGCCGCCCGCAAGCGCATCAGCCTGACCATGAAGCTGGACGCCAAGGGCGCGCCGCGCCGCGACGGCCCGCGCGACAACCGGTTCGAAGGCGCCAACCGCGGCCAGCGCGCGCCGTCCAACCCGCAGCTGAACACCGCGATGGCCGGCGCCTTCGCCAAGCTCCAGCGCCGGTAGCGCCATGGCCGCGCGCGCCCTCAGGATCCATGCCGGTCCCCGGGCGCGGCGGCACATCGAGCGCAACGGCCTGCAGCCGGGGGACATCAGCGTCGTCCCCGGCGCCGCCGGCGGGCCCAAGGGCCTGGTCCTGGGGCCGCTCGACCGCTTCCTGTTCGGCCACTGGCTGCCGCAATCGAACCAGCCGGTGCACCTGGTCGGCGCCTCGATCGGCGCCTGGCGCATGGCAACGGCCTGCCTGGACGACTGCGTCGCCGCCTTCGAGCGGCTGGAGCGCGACTACATCGCGCAGGACTACGAGCTGGAGCCGGGGCGCAAGACCCCGACCGCCCGGCACGTCAGCGAGCGGTTCGCGCACAACCTGGCCGACTTCTACGGCGGCCGCGTGGGGCAGGTGCTCGCGCACCCGCGCTGGCGGCTGCACGTCGTCACCTCGCGCGGGCGGCACCTGCTGGCGCGCGAGCACCGCGTGCGGACCCCGCTCGGCTACCTCGGCGCCTACCTGTGCAACGGGGCGCACCGGCGGGCGCTCGGACTGTGGCTGGAGCGGGTGGTGTTCTCGACCGGGCCCGATGCCGACGCGCTGACGCTGCCGTTCGACGACGCCGACTTCCGCACCCGCCAGGTGCACCTGACGGCGGCCAACTTCCAGCCGGCGCTGCAGGCCAGCTGCTCCATCCCGTTCGTCCTGCAGGCCATCCACGACATCCCGGGCGCGCCCACGGGTGCCTACTGGGACGGCGGCATCACCGACTACCACCTGCACCTGAACTACGCGGCGGCCCATCCGCAGGGCCTGGTGCTCTATCCGCACTTCCAGAAGGCGGTGGTGCCCGGCTGGCTGGACAAGGCCTGGCGCTGGCGCCATGGCGCCACCCCGTTCCTGGACACCACCATCGTGCTGGCGCCGGATCCGGACTGGGTGCGCACGCTGCCCGGAGGCAAGCTGCCGGACCGCACCGACTTCACCCGCTACGGGACCGACCTGGCAGGCCGCATGCGGGCCTGGCAGGCAGCCGCCTCGGCCAGCCGGCAGCTGGCCGACGAGTTCCAGGCCTGGCTCGCGGCGCCCGACCCGGCGCGGGTCGAACCGCTGTGAGCGGCGGCGAGCGCGTCCTGGGCTGGGACCTGCTGCGCGGGCTGTGCGCCGTGGCCGTGGCGAGCTACCACCTGCTGTCGTGGCAGGAGGTGGCGACGCTGCACGCCTGGGGCAGCTACGGCGTCTACCTGTTCTTCGTGCTGTCGGGCGCGAGCCTGGCCTACACCTATGCGCCACGCCTGCAGGCCGGGACCTTCGGCCTGGCCGGCTTCCTGGGCGTGCGCTGGATGCGGCTTGCGCCGCTGTACCTGCTGCTGATGCTGCTGGTCGTGCCGTGGAAGGCACAGCGCACGGGCTGGGGCGCCGACCTCGCCGGCCAGGTGCTGCTCAACGCCAGCTTCCTGTTCGGGTTCACCGACCCGGCCTTGCGGGCGCTGCTGGTGGGCGGCTGGTCGCTGGGCATCGAGGCGATCTTCTACCTGCTGTTTCCGCTGCTGCTGGCTGCGGCGTTGCGGCCCCGGGTGGGTGGGGCGCTGTTCGCCGCCCTGGTGCTGCTGCAGGCGGCCTGGATCCTGTCCACGGTGGGATCGGCCAGCGGCTACGAAGCCAACGCGATGCGCTACCACCAGGCGCCGGCCTTCGCGGCCTACTTCATGGGCGGTTGCCTGCTGGGCGTGGCACGCCGGCAGGCCCGCGCGGACAGGCCGGCGCGCACCGGCCTGCTGGTGTTCGTCGCCGGGTTCGCCGTGATGGCCCTGGTGAATCCGGCGCGGCAGGGCGGCGAGCTGCTCGGCTGGCGCGGGCTGCTGCTCACTACGCTGTGCTTCGCCCTGGTGGCCGTGGCCGGCCGGCTGCGCTGGCAGGGGGCGTCGGCCCGGCTGGCGGCCTGGGTCGGCGACGCCACCTACGGCGTCTACCTGCTGCACCCCGTGCTGTTCTTCGGCCTGTCGTTCGCGGTCTTTCCGCGCCTGGGAGTGGCCGATCCGGCGGGCTGGCCGCTGGCCGCGCGCTGCCTGTTCGCGGCCGCGCTGCTGCTGGCCGCCTTTGCACTGGCGCTGGCGAGCGAACGCTGGTACGAGCGGCCGCTGCGCGACTGGAGCCGGCGGCGGGCCGCCGGCCGCGTCACAGCGACGCCGTGAGCATGGCTTCGTAGTCCTCGGCGCTGGCCAGCCGCGGGTTGGTCTTGTGGCAATGGTCGGCCAGCGCGCCCTCGATGATGCGGTCGTACCAGTCGCGCTGCACGCCCATGGCAGCCAGCCCGCTGGGCAAGCCCAGCCGGGCATTCATGTCCTTGATGGCGTCCGGAATGTCGCCGGCGGAGGCCAGGCCCATGGCGTGCGCCATGCGCTGCAGCCGGTTCTCCTTGCGCACCGACTCCGCCTCGGCGTTGAAGCGGACGACGGCCGGCAGGAACATGGCGTTCAGGGTGCCGTGGTGCAGCTGCGGATTGACGCCGCCCAGGCTGTGGCTGAGCGAATGCACGCAGCCCAGGCCCTTCTGGAAGGCCATGGCGCCCTGCATGGAGGCGCTCATCAGCGCGGCCCGGGCATCGCGGTCGGAGCCGTCGCGCGTGGCGCGCTCGATGTGGGCCCAGCCGCGCTCCAGGCCGTCGAGCCCGATGCCGTCGGCCGGCGGATTGAAGGCCGGGGCCATGAAGGTCTCCATGCAGTGCGCGATGGCGTCCATGCCGGTGGCGGCCGTCAGCCGGGGAGGCAGGCCCAGCGTGAGCTCGGGGTCGCAGATGGCGGTGCGCGGCACCAGGTGCCAGGAATGGAAGCCGAGCTTGCGGTGGTCGTCGACGATGATGATCGCCCCGCGCGCCACCTCGCTGCCGGTGCCGCTGGTGGTGGGCACGGCGATCAGCGGCGCGGCCTTGTCGGTGATGCGGGCCGAGCCGCCCTCGATGGTGGCGTAGTGGGTGAGGGGGCCTTCGTGGGTGGCGGCGATGGCCACGCCCTTGGCGCAGTCGATGGCCGAGCCGCCGCCCACGGCGATGAGGCCGTCGCAGCGCTGCTCCTTGTACAGGGCCACGGCGGCGCGCACCGCTGCCTCGGTCGGGTTGGACGGGGTCTGGTCGAAGACCGCGTGCGGCAGTCCGCCGAGCGCATCGATGGCCTTCTGCAGCACGCCAGCCGCCTTGACGCCGGGGTCGGTGACGATGAGGGGGCGCGTGATGCCGACCCGTTCGCATTCGGCCTTGAGCAGGCGCACGGCGCCGAATTCGAACTGGATCTGGGTGACGTAGTAGATGAATGCCATCGGTGGAGCTCGCTAAGATGCCGCTCCCACTGTAGCCCCGAGACGCCAGAGCATGACACCGTGGTTTCCTCATCCCCCTGCCGCGTGGGGGATCGCACCGGCAGCGCCGGCCGGGGGGCCCGGGCCGCGATGAGCTACCTGCCGGAATATCCGGAACTCACGCCCCGGATGCGTTCCGTGCTCGAGCGCATGTCCCGCGCCCGCGGGCAGCCGATGCACCTGATGGAGCCGCAGGCGGCGAGGGCGGCCTACGAGGCCTCGGCCGAGGTGCTGGAGGTGCCGCGCCGTGCGCTGGCGCGGGTCGAGGACCTGCAGGTGCCGGCGCGCGACGGCACGCCACTGCCGGCCCGGCTGTACCAGCCTGAGGGGTCGCACGGCGTGCTGCTGTACTTCCATGGCGGTGGCTTCACGATCGGCAGCGTCGCGACGCACGACATCCTGTGCCGCGAACTGGCGGCGCTGGGGCAGTGCGCCGTCGTGTCGGTCGGCTACCGGCTGGCCCCCGAGCACCGGTTCCCGGTGGCGGTGGACGACAGCTGGGACGCGCTGCACTGGCTGGCCGGCGCGCGCGGCGCGCTGGGCCTGGGCGAGACGGCGCCGCTGGCGGTCGGCGGCGACAGCGCCGGCGGCACGCTGGCCACCGTGGCGGCGCTCCACGCGCGCGACGAGGGCATCCCGCTCGCGCTGCAGCTGCTGTTCTATCCGGGGACGGCGGCGCGGCAGGACAGCGCATCGCACCGACGCTACCACCACGGCCTGGTGCTGGAGCAGGCGCACATCGAGTACTTCTTCGGCCACTACATCGACCTGGGCGAGCGCGACGACTGGCGGTTCTCGCCGCTGAACGCGCCCGACGTGGACAACGTGGCGCCGGCCTGGATCGGGCTGGCCGAATGCGATCCGCTGTTCGACGAAGGCATTGCCTGGGGCGATACACTGCGCGCGGCCGGGGTGCCGGTCGCGCTGGAAGTGTGGCGCGGCGTCACCCACGAATTCATCAAGATGGGGCGGGTGCTGCCCGAGTCGCGGCAGGCCCATGCCGCCGCCGGGCAGGCGCTCGCCGAAGCCTTCCGATCACCATGACGCGAGACGATTTCCGGTTCTTCCACCCGCTGCGCGTGCGCTGGGCCGAGGTGGACATGCAGAAGATCGTGTTCAACGCGCACTACCTGATGTACTTCGACACCGCGGTGGCCGACTACTGGCGGGCGCTCGCGCTGCCGTACGAGGAGGCCATGCACCAGCTGCAGGGCGACCTGTACGTCAAGAAGGCGACGGTGGAATTCCACGCCTCGGCCCGCATGGACGACCGCCTCGACGTCGCCCTGCGGTGCTCGCGCATCGGCACCTCGTCGATGCTGTTCCAGGGCGCCATCTTCCGCGCCGAGCAGCTGCTCATCACCTGCGAGCTGGTCTACGTGTTCGCCGATCCGGCCAGCCAGACTTCGCGTCCGGTGCCCGCCGTGCTGCGCGAGATCGTCACCGGCTACGAGGCCGGCGGGGACGTGGCCACCGTCCGCACCGGCAACTGGGCCGACCTCGGCCGCGACGCCGCGGCGCTGCGCACGCGCGTATTCGTCCAGGAGCAGCGCATCCCGGCCGAGCTCGAGTGGGACGAGGCCGACGCCACCGCGCTGCACGCCGTGGCCACGAACCGGCTCGGCCAGCCGCTGGCCACCGGCCGGCTGCTGCAGGCCGCGCCCGGCGTCGCCAAGATCGGCCGGATGGCGGTGCACGAGGTCGTGCGCGGCGCCGGCCTGGGCCGCCGCGTGCTGCACGCGCTGGCCGATGCCGCGGCGGCGCGCGGCGACCGGCAGCTGGTGCTGCACGCGCAACGCACCGCCGAGGGCTTCTACCGGCGGCTGGGCTTCAAGCCGCAGGGCGAGCCGTTCGAGGAAGCCGGCATCCCGCACATCGAGATGGCCGCCGCGCTGCCGCTGGCCCGGGACTGACGCCCGATGGCCCGCCAACGCCGGACGGCGGTTGCCGCCGTCGCGCCGTCCACCCCTGCCGCGCCCGCGCCCGCGGCCGCCAAGCACGCCGCCGCCGCCGGCACGACCGGTGTCGTGCTCCTGCTGGCCGCGGCCGTCCTGCTGGCCCCGGCCATCGGCTCGACCACCGAGCGCCTGCTGCAGGACACGCTGAAATCGGCCGTGGTGGCATTCGCGGCGCTGGGCGCGGCGGCGCTGTTCTTCCGCCAGCTGCGCAGCCAGCCGGCTGCACAGATCTGGTGGCATCCCGTCCTGTGGCTGCCGGTTGCGCTGTGCGCGTACGCGCTGGGCAGCACCGTCTGGTCGCACGCCTACCTGGGCACGGTCGAGGCGATCCGCTGGTTCCTGTTCGGCCTGCTGCTGTGGCTGGGAC
Source organism: Ramlibacter pinisoli (assembly GCF_009758015.1). NCBI lineage: Bacteria > Pseudomonadati > Pseudomonadota > Betaproteobacteria > Burkholderiales > Comamonadaceae > Ramlibacter > Ramlibacter pinisoli. The sequence goes on from NZ_WSEL01000009.1 coordinate 96,216, forward strand.
TGAACACGCTGACGCGCGCGCGGCTGCCCTGGCTGGCCTGGGGCATCCACGGCGGGGCGGTCGTCGCCTCGCTGTGGACGGTGCTGCAGTTCTGGTTCGACTTCGGGCTGTTCCCGCAGGGACCGAACCCGGCGTCCACCTTCGTCAACCGCAACTTCTACGCCGAGTTCGCGGCCTGCACGCTGCCGTTCTCCATGCTGCTGCTGGTGCGGGCGCGGGCATCCGCCCTGCTGGCGGCGCTGGCCGCATCGACCGGGCTGGTTGTCGTGGCCATCATGATGACCGGCACCCGCGCCGCGCTGATGGCGGTGTGGCTGCAGGTGGTGCTGCTGCCCTGGCTGGCCTGGCGCTACCGGCGGGCCCTGCCGGCCGGCCAATGGCGCCTGTCACAGCAGGCCGCGGCCATCGGCGTGCTGCTGCTGACGGTGGGCACGCTGGCCGTGCTGCCATCGGGCAACCCCAAGGTGTTGGCGGAAGGCCGCGGCACGACCGCGCTGGAGCGCGGCCTCAAGCGCACGGCCTCCATCTCGCCCCAGGACGAGTCGCTGGCGCTGCGGCGGACCATGTGGTCCGCCACGCTGCGCATGATCGGCGCCAACCCCCTCAACGGCGTGGGCGCCGGGGCCTGGGAGGTCGACATCCCCCTGCACCAGCCGGCGGGCGCGCAGCTCGAAACCGACTACTACGCGCATAACGAATACCTGCAGATGGTGGCCGAGGACGGCCTGGTGGGCGTCCTGGCGCTGGCCGGCCTGTTCGCCTTCCTGCTCCATGCGGCCTGGCGGACCTGGCGGCTGCCGCGCAGCGAGGAAGCGGCCTGGCGCGCCGTGGCCCTGGCCAGCCTGCTGGCGCTGCTGATCGTCAGCAACGTGGGTTTCGCCTGGCGCATGGCGTCCACCGGGGCGCTGTTCGCGCTGACGCTGGCGCTGCTGGCTGCATCCGACACCCGGCTCGAGGCCACCCGTGCCGGCCCGCGCGCCTTCCGCTGGCGCAGCGCGTGGTCGCTGCCGGCGCTGGCGGGCACTGCCGCCTGCGGCGCGCTGGCCGCCTTCATCACCTGGCAGGCGGTGCGCTGCGAACGCATGCTGGTCGAGGCCGGCCAGATCGCGCTGGCGATCTCCGCCTCGCCGGCCCCGAACGACCCGCGCTGGAATCCGGCCAAGGCCCGGCTGCTGGAGCTGACCCGGGAGGGCATCGCGATCAATCCGCACTACCGCAAGATCACGCCCATCATTGCCGACGAGCTGGCAGTGTGGGGCGACTGGAAGAACGCCACCTGGATCTGGGAATCGGTGCTGCGCTCGCGCCCCTACGTGGTGGCCATGCTCACCAACGCCGCCCGCGGCCATGCCGCCCAGCAGCAGATGCCCCAGGCGCTGCACTACCTGGGCCGGGCCCAGGCGATCTCGCCGGGTGCGCCGTCGGTGCGCTCGCTGGAGGTGATCCTGCTGGCCATGGGTGGCCAGCAGGACCGCGCGCTGGAGCTGGCGCGCCAGTCGATGCAGCCGGGCCGCTACGACTACGACCTGCTGGACAACACCTTCGCACTGGCCCGGCGCGCCGGCGATTTCGACCTGGCCGAACGGGCGCTGCGGCTGCGCATCCAGGACTTCCCGGTTCGGCGCAGCGAAGGCCTGGTGCAGCTGGGCACGTTCTACCTGGAGTCGCTGCGCGACGAGAGCCGAGCGCTGCTGGCCTGGCGCGAGGCCGTGGCCATCACGCCCCCTCGCCAACGGGAACTGCTGCTGGCACAGGTGCCGGCCGCCTACCGCGACCGCGTCAGGCCCTGATCAGATGTCGGCCAGCAGGGGGTAGGGCAGGGGCTGCAGCTGGAGGGCGGGGCCCTCGGCGCTGCCCAGCGTGAGCCGGCCGCCCTCGGCCGCCGCCACCTGCATCGAGACGATGGCGTCCCAGCCGCCGCCCGGTGCCGGCGCGGCCTCGGCGACCAGGCCGCAGGGCTGGTCGGGATCGGCTTCGTGCACGACCTCTTGCCCGGCCTGCATCGGCGCCTCGCCATGCGCCACGAAGGCGCGGCGCTTGAGCGTGCCGCGAAACTGGCTGCGCGCCACCACCTCCTGGCCGGGATAGCAGCCCTTCTTGAAGTTCACGCCGCCGACCGACTCGTAATTGAGCATCTGCGGCACGAAGGCCTCGACCACCGGCGCGGACAGCGTGGCGATGCCGCTGCGCACCTCGCCCCATTGCCACGCCGGCAGGGCCAGCGACTCGGGCAGGGCCGCGGCCGGCGCCGCCACGCGCAGCGCGCGCGGCTGGCCGTCGGCCGGGTACAGCCGCACGCAGTGCACGTCGCCGTCGGACCGCTTGGCCCACGGCGCGGCGCCGGGCATCGCGGCCTCGGCGGCCGGACCGGCCAGGCCCTGCACGACGAACTCGGCGGTCGCATCGGACAGTTGCACCTTGCTGCGCAGCACGAACATCGACAGCCGCTTCAGGCTCGGCGCCAGGATGTCGCGCGAGACCACCAGCAGGATCTCGTGCGGGCCGGCCTCGAAGCCGACGAAGCTGGCCAGCATGCGGCCCTTGGCATTGCAGAAGGCGGCCAGGCGCGCCTCGCCGGGGCGCAGCAGGACGAAATCCTGGGTCAGCTGGTTGTGAAGGAAGCGGGCGGCGTCCTCGCCGCGGGCGCGCAGCACCCCCAGGTGTGAGAGGGTGGCAACGCCATCGAAGGAAGCAGGCATCCGCCGATTATCATGGCCGTTGTTTTTCACTGGGGTCGGCAGGGTTGCGGCGATTTCTTTCGAAGGTGGTCCTCCTGGCCGTGCTCGCGTCGCTGGCCGTGGGCGGCTTCGGGCTCTGGTGGGTGCACCAGCCGCTGCGGCTGGCGGCGCCCAGCCTCGACGTGTCCATCGAACCGGGCACCCTGCCGCGCGGGGTGGCGCAGGCGGTGGTCGATGCCGGCGTCGATGCCTCGCCCGATCTTTTGTATTGGTGGTTCCGCCTGTCCGGGCAGGCCCGCGCCATCAAGGCCGGCAGCTACGAACTGGAAGCCGGCATCACGCCGCGGCGGCTTCTTTCCAAGCTGGCGCGCGGCGAGGAGAGCCTGCGCGCCGTGACACTGGTGGAGGGCTGGACCTTCCGCCAGTTGCGCGCGGCGCTGGCCAAGGAGGACTCGCTGAAGGCGGACACGCGCGGGCTCGACGACGCCGCCGTCATGGCCTTGCTGGGCCGGCCGGGCGTGCACCCGGAAGGGCACTTCTTTCCCGATACCTACACCTACGCCAAGGGCAGCAGCGACGTGAAAGTGCTGCGGCGCGCACTCACCGCGATGGACAAGCGGCTGGCCGCCGCCTGGGCGCAGCGCACGCCGCAGGTGGCGGTGAAGTCGGCCGACGAGGCGCTCATCCTGGCCAGCATCGTCGAGAAGGAGACCGGCCGCGGCGCCGACCGGCCGCTGATCTCCGCCGTGTTCAACAACCGGCTGCGGGTGGGCATGCCGCTGCAGACCGATCCGACCGTCATCTACGGCATGGGCACCGCGTTCAACGGCAACCTGCGCAAGTCCGACCTGCAGACCGACACGCCCTGGAACACCTACACCCGGCCCGGCCTGCCGCCGACCCCCATCGCCATGCCGGGCAAGGCCGCGCTGCTGGCGGCCGTGCAGCCGGCGCCCGGCAAGGCCCTGTACTTCGTCGCCCGCGGCGACGGCAGCAGCCACTTCAGCGAGACCCTGGACGAGCACAACCGGGCCGTCAACAAGTACCAGAGGGGCCAATGAGCCACGGGCTGTTCATCTCCTTCGAAGGCATCGACGGAGCCGGCAAGTCGACCCATGTCGAGGCGCTGGCGCAGGCGTTCCGCGACGCCGGTCGCGCCGTGGTGCTGACGCGCGAGCCGGGCGGCACGCCGCTGGCCGAGCAGCTGCGGCAACTGGCCCTGACCGCTCCGATGGACCCGCTGACGGAGGCACTGCTGATGTTCGCCGCCCGCCGCGACCACCTGGGCCAGGTGATCGAGCCGGCGCTGGCCCGCGGCGACGTGGTGCTGTGCGACCGTTTCACCGATGCCACCTTCGCCTACCAGGGCGCCGGGCGCGGCTTCGACCGCCAGGTGCTGGCGCAGCTGGAACGCTGGGTGCAGGCGGTCGACGCGCTGCCGGGCGGCACGCTGCGCCAGCCGCATCTCACGCTCTGGTTCGAGGTGCCGCCCGAGGTGGCGGCGCAGCGGCTGGCGGGAGCGCGGGCGCCCGACCGGTTCGAGTCGCAGCCGCTGGCGTTCTTCCAGCGCGTGGCCCAGGGCTATGCCGAGCGCGCCGAGGCCGAGCCGGCACGGTTCGCCCGCCTGCAGGCCGACCAGCCGCGCGAAGCGGTCTGGGCCCAGGCACTGGCTGCTGTGCGGCAGCGGGGGTGGCTGCCGTGACCGCCCCCTGGATCGCCGGCCAGGCAAGGCAGCTGCTGGCGCAGCGCGGCCACGCCTGGCTGCTGCACGGGCCGTCCGGGCTGGGACAGTACGACCTGTCGCTGGCGCTGGCGCGGGCTTGGCTGTGCGAACACCCGAGCGCCGATGGCGCCTGCGGCCAGTGCGGCAGCTGCCATGCGATCGACGTGCGCACCCATGCCGACCTGTGCGTGCTGATGCCCGAGACCGCCATGCAGGCGCTGGGCTGGCCGCTGTCGGAGAAGGCGCAGGCCGAGATCGACGACAAGAAGCGCAAGCCCTCGCGCGAGATCCGGGTCGAGTCCATGCGTGATGCGGTGGAGTTTGCCCAGCGCACCAGCGCGCGCGGACTCGGCAAGGCGGTGCTCGTCTACCCGGCCGAGCGCATGAACACCATCACGGCAAATGCCCTGCTCAAGACGCTGGAGGAACCGCCCGGCGACGTGCGCTTCGTGCTGGCCAGCGAGGCGGCGCACCAGCTGCTGCCCACCATCCGCAGCCGCTGCCTCGGCCACACCATGCGCTGGCCCGAGCCGCAGGATGCGCTGGCCTGGCTGGCAGGGGAGGGCGTGGCTCCGGCCGATGCGCCCGTGCTGCTGCGTGCGGCCGGCGGCCGACCGCAAGAAGCGCTGGCCCTGGCGCGAGGCGGGCGGGACGCCAAGCAGTGGTCGCGGCTGCCCAAGGCGGTGGCGCGGGGCGAGGTAGCGGCGCTTGGCGACGTCTCGCCGGCCCAGGCCATCGACATCCTGCAGAAGATCTGCCACGACCTGGTGGCGCTGCGGGCGGGCGCGGAGCCCCGGTTCTTCGATGCCGGCGACCTGCCAGCACCGGCGAACTGGGAGGCGCTGGGTTCGTGGTGGCGGGAACTCGGGCGTGAACAACGCACGGCCGAGCACCCGTTCAACGCCGGCCTCATGCTCGAGGCGCTTGTGAGCCGGGCGCGCTCGGCCCTACACTCGGCGCGCTGAACACCCCATGAGCACGCCCTCCACCCCCCGCCCCAGCGTCATCCAGCTCGCCATCAAGGAGAAGGCGGCGCTGTACGCGGCGTACATCCCGCTGTTCGCCGACGGCGGCGTGTTCATTCCCACCACCCGCGACTACAAGATCGGCGACGACGTCTACGTGCTGCTCACGCTGCCGGAAGACCCGCAGCGCTACCCGGTGGCGGGCAAGGTGGCCTGGGTGACGCCGCCGCGGGCCGCGGCCAACCGCACCCAGGGCGTCGGCGTCCGCTTCCCGGCCGACGAGAAGTCCAAGCTGCTGAAGGTGCGCATCGAGGAAATCCTCGGCGGCCACCTGGCATCCGAGCGCCCGACCCAGACCATCTGAGCCGGCCCCGCGCGGGCGCTGGCATCATCGGCGGATGTTCGTCGATTCGCATTGCCACCTGAGCTTTCCGGAGCTGTCCAGCCAGTTGACCGAGATCCGCGCCGCCATGGCGCAGGCCCAGGTCGACCGGGCCCTGTGCATCTGCACCACGCTGGAGGAATTCGCCACCGTCCACGCCCTCGCCCTGCAGTACGACAACTTCTGGGCCACGGTCGGCGTTCACCCGGACAACGAAGGCGTCACCGACCCCACGATCGACGACCTGCTGCAGCGCGCCGCCCTGCCGCGCGTGGTCGCCATCGGCGAAACCGGGCTCGACTACTACCAGATGGACGAGCGCAAGGGCGGCCGCACGGTGGACGACCTGGAATGGCAGCGCGAGCGCTTCCGGCGCCACATCCGCGCCGCCCGCCAGTGCGGCAAGCCGCTGATCATCCACACCCGGGCCGCTTCCGCCGACACGCTGGCGATCCTGAAGGAGGAGGGCGAGGACGGCTCGCCGGGCAGTGCCGGCGGCGTGTTCCACTGCTTCACCGAGACGGCGGCGGTGGCGCGTGCGGCGCTGGATCTAGGCTTCCATGTCTCGTTCTCCGGCATCGTGACCTTCAAGAACGCCGCCGACCTGCGCGAGGTGGCCGCCTTCGTCCCCGACGACCGGCTGCTGATCGAGACCGACAGCCCCTACCTGGCTCCGGTGCCGTTCCGTGGCAAGACCAACAACCCGGCGTACGTGCCGTACGTCGCCCGCCAGATCGCCGAGGTGCGGGGCGTGCCGGTCGAGACCGTCGCGGCCCAGACCAGCCTCAATTTCGAGCGCCTGTTCCCGGGCGTGCTGGCTTGAGAAAGTTCATGAACTGTTTTCCCTATCTACCTATCACAGATGAGATTTTTGGCTAAGCGTCGCTTAAGGTCGTCAAGATGAAGAAGTACTTGAAGTTGTCGCTGTATCTGGCTGTCGTGCTGCAGGTTTCTGCGGCGCTGGCCGGGTCGTACGACGATTTCTTCGTGGCCATCAAGCGCGACGATCCGTCCACCATCAAGGCGCTCCTGCAGCGCGGGTTCGACCCCAACACGCCCAGCCCGGACGGCCTGCACGGCCTGTTCCTGGCCTTGCGGGAGCCGTCCCTGAAAGCCGCCCAGGCCATCCTGGCGTCGCCGCAGACCAACGTGGAGGCACGCAACGCCCAGGACGAGAGCCCGTTGATGATGGCGGCCCTCAAGGGCCAGACCGAGATGGTGCGCCAGCTCATCGCGCGCGGCGCCGACGTCAACAAGCCGGGCTGGGCGCCGCTGCATTACGCGGCCACCAGCGGCCAGCTGGAGATCATGGACCTGCTGCTGGAGAACCATGCCTTTATCGATGCGGAGTCGCCGAACGGGACCACGCCGCTGATGATGGCGGCGATGTACGGATCGACCGCGGGCGTGAAGCTGCTGCTGGACGCCGGCGCCGACACCGCGATGAAGAATCAGCTCGGGATGACGGCGAGCGACTTCGCGCTGCGGGTGGGCCGGCAGGATGCCGCCGACCTGATCGCCGCCCAGATCCGCAGCCAGAAGCCGAAGGGGACCTGGTGAGCGGGATCCAGGCTGCCGGGACCTAGACTGGGCTGGGCCGGCCGGGTAAAGGCTCCCCGATGAGTTGATCCATCTAGGTAGATACGATGTGCATTATGTAAAATCACGATCGCACGTCCCTAGGGCCAACGGGCCGCTGCCGGAGCCGCTCGCGCTTGGAAACTGCCCTCCTGACAGCTTTGACTGCTACGGCAATTTCGTCGCCGGCGCATGACAAGCGCACGCGTGCTGTTCGGCCGCCGACATGAACGATTCCAGGATGGCGCACGGGTGCGAGGAGTCGCCGTCGCAGGTCTTGCGCAATGCCACCAACTGCTTCTCGAGCGCCCTCAACGCCTGGATGCGGTTCCTCACCAGCGCGATGTGCCCGTCCAGGAGGCCGTCGACCGCGCTGCAGGACTGGTCAGGCGCCGCAGCAAACGCCAGCAGCTCCCGCACCTCCGGGAGCGGAATGTCCAGCGACCTCAGGTGCCGAATGAAGCTCAGCCGAGTGAGGTGGCGCTTGTCATAGATGCGGTAGCCCGACGAGGTTCGCGCAGGCTCTTCGAGGATGCCCTCCCGCTCGTAAAACCGCACCGTCTGCACATCGCAGCCAGCTTGGGCGGCAAGTTCGCCGATCTTCATGGAATCCCCATCGCTTGACCCTCTACCTGCTACAGGGTTTCCAATCGTCCCACAAAGACAAACCCCTGGCTCCCGATGTCCTCAAGCTGCTGCTCCAACTCTTCCTGTTCTGCACCGACGGTCGACCCGCGGTATCGCAAGGCCCTGTGGGTCGCACTGGGTCTGAACGCCCTGATGTTCATCGTGGAGCTCGGCGCTTCCTGGAGCTCCGGGTCGGTCTCGCTGATGGCCGACTCCATAGATTTCTTCGGAGACGCGGCCAACTATGGCCTGTCCCTCTTCGTGCTGGGCATGGCATCCACCGTGCGGTCTCAGGCAGCCCTGTTCAAGGCCACCTGCATGGGCGCGTTCGGCATCTTCGTCCTGGCTCGCACGCTCTGGAGCCTGCAGGCTGGCACTGCGCCGGAGCCGGCGACCATGGGCATGGTCGGCTTTGCCGCTCTGGCGGTCAACGCCGGCGTGGCGCTCATGCTGTACCGGTTCCGGACTGGTGACGCGAACATGCGGTCCGTCTGGATCTGTTCGCGCAACGACGCGCTCGGAAACGTGGCTGTCCTGCTCGCCGCGTGGGGCGTGTTCGGCACCGGCAGCGCCTGGCCAGACCTGCTGGTCGCCGCCGTCATGGGCGGCCTCGCCCTGACGGGGGCCTGGACTGTCCTGCACCACGCTCGAGCTGAGCTTCGACACGCCACAAGTCCACAAGGCTGACCCTTGTTGGCGGGCCGCCGCCAGCGATCCTGAGGCGCCGGAAAAGCGTGGTGACCTGAACGGTTGGCACCATCAGCTCGCATCCGGTGGCAGCCCGCAGAGCCAGGACATGCGGCCGCCCGGGCATTCGCGTCTCCACGAACGCGCGCAGAAGCCCTATGCTCGGCGTCCCTCCCCGGGCACTTCCACCATGACCAGGTTGCAGGTGGTTCTCATCGTCGGACTGCTGGCGGCCCTGCCTGGCATCGGCTCCGCGCAGTCCGATGCCGTGCCCGCGTTCAAGGACGTCGATTCGATCGAGGCGCGGGTCCAGGGTTGCGTGACCTGCCATGGCCAGAGCGGCCAGGGGACGAACAACGGCTACTTCCCGCGCATCGCAGGCAAGCCGGCGGGCTACCTCTATAACCAGCTGGTGGCCTTTCGGGACGGGACACGGCGCTACCCGCCGATGAACTACTTGCTGGCCTACCTGCCTGACAGCTACCTGCGGGAGATGGCCGAGCATTTCTCGAAACTGCGGCCGCCGTTCGCGCCCAGGGAAGCCGCGGCTGCCGACGCGAGCGCCACCGCCCGCGGCCAGGCGCTCGCGACTGCAGGCGATGCGGGCAAGGGCGTCCCGGCCTGCGTTGCCTGCCATGGGGCCGGACTGACCGGCATGGAACCGGGGATTCCCGGACTCGTGGGCTTGCGCGCGACCTACATCGTAGCCCAGCTCACCCGCTGGCGGGTCGGCGAACGGCACGCCGCGGAGCCCGACTGCATGAAGCGCATCGCCAGCCGGCTGTCCGACACCGACATCACGGCCGTCGCCGCGTGGCTGTCGCAGCAGGCGGCCCCCAAGGATCCGTCGCCCGAGTCGTCCAACCTCGTGCGCATGCCTTTGGCCTGCGGGAGCCAGCGATGACCCGCCAGGGCCTGCTCGTGCGCATGGTGCTCGCGCTGGTGGTCCTGCTGGCCCTGGGCACGACGGTGCTGTTCTGGCTGCGGCCGGGCGAGCTGCCGGGCCAGCCGGGCGGCGCCGCAGCCCCGAACGCGACGACCCAGGTGATCAACCGCGGCGAGTACCTGGCCCGCGCCGGCGACTGCGTGGCCTGCCACACCGAACCGAACGGCAAGGCGTTCGCCGGCGGCCGTGCAATGCCGACGCCCTTCGGCGCCCTGTTCGTCCCCAACATCACTCCCGACGACGAGAGCGGCATCGGCAAGTGGAGCCCGGACGAGTTCTACCGGATGATGCACACCGGCGTCTCGCGCGACGGCACCCTGCTCTACCCGGCGATGCCGTTCGCCTCGTACACCAAGGTCACGCGGGCCGATTCGGATGCCATCTACGCCTACCTGATGTCGGTGCCGCCGGTGCGGCAGGCGAACCGGCCGCACGAGTTGAAGTTCCCGTTCAACAACCGCGACCTGCTGCTGGGCTGGCGGACGCTCTATTTCAAGGAAGGCGAATACGTCCCGGACCCGCGGCAATCGGCCGAATGGAACCGCGGGGCCTACCTGGTGCAGGGCCTGGGGCACTGCGCGATGTGTCACACCGCCATCAACGTGCTGGGTGGCTCCAGCGAGTCGCGGGCCTTCGAAGGCGGGATGATCCCCAACCAGAACTGGTACGCCCCCTCGCTCACGTCCAACCGGGAGGCCGGCCTGGGCAACTGGGACATCAAGGACATCACCGACCTGCTGCAGGTGGGCGTCTCGCATCGGGGAACGACCTACGGGCCCATGGCGGAGGTGGTCTACAACAGCCTCCAATACCTCACCGACGAGGACGTGCGGGCCATGGCCGTGTACCTGAAGGCCCTACCCCAGCGCGACTCGGAGCCGCCGCCCACCAGCCAGGCACGCTTGGTCAACCCCGCCGTGATGGAACTGGGGCGCAAGGTCTACGCAGCCCAGTGCGCGATGTGCCACGGCGACGAGGGCAAGGGGCACCCACCGGCCTTCCCGCCGCTGGCCGGCAACCAGTCGATCACGATGGCCTCGCCGGTGAACTCGATCCGCATGGTGCTCAACGGCGGCTACGCGCCGGGCACCCGGAAGAACCCGCGGCCGCATGGCATGCCGCCGTTCAGCCACATCCTGGGCGACAACGAGGTGGCGGCCGTCGTCACCTACATCCGGGTGGCCTGGGAGAACAGCGGCACGCCCGTCACACCTGCGCAGGCGAACGACCTGCGCAAGCTGCTACCGGAATGAAGGCGCCCATGGCGGACACCGACACCGAATCCGAACGGCAGGACGCCGACGATCGCCGGGTGGATGAGATCGTGGGCGCGGGCCCGTCGGGCGCCTTCGCCGTCGCCGGCGTCGCCACGGCCATCGTGGTGGCCCTCTACGTCATCTTCTACCTGGTCGTCTACTTGCCGCGGGGCGCCGTCCAGTGAGCGCCACCCTGCCCCCCTCGCCTAGCGACGGCCACGCCTCCGAAGCCATCGCCGTGGCCGCCGAGCGCCGCTGGGCGTGGGTGGTCATGGCCATCACCGCGCTGCTGGTGCTGGTGATGGTGGTCACCGGGTTGCACTGGGCGGCGATGCCGCCCTCACGGGTCGAGACCATCGACGTGCGCACCGTGCACATCAAGGGCGAATTCGTCGAGTCGAACCTGGGCACGACGCTGGGCGCGGACGGCAAGGTGGTGGTGCGCCTGATCGCGCAGCAGTACTCGTTCGAGCCCCAGTGCATCGTCGTGCCGGCCGACATGCCCGTGACCTTCCGGGGCACCGCCACCGACGCCATCCACGGCTTCGTCGTCGGCCGCACCAACGCCAACACCATGCTGATCCCGGGCTTCGTGGCCACCTTCACGACGACCTTCCGGCGCACCGGCGAACAGCTGATGCCCTGCCACGAGTACTGCGGCACCGGGCACGAAGCCATGTGGGGGCGCGTGCAGATCCTGCCGCCCGAGGAGTTCCTGTCCAAGGCCCGCGGTGGCGAAAGGTTGAGCTGTGTTCAACGCTAGGAAGCTGGTGCTGGCGCATTTCTCGGTCGCATTCGTCGCGTTCCTGGGCGCGCTGGCGCTCGGCGCCTGGCAGATGTTCGTGCGCAGCCCGCTGTCCGCCTGGGTCAACAACCCCGAGCACTACTACCGGTCGGTGACGGCGCATGGCACCGTGATGGCCTACGTGATGCCAACCCTGGTCGCGATGGGCTTCGGCTACGCCGTGACGGAGCTGGCCCTGAAGCGCCCACTGGTCGGGATGCGTTGGGCCTGGGCCGGCTACTGGCTGGTGATCGCCGGCACCGTCCTCGCGGCGGTCACCATGGGCATCGGCAAGGCCTCGGTGCTGTACACCTTCTATCCACCGATGCTGGCCAGCCCGCTCTACTACATCGGCGTGGTGCTGGTGGTCGTCGGCTCCTGGATCTGGGTGGCGCTGATGTCGATCAACCTGCGCGCCTGGAAGAAGGACAACCCGGGCGTGGCCGTGCCGCTGGCGATGTTCGGCAACGTCGCCGGCGCCTACCTCTGGGCCTGGACGTCGCTCGGCGCGGCGATCGAGGTGCTGGTCCTGATCCTGCCGGCCTCGCTGGGCCTGACCGACACCATCAACGCCGGCCTGGCGCGGGTCTTCTTCTCTTGGACGCTGCACGCCATCGTGTACTTCTGGCTGATGCCGACCTACATCGTGTTCTACACCATCGTGCCGCGCGCCATCGGCAGCCGCCTCTACAGCGACACCATGGGACGCGTGGCCTTCGTGCTGTTCCTGGTGTTCTCGATGCCGATCGGCATCCACCATTTGTTCGCCGACCCGCAGGTCGGCGCCGGGTTCAAGTTCGTGCACGCGGCCATGACGGCCATGGTGTCGGTGCCGACCCTGCTGACGGTGTTCACCATCGTCGCCTCGGTGGAGATCGCCGGGCGGCTGCGCGGCGGGCGCGGGCCATTCGGTTGGGTCAAGGCGCTGCCCTGGGACAACCCGATGATGCTGGCCGTCACCTTCTCCTTTGTCATGCTGGGCTTCGGCGGCGCCGGCGGCATCATCAACATGAGCATGCAGCTCAACGAGACGGTGCACAACACGCAGTGGGTCACCGGGCACTTCCACCTGATCTTCGGCGGCGCCATCGTCCTGATGTACTTCATGGCGGCGTATGAACTCTGGCCGCAACTCACGGGGTGTGCGCCCCTGCCCGCGAAGCTCGTCAAGGCCCAGGTCTGGAGCTGGTTCATCGGCATGATGGTCCTGTCCATGCCCTGGCACCTGGTGGGCCTGCTGGGCGCGCCGCGCCGCATGGCCTACTACGACTACACCCACCCTGCCCTGCAGCCGCAGGCCTGGACCGTGACCATGTCGGCCATCGGCGGCTTCATCCTGCTCGTCTCGGGCATCCTGCTGGTGTACATCCTGGCGACGGCCTCGAAGCGCCGGGCAACCGTCGTCGAGCCGTTCACCTTCAGCCGGGCTGCGCATCCTGCGGCCCGCACACCCGCTGCCCTCAACAGCTTCGGCCTCTGGATCGCCATGATGATCGGCCTGACGGTGGTCAACTACGGCTACCCCATCGTGCAGCTGGCCTCGCTGAAGGAGGCTTCGGTGCCCGTCATCCCGATCGGGAGCCGCTGATGCACGAGGCGGGTCCGTCTTCCTGGCGCAACCCCTGGATCCGGTGGAGCGTCGTGTCGCTCGTGACGCTCACCGTGCTGTCGGTCCTGGTGGGCTTCGTCTGGTTGCCGTCGGTGCACGGTGACTTCACGGCCCAGGGGCTGTGGGCCAGCATCTGCCGGGCGGCGGGCGTTCCGTCGACATGGGGCGGGACCAGTCCCGCCGGGGCCGCCAACGTCCCGCAGGCCACGAATGTCGTGCTCGAGCGCAGCATGGTCCGCGCCGCCGGGTCGACCGCGGTCGGCCGCGGCGCGACGCTGGCCCTGAACTGCACGATGTGCCACGGGGCACAAGGCATGAGCGGTTCGAGCGCGCCCAACCTGGCCGGCCAGTACCCCGAGGTCGTCATCAAGCAGCTCGAAGACTACAAGGCCGGCAAGCGCGCCAGCCCCATCATGGAGGCGCTGGCGAAGAACCTGTCCGAGCGCGACATCGCCGACCTGGCGGCCTATTACGCCTACCTGCCGAAGGCCCGTACGGCGCCGACCACCTACGACGAATCGCTGCCGGCGCTGGTGCGCGTGGGCGCGCCGCTGCGCAACATCGCTCCCTGCATCTCCTGCCACGGCGGCGTCGACCAGAAGCTCGGCGCGCCCTGGATCGAGGGCATGCCCAAGGACTACCTGGTGGCCCAGCTGCTGGCATTCCGCAAGGGCGAGCGCCGCAATGACTCCCAGGCCCAGATGCGCAACGTGGTGCGCGCCATGACGGATGCCGAGATCGACGAGGTGTCCGCCTTCTACGCCCGCAAGGCGAGCGCCGGGGAACGCTAGTCCTGCGCCGGCAGGAACTCCAGCCGGTCCGGTCCATGGACCAGCAGGACCCGTTCGGCTGTCGTCTTGCAGATCCAGGTCTGCTGCGCGTCCGGCCGCTCGAGCCGCAGGCACGCCGGATCGAACACGACCTGGCACAGGCCCGCTTCACGCCGCGCGGACTCGTAGCGGATGGCGGCGGCGGCAGGCGGTTGCCGGCGGCGCACGGCACGCGCCAGGTCCTGGCAGGCGCCATAGTCCCGCGGATGCCGCCAGGCCGGCCGGTTCTCCGCCCAGGGCGCAACGGTCAGGTCGAGCTCGGGGCCGCTGAACGTGGCCAGGAAGAACGTGTGCTCGGTCACCAGTTGCTCGTCGCGCAGCCCGTCGGAGTCGGTGAAGAACCGCCAGCGCCAGTAGGCCAGCTCGGCGGCCACCGTCTCGGGGTCGTCGGCGCCGTACCAGGCACCCGGCTCGTCGGCACTGCGGAACCGCGAGGGCCAGGGCGACGCGTAGCGGAACGGCGTGGCCAGCAGGTAGGGCAAGCCGGCGCAGCCCGGTGGCAGGGGCGGCTTGCTGGCCTCGAGCACCTGTTCCAGCAGGTCCTGCTCGTGCAGGTCGTCCACCAGCCGCATGGTGGCCACCTGGTGCTGGGCCTCGACGCCCCGCCACAGCTCGCGCCGGACGGTGGCTGCGGAGCCGAACCAGGCGGCGTCCCACCCGCCGGCCGTCATACGAGCGCGCGGGCGCCGTCGAGGTAGCGGACCACGCGGGTCAGGCCGTCGACCGTCTCGATGGCCTCGCGCGGGCTCTGGTTGAAGGCCTGGTTGTAGGTCGTCATCCAGAGCCGCCGGTGGCGCTCGCTGTTGCCCACCAGAGCATCGAGCGAGCGGTACACCCGCACCAGCAAGGCGGCGAGTTCCGCCGGCTTGCTGCCGAGTTCGAACTGGCGTTCGCCGGCGGCCATGCGCGACACGGTGGCCTGGCTGACCCCGACCACCTTGGCCAGGGACGCGCGACTGAGCCCCAGCAATTCGGCCGACCGCAGGCTGGCCTTGGTCAACACGGCAGCGGCGGCCGCCGTGTCGGCGACGGGTGCGAGGAGTGTGGTCACGGCCGGTTCCTTTCCATCGCAATTATCGGCGCGACTTCTTTCTGTGGCAAGTCACCCCCTGGGCGCTCCCAGCGACGGTGCCAAGGCGCCAACGGCCCACCGGAACTAGGTGAGAACCCGCAAGGAAACGCAGCCTTGGACGTTTCGTTACCAACTTGTCGGGTCACCGAGGGAGTCGATGTGAATTCCGTCACTTGATCGGCTTGCCTCAGCCGTCGACTGCACCTACCTTGTCACTTCTGTTTGCAGGATTGTTCGGCCGGGAACAAAAAGGACACATGCGCTGGCTCAAGTCACCCCTAGGCAGCATTTACGGCCTTCTGGGTCACCCCCAAGAGCCGAGCCAATCGACGCTGGACTGCGGCATCGAGGACATCCGCGAGTCCATGCTGGACCTGCTGGATGACACCGGTCCCAAGCGCTTTCCCCAGCTGACGCGCCGCATCCGCTATGCCGGGGACATCCAGGGCCTGTGGTACCTGCGCGGCGACCTGATGGGCGCCCTGGCGGCCATGCACGGCGAAGTCGTGGCCCGCGAGCGGATCGAGGCCATCACCGATCTCTTCCAGGGCCTGCTGCCCGGCAGCCTGGCCTCCCGCCCCAGTCCGCTGGTCGGCTGACCGGCCCGCGCCGGTCAGTGCCGGTGCCCCCACAGCACGAAGGCGTCCCGCCCCTCCACCGCCAGGTGCACCTTGGCCCCGACGGGCAACAGCACCTTGGTCGGAACGTGCCCGAACGGCAGCCCGGTGAGCACGGGCGCCTTGACCTGCGTGCGCAGCCAGTCGATCACGGTCTTGAGCCGGAAGCCCTTGTCGTGCGGCACCGGCTTGTAGTTGGTGAAGTGGCCGAACACGATGGCCTTCTGCTGCCCCAGCACGCCCGCGTAGAGCAACTGCGTGAGCATGCGCTCGACCCGGTAGGGGTGCTCGTGCACGTCCTCGATGAACAGCACGCCGCCCTTGACCTTGGGCAGCCAGGGCGTGCCGGCCAGGGTGGCCAGGATGGCCAGGTTGCCGCCCCACAGCACGCCCTCGACGG
This sequence comes from Ramlibacter pinisoli, assembly GCF_009758015.1. NCBI lineage: Bacteria > Pseudomonadati > Pseudomonadota > Betaproteobacteria > Burkholderiales > Comamonadaceae > Ramlibacter > Ramlibacter pinisoli. Next base: position 112,370 of record NZ_WSEL01000009.1, read on the forward strand.
TGCGGAAGGTGTCGCTGCGCTCGGCCGCCGGCAGCTGCCAGCCGGTGCCCTCGCCCTGGCCGCTGGCCAGGTCGTCGAAGCAGGCCTGCATGATGTCGTCGGGATCGCCCTCGACCCCGAAGTCCTCGCCGATCGCCGGGCCGGCCCAGGTGACCCGTCCGGTCTCGGCGAGCACCGCGGACTGGAAGGCCGTGAAGTCGCTCAGGCCGACGAACCGCGTGCCCTTGTCGATGGCCTTGGCCACGGCCTTGTAGCGGATGCGGGGCAGCAGGCGGGTGAGGCCGTAGCCGCCGCGCGTGATGATCGCGATGTCGGCGCCGCTGGCGCAGGCCCGGTCGATGGCGGCCAGCCGGGCCTCGTCGTCGCCGGCGAACCGCATGTGGGTGGCGAAGGCCGCGGTGTCGACCTCCACTTCGTGGCCCATGGCGCGCAGCCGCTGGATGCCGCGCCGCACGGCGGGCTTGTCGCGAACGGCGCTGGACGGGGAATAGATATAGATGTGCTGCTTGGTCACGGGCGGAAGTATCCCACCGCCCTCCTCGCGATCGGCTCGCCGTGCTCCTGCACGAAGTGGCCGGCCTCGTCGAGGATCATCGGTTCGGGGCAGCCGCGGATGTCGGTCCGCAACGCTTGCATCACGGGCAAGCCCAGCACCGGGTCCTGCCGGCCGATCGCCATCAGGCTGCGGCCGTTCCAGCGTTCGCGCCAGAAGTCGCGGGCCGCGCGCGAGACCGCGGCGCCCTCGGCATCGGGCGCGTCCGGCACCAGCGGGGGAAAGGCGCGCAGGGCCGCGCGATGGCCGCGATCGGGGAACGGCGCATCGTAGGCGGCGCATTCCTGCGGCGTCATCTGCGGGTTGCCGCGCGCGAACAGGCGGCCCACGTCGAACTCGGGGTTGCGGGCGCACATCTCGCGCCAGGCCAGGAAGCCGGGCGACAACGATGCGTCGCCGGTCGCCAGGAGGGTGTTCATCACCAGCAGGCCGCGATAGCGCTGCGGCGCCTCCATCGGCAGCGTCAGTCCCAGCAGCCCGCCCCAGTCCTGCACGACCAGCACGACGTCGCGCAGGTCGAGCCGCTCGACCAGGTCGAGCAGCACCTGCCGGTGCCAGCCGAACCGGTGCGCGGCCTGCTTCTTGGGCTTGTCGCTGCGCCCGAAGCCGGGCAGGTCGGGCGCGACCACGCGGTGCCCCTCGGCCAGGAACACCGGAATCATCTTGCGGTACAGGTAGCTCCAGGACGGATTGCCGTGCAGGCACAGCCAGGTGACGGACGCGCCCGCCGGGCCCTCGTCGAGGTAGTGCAGGCGCAAGCCGGCGAGCGACGGCAGGTCGCTCACGTAGCGCGGCGACCACGGATACCCCGGCAGGTCGGCGAAACGCTCGTCGGGCGTGCGGACGGCGTCCTCGCGCACGGGCTGCATAGCCACGCGCGCCTGCGCCCGCCGGGAGGCGAAGAAGTCCGCGAGCAGGCGGCCGCAGTCGTCGGCGAGCACCCCGCCTTCGACCTGCGTGCGGTGGTTCAGCCGCCGCTCGGCGAACAGGTCGAGGACGGAGCCGGCCACGCCCGTCTTGGGGTCGTGGGCGCCGAACACGACGCGGCGCAAGCGCGCATGCAGCATGGCGCCGCTGCACATGGCGCAGGGTTCGAGGGTGACGTAGAGGTCGCAGCCGTCCAGGCGGTAGTTGCCGACCGCCTCGGCCGCCTCGCGCAGCGCCATGATCTCGGCGTGGGCGGTCGGGTCGTGGGCGCCGACCGGCCGGTTGAACCCGCGTCCGATGACTTGCCCGTCGCGCACGACCACCGCGCCCACCGGCACTTCGCCGGCCGCTTGCGCCTGCCGCGCCTGTTCCAGCGCGAGCCGCATGAAGGCCGGATCGTCCACGGCGGCTACTGGTTGTCGCCCGGCACCGTGCGCGGCGCCGCCTGCATCAACGCGTCGACGGACTGCCGGACCTGCTCGACCTGCTGCCGGGGCGGGCCGGAGGGAACCGGCGCACCGGCCACCGCGCTGGCCGCCGGCGCGCTCGCGGGCGCGGCCACGGTTGTCAGCTGCTTCTTCGCCAGCAGGCCGACGATGACGACCGCCACGAGCAGGCCCGCCAGGCCGAGGATTGCGCGCATCTCAGTGACCCTCCACCATTCCGAGGCGCTCCATCCAGCCGGCCAGCGCCCTCTCCTGCTCGCCGCCGGCGGCGTAGGCCGCGTGCTGCTTCGCATGGGCTTCGGGCCGGTGCTGGTTGAGCTTGATCTTGCATTGCAGGTCGGTCACGCGCAGTTCGAAGCCCACGATGCCGGCCAGCATCTTGCGGGCGAACCCGGGATCCAGCCCCTGCCACTGCTGCGCGTATGCGGGTTCGTGGACGCCGATCAGCTTCTTGAGCAGGGCATCCTTGCCGTCCTCGTCCTCTACCAGCCGGGCCTGGACGGTGCAGTGCACCGCCAGGTAATTCCAGGTCGGCACCCGCTGCAAATCGGGATAGACCTGCGGCGAGAGGTAGGCATGCGGCCCCAGGAAGGTGGCGACGGCACGCGGGCGCGCCTGCAGGTGGCGCCACTGGGGATTGGGCTTGGCCACGTGGCCCCACAGCACCAGCCCGCCCGCGCCCGCCTCCGGGTGCAGCGGCAGGTGGGTGACGAACGGCAGGCCGTCGTCGTCGCACGTGATCAGGCTGGCGAAGGGGTGCGCGCGCATCAGGGCGACGGCGGCCGCCTGGTCCTTGGCCACGAACTGCGGGGGCATGTACATCGCGGATCTCCTCGTCCGGACTGTAGCGCCCCGGCGGCGGCGCACCGGCGCCGTTTTCGCATCACGGTGATGCGTTCACTCCCACTCGATCGTCGCGGGCGGCTTGCTCGACACGTCGTAGGTGACGCGGTTGATGCCGCGCACCTCGTTGATGATGCGACTGGACACCTTCTTGAGCAGCGCGTAGGGCAGCTCGGCCCAGTCGGCCGTCATGAAGTCGCTGGTCTGCACGGCCCGCAGCGCCACCACGTAGTCGTAGGTGCGGCCGTCGCCCATGACGCCAACGCTCTTGACCGGCAGGAAGACCGTGAACGCCTGGCTGGTGAGGTCGTACCAGGTCTTGCCGGTGTGCTCGTCGCGGAAATTGCGCAGTTCCTGGATGAAGATGTCGTCGGCACGCCGCAGCAGGTCGGCGTACTCCTTCTTCACCTCGCCCAGGATGCGCACGCCCAGCCCGGGGCCCGGGAACGGGTGGCGGTACACCATCTCCGGCGGCAGGCCCAGCGCCACACCGAGTTCGCGCACTTCGTCCTTGAAGAGGTCGCGCAGCGGCTCCAGCAGCTTGAGGCCGAGTTGCTCGGGCAGGCCGCCGACGTTGTGGTGGCTCTTGATGGTGACGGCCTTCTTGTTCTTGCCGCCGCCCGACTCGATGACGTCGGGATAGATGGTGCCCTGGGCCAGCCAGGCCACGTGGCGCGAGTGGGTCTGCTTGATCCTGGCCGCCTCGGCCTTGAAGACGTCGACGAAGAGGCCGCCGATGATCTTGCGCTTGGCCTCGGGGTCGCTCACCCCGGCCAGCTTGCCGAGGAACAGCTCGCTGGCGTCGACCCGCACCACCTTGGCGTGCAGCTTGCCCGCGAACATGTCCATCACCATGTCGCCCTCGTTCAGGCGCAGCAGGCCGTGGTCGACGAAGACGCAGGTCAGCTGGTCACCGATGGCGCGGTGGATGAGGGCCGCGGCCACGGAGGAATCGACGCCGCCGGACAGGCCCAGGATCACCTCCTCGTCGCCCACCTGCTCGCGGATGGCCGCCACTGCCTCGGCGATGTGGTCGCGCATCACCCAGTCCGGCCTGGCCTGGCAGATGCCCAGGACGAAGCGCTCCAGGATGGCCCGGCCCTGCACCGTGTGCGTCACCTCGGGATGGAACTGCACCGCGTAGAACCGGCGCGCCTCGTCGGCCATGCCGGCGATTGGGCAGCTCTCGGTGGAGGCCATCAGCTTGAAGCCGGGTGGCATCTCGACGACCTTGTCGCCGTGCGACATCCAGACGTCGAGCATGCCGTGGCCTTCCGCGGTGGTGCGGTCGGCGATGTCCTTGAACAGCGCGGTGTGGCCGCGGGCGCGCACGGAGGCAAAGCCGAATTCGCGCTTGTGGCCGCTTTCCACCTTGCCGCCCAGCTGGTGCGCCATGGTCTGCATGCCGTAGCAGATGCCCAGCACCGGCACGCCCAGCTCGAAGACGGCCTGCGGGGCCTTGTCGGTGGTCTCCTCGTAGACGCTGGCGTGGCTGCCGGACAGGATGACGCCCTTCAGGCGGCCATCGGCCGCGTAGTCACGGATCCAGGCGTCGCTGACGTCGCAGGGATGGACCTCCGAGTACACGTGGGCTTCGCGCACGCGGCGCGCGATCAGCTGCGTGACCTGGGAGCCGAAGTCGAGGATGAGGATCTTGTCGTGTTGCATGTGTCAGGCCAGGTCGGTGATCAGGGGGTGGTCCAGCTTCAGGCACGCGCGCTGCAGGGCGCGGTCCATCGTGACCAGGGGTGCTTTGAGGTCGACCGCCACCTTCAGGTAGGCGGCGTCCGAGGGGGTGAGGTCCAGCGACTGCGACCAGGTCCAGAACTCCAGCGGCGACACCCGCAGGGGCGCCAGCGCCACCGGCAACCGGCTGAGCAGCCGCAGCACGTGCTGGTGGGCGCTGGGGCTGAACCGACCGCGCGCCAGGGCGCGGCCCGCCGCGTGCATCGCCTCCAGCGGGAAGATCGCGGCGCTGGTGGCGCTCTCCTCCTCGGTCACAACGCGGATCAGGGACTGCGAGACCTTGTCGCCGGTCTCGTCCGGGAAGGCCCAGCTGGCGAAGGCGGAGGCGTCAACCACGAGCATGGGTGCCCTCCGGATCGTCGGTCGCGGTCCCGCCCCGCGCGTCACGTTCGCGCTTGTGCTCGTCCCAGAATTCGGCGAAGCCGGGCTGGCCGCGGCCAACCTTGCCGCGCAGCGCCTCCAGCTCGGCCAGGATGGCCTGCCGGCGCGCCTCGATGCTCGGCTGCTCGGTTTCGGGCTCCTTGATGAGACGGATCACGCGCTTGCCATGGCGCGTGAGCACGACCTCCTCGCCTTGCTCGACCGCACGGATCAGTTCGGAGAGCTGGCTCTTGGCCTGGTGGATGGGGACCGTTTGCACAATTCTGGCTCGACTGGAGCTAAATCGGACCAGATTGTAGTCCGCAGAATGAAAAAGGGCCAGAAATTCTGGCCCTTTTCTGGGTGTGGTCGGGGACTACTCGGCGCGGTAGTTCGGCGCTTCCTTGGTGATCTGCACGTCATGCACATGGCTCTCGCGGATGCCGGCCGCCGTGATCTCGACGAATTCGGCCTTGTTGCGCATGTCCTCGATGGTGGCGCAGCCGCAGTAACCCATGCTGGCCCGCACACCGCCGGCCATCTGGAACACGATGGACACGAGCGAGCCCTTGTAGGGCACGCGGCCCTCGATGCCCTCAGGCACCAGCTTGTCGGCGTTGGGATTGCCGGTGGTCGCTTCCTGGAAGTAGCGGTCGGCACTGCCCTGCTGCATGGCGCCGATGGAGCCCATGCCACGGTAGCTCTTGTAGCTGCGGCCCTGGTACAGGACGATCTCGCCGGGCGCCTCTTCAGTGCCGGCGAACATCCCGCCCATCATCACGGTGCTGGCACCGGCCGCGATGGCCTTGGAGATGTCGCCCGAGTAGCGGATGCCGCCGTCGGCGATCAGCGGCACGCCGCTGCCCTGCAGCGCCGTCGCCACGTTGTCGATGGCCGTGATCTGCGGCACGCCGACGCCGGCCACGATGCGGGTGGTGCAGATCGAGCCCGGACCGATGCCCACCTTGACCGCGTCCGCGCCGGCCTCCACGAGCGCCCGTGCCGCCGAGCCGGTGGCGATGTTGCCGCCGATCACATCGACTTCCGGATAGGTCTGCTTGACCCAGCGCACCCGCTCGATCACGCCCTTGCTGTGCCCGTGCGCGGTGTCGACCACGATGACGTCGACGCCGGCCTTGACCAGCGCCTCCACGCGCTCCTCGGTGCCCTCGCCCACGCCGACGGCGGCGCCCACGCGCAGGCGGCCCGAGGCGTCGCGCGCGGCATTGGGGAAGCTGGTCTGCTTGGTGATGTCCTTGACGGTGATCAGGCCCTTGAGCTCGAAGCCTTCGCCCAGCACCAGCAGCCGCTCGAGCTTGTGCTTGTTCAGCAGCGCCTTGGCCTCGGCCGCACTGGTGCCCTCGCGCACGGTGATCAGCTTCTCGCGCGGGGTCATGATCTGGCTGACCGGCACCTCGTAGCGGGTCTCGAAGCGCAGGTCGCGGCCGGTGACGATGCCCACGACCTTGCCGCCGTCGATGACGGGGAAGCCGGAGATGCCCAACTGCTCCTGCATGGCGAGCACCTGCTGCACCGTGTGCGACGGGGTGATGACGACCGGGTCGCGCAGCACGCCCGATTCGTAGCGCTTGACCCGGGCGACCTCGGCCGCCTGCTGCTTGGGCGTGAGGTTCTTGTGCACGATGCCGATGCCGCCTTCCTGCGCGATGGCGATCGCCAGGCGCGCCTCCGTCACGGTGTCCATCGCCGCTGCCACCAGAGGCAGGTTCAGCGTGATGTTGCGCGAGAGGCGTGTCGCGAGGGAAGTGTCCTTGGGAAGGACCTGGGAGAACGCCGGGACCAGCAACACATCGTCGAAGGTCAGCGCTTTGCCAAGAAGGCGCATGTCAGTGCTCCAAAAGACAGATTGTAGCGAGCCACACTCGGGCTAACCCTGCCCCTGTTCCGTTGCATGGCCGTGACGAACTGCGCGGGGCCAGGCTGCATCGGCATTGGAGGCGGAAGAGCTCCACGGCTACACTCGGCCGATGCCTTCCACCCGCGCCCTTGCCGTTGCCCTGGCCATCGCCTGCGGCGCCCTTCCGCTCGCTGCCACCGCGCAGTGGCAATGGATCGACAAGGACGGCCGCAAGGTCTTCAGCGACAAGTCGCCCCCGCCCGACATCCCGGCCAAGAACATCCTGCGCCAGCCCGGCATGCGCGCCGCCGTCGTCGAAGAGGCGCCGGCTGCCCCCAGCGCGGTGCCGGCGAAGGCGGTGGCCAACGCCGCCAACGCCCCCAAGGTGAGCGGCAAGGACCGTGAACTGGAAGAGAAGCGCAAGCAGGCCCTGGCCGCCGACGCCGAGAAGAAGAAGGCCCAGGAGCGCGAGGTCCTCGAGGCGCAGGCCGACAACTGCAAGCGGGCCCGCGAGTCGAAGGCGACGCTGGATTCGGGCGTGCGGCTGGCCCGCGTGAACGACAAGGGCGAGCGCGAGATCCTGGACGACACGGCCCGCGCCACCGAGACCAGGCGCCTGCAGGAGATCATCTCCCGCGACTGCAAGGCCGGCTAGTAGCCCTGCTTGGCGCCCGGGCGGCGCTGCGAGAACAGGCCCGCGGCCCGCGCCCCCTGGCGCCGGAACCGCTCCCGGCGCGCCACCTTCGGATCCACCAGCAGCGGCCGGTACAGCTCGACCCGGTCGCGGTCGCGCAGCAGCTGGGCAGCCTCGGTCCGCCGCCCCCAGATGCCCACCTCGCCATCGGCCGGCAGGCCGCAGGCGCGCAGGGCATCGGCCACACTGGAACCCGCCGGCAATTCGAGTTCCCACTCGCGCACGTCCCGCGGAGCGGGCGACTGCACCACCGTGACCCGCAGCAAGGCCGTCATCCGTACACCTCTTCGGCGCGCTTGACGAAGGCATCGACCAGCGTGCCGGCGATGCGGTCGAACACCGGGCCGACCACGGTGGCCAGGGCCGCGTTCTTGAACCCGTAGTCGAGCGTCAGTTCGACCTTGCAGGCGCGCTGGCTGGCGTCGCCCACCGGGGCGAAGTTCCAGCGCCCTTCCAGGCTGGAGAACGGGCCATCCAGCAGGTGCATGGACACCTTGCGGCCCGCGACGTGGTCGTTGCGGGTGGTGAAGCTCTGCCGGATGCCGCCGAACGAGATGCCGACCTCGGCCTTCATGCCATCGGCATCCTCCTCCAGCACATTGGCGTGGTCGCACCAGGGCAGGAACTGGGGGTACAGCGCCACGTCGGTGACGAGCTTGAACATCTCGTCCGCGCTGTACCAGATCAGCACGGATCGGTGGACGGTTTTCATACAGAATGCGGGGTTCCGCGGGATTGTAGAGACGGCCTGCGCTCCCATCTGTCAGCCCATGGCCAACAACAAAGACGGCACCAAGCCCATCGCCGAGAACCGCAAAGCCACCTACAACTACTTCTTCGAGGAGCGGTTCGAGGCCGGCATGGTGCTCGAAGGCTGGGAGGTGAAGGCCCTGCGCGAGGGCAAGGTGCAGCTCACCGACGGCTACGTGGTCATCAAGAACGGCGAGCTGTTCATCATCGGCATGCAGATCAACCCGCTGCGCACCGCCTCCACCCACGTCAACCCGGACTCGGTGCGCACCCGCAAGCTGCTGCTGCACAAGGAACAGATCCGCCGCCTGGTGGGCAAGGTCGAGCAGAAGGGCTACACCCTGGTGCCGATCAACCTCCACTGGAAGGCCGGCAAGATCAAGTGCGACATGGCCCTGGCCAAGGGCAAGGCGGAGCACGACAAGCGCGACACCATCCGCGACCGGGAGGGCAAGCGGGAAGTCGAACGGGCGATGAAGAGCCGCCAGCGCTGATCCGTGTGGGGCGGGCGGAATAAACCGCCCTGCCGCGGCGTTCATGTGGGTGAGGACCACCCCAGGAGAACCCGCATGTCCACCTCCCCCCTTGCACGCGCCCTGCCCATCCTGCTGTCCACGCTGGTCCTGGGCGCCTGTTCGAGCATGTCCAGCATGATGGGGACGGCCCCAGCCAAGGTGGCCGACGGCGTCCTGGTCGGCCCCAATGGCATGACGCTGTACACGTTCGACCGCGACACGACCGGCAAATCAGCCTGCAACGGCCCCTGCGCGACCAACTGGCCGCCGTTGATGGCCAAGTCCGGCGACACCGGCTCGGGCGACTGGTCTGCCGTCACCCGCGACGACGGCAGCCGCCAGTGGGCCTACAAGGGCAAGCCGGTGTACTACTGGGCCAAGGACGCAAAGCCGGGGGACCGCACGGGCGATGGCGTGAACAACGTCTGGCACCTGGCCCGCCCCTGAGGGGCTGACGGGAGCAGGCTCATGCGTTAGGCTCTGCCGATGCCGCTCCAGGCCGCCGACCTCGAAGCCCAGATCCCGCAATTGCGACGCTATGCGCGCGCACTGACGGGGGACACCTGGGCCGCCGACGACCTGGTGCAGGACACGCTCGAGAGGGCCTGCGACCGGTGGCAACTGTGGAAAGCGGGCAGCGACCTGCGGGCCTGGCTGTTCACGGTGATGCACAACCTGTTCATCGACGGCGCGCGGCGCGCGATGCGGCAGCAGGGGCGCCGGGTGGACATCGACGACGTGGCGCAGGAGCTCGCCGCACCGCCGTCGGCACCCGAGCAGGCCATCGACCTGCAGCGCTGCCTGTTGCGGCTGCCGGATGAACAACGCGAGGTGCTGCTGCTGGTGACATTGCAGGACCTGGGATACGAGGACGTGGCCCGGATGATGGGCACGCCGGTGGGCACCGTGATGTCGCGCCTGTCGCGCGCCCGGGCCCGCTTGCGCGAATTGATGGAGGCCGGCCCGGCGCCGGCGTCCGTGGTACCGCTGAAGCGACTGAAGTGAAGTGATGACACAGGATTCCTCCACCGCCGACGAGACCGCGCTGCACGCGCTGGTCGATGGGCGCCTGACTGCCGCCGAACGCGAGGCGCTGCACACGCGCCTGGCCGTCGACACGCAGGCGGCCCGCACGGCCCAGGCGTGGATGGCCCAGCGCGAGGCGTTGCGGGCTCTGCACCGCGAGGTGCTGCAGGAGCCGGTACCGCCGGCCCTCGCCCAGGTCACGCGCCAGCTCGACCAGCAACGGGGACGACTCGGCCGCTGGCAGCGCTGGGGTGGCGTCGCCGCGGCGGTGCTGCTGGCCTTCGGCCTCGGCTGGGCCTCCCACGGCCAGTGGGACGCGCGAGGACCGGCCAGCCAGGTTGCCCGCGCGCGGCCGGTCGTGGATTTCGGCCGCCAGGCGGTGGTGGCGCACGTCGTGTTCTCGCCCGAGATCCGCCATCCGGTCGAGGTGACGGCCGCGCAGCAGGAGCACCTGGTGCAGTGGCTGTCGAAACGGCTGGGCCGGTCCCTGAAGGTGCCCGACCTCACGATGCAGGGCTACGAACTGGTCGGCGGCCGCCTGCTGTCCGGCGGCCAGGGACCGCGCGCCCAGTTCATGTACCAGAACCTCAAGGGCGATCGCCTGACGCTGTATGTCGGCGCCCTCGAGGGCACGCCCGATGCGCAGGCCGCCCGCGAGACGGCGTTCCGCTTCACCAGCGAAGCCGGCACCTCCAGCTTCTACTGGGTCGACCAGGGCTTCGGCTACGCCCTCGCCGGACGGCTGGGCCGGGCGGAACTGCTGCCGCTGGCCGACGTCGTCTACAAGCAGCTCTGAGCTGCCTCAGGCCAGTTCACGCAAGGGGTGCTCGCCGGGCGCCCAGGGGCTGCGGAAGAAAGCGTCGACTTCCTCGGCCGTGACGTCCTCGGCGCGCGCCGGACTCCAGCGCGGCGACTGGTCCTTGTCGATGGCGAGGGCCCGGATGCCCTCCACCGTCTCACCCGATGCGCCGGGCTTGCGGCGGAAGCAGTGCCACACGATGTCGCGCTCCATCCGCAGGTCGTCCGCCAGGGTCATCGTGCGGGCCCGCCGCACCTGCTCCAGGGTCACGTGCAGCATCAGCGGCGAGCGCTTGCGCAGCAGCGCGGCCGTGTCGCGGTGCCAGTCCGTCGATCCGGCTTCCAGCGCCCGCAGGATGTCGACCACGCCGTCCAGCGCGAACACGCGGTCGATCTCGGCCCGGTGCGCCGCCAGCCGCGAGCCGATCGCCCGGTGCGGTGGCGGGAGCGCGGCGACGCCCTCCCGCCCCAGGCGCTCCCAGAGCGCGGGCAACTCGGCCGCAGGCAGCTGCACGTCGGCCAGGCGGGCGTCGATGGCTTCCTCGGCGCCGATGGTCTCGCCGGTCAGCGCCAGGTATTCGCCCAGGCGGCCCGGGCAGCGCGACAGGAAGTAGCCGCCGCCGACGTCCGGGAACAGCCCGATGATGGTCTCGGGCATGGCGACGCGGGTGCGCTCGGTGACGATGCGGCAGCGCGCGCCCTGCGAGATGCCCATGCCGCCGCCGAACACGATGCCGTCCATGCAGGCGGCGAAGGGCTTGGGATAGTGGTGCACCAGGTGGTTGAGCCGGTACTCCTCGGTGAAGAACGCGTCCAGCGAGGCATGGTCGCCGGCCAGCGCCGCCTGGTGGAAGAAGCGGATGTCGCCGCCTGCGCTGAAGGCCCCGAACGGCCCTTCCCTGCCCTGCCCGCGGATCGCGACCACCTCGATGCGGGGATCGTCCTGCCACTGCCGCAGGACGGCGTCCAGCTCGCGCACCATCGCCAGCGACAGCGCGTTCAGCGCCCTGGGCCGGTTCAACGTGACCAGGCCCGCCCTGCCGACGACCTCGGCGACCACTTCACCCATGCGACAGCACTCCTTGCTTCGGCGGGCGGCTCAGGCTCTCTGCCGCCACCCGACCAGTTCATTCATGACCAGCGCGCCGATCACCAGCGCGCCACCCGCCAGCACGGTCTGCGTCGGCACTTCGTCCGCGCCCACCCAGGCCAGCAGGATGCCGAAGATCACCTCCAGCAACGCCAGCAGCGCGATCTCCGGCGCCTGCAGCACGCGGGCGCAGACGACCGACAGCGCGCAGGGGATGGCCAGCTGCACCAGCCCCAGCAGGGCCAGCAGCCCGATGTCGTGCCAGGACGCCGCGAACGGCATGGCCAGCGGCAAGGTGACCAGAGAGGAGATGACGGCGCCGACCAGCACGGCCGGGACCAGGTCGACGTCGCGGCCGTGCGCATGCGCGCGCTGGCTGATGGTCCAGTTGACGGCACCGGCCAGAGGCACGCACAGGGCCACCAGCGTGCCGGCAAGCTGCCCGCCCGCCAATTGCGCGGCGTACATGTAGGCGATGCCCGCACCGGCGATGACGATGGCAGCCCAGGTGCGCGCCGGGATGCGGTGGCCGATGAAGATGCGCGCCACCAGGGCGGTGAGGAACGGCCCCACCGCCATCGTGACCAGCACGTTGGCGACGCTGGTGAGCGTCAGGGCCAGCATGAAGGCCGTGAACATGACGCTCCAGCACAGCCCGGACAGCCACAGCGGCGCCTGGGCTCGCCGCAGCCGGCCGAACACGGCCCGGCCCTGGAAGAACGGCAGGATCACCAGCAGCGAGGCCACCGTGAAGAAGCTGCGCCAGAAGGTGACCTCGAAGCTGCGTGCCTGCTCCAGGTGGCGCGTGATCACGCCCGCGATGGACCACATGAGGGTCACCGCGACCATGAGGAACACCGCCCGGGTGTGCGACAGCTTCATGCGCGCCGCGCGGCCTTATGCGGCTTCGCGCATGGCCCGCTTGCGCTCGTGCTCCTTGAGGTGGCGCTTGCGCAGGCGCACGCTCTTGGGCGTGATCTCGACCAGCTCGTCGTCCTCGATGAACTCGACGCCGTACTCCAGCGTGAGCTCGATGGGCGGCGTGATCTTGATCGCATCTTCCTTGCCGGACACGCGGAAGTTGGTCAGCTGCTTGGTGCGGGTGGCGTTGACCACCAGGTCGTTGTCGCGGCTGTGGATGCCCACGATCATGCCCTCGTACACCGGGTCGTTGGCCCGCACGAACATGCGGCCCCGGTCGTCCAGCTTGCCCAGCGCGTAGGTGAAGATCTCGCCGTCGTCCATGGAGATCAGCACGCCGTTCTTGCGGCCGCCGATGTCGCCCTTGAACGGCTCGTAGCGGTCGAAGATGTTCGAGATCAGGCCCGAGCCGCGCGTGAGGTTCAGGAACTCGTTGGAGAAGCCGATCAGGCCCCGCGCCGGGATCCGGTATTCCAGACGAACGCGGCCGCGGCCGTCCGGCTCCATGTTGACCAGGTCGCCCTTGCGCTCGCCCAGGGCCTGCATCACGCCGCCCTGGTGCTGCTCCTCGATGTCGACCGTCACCAGCTCGATCGGCTCGTGCTTCTCGCCGTCGACGGTCTTGAGCACCACCCGCGGCTTGGAGACGGCCAGCTCGTAGCCTTCACGGCGCATGTTCTCCAGCAGGATGGTCAGGTGCAGTTCGCCGCGGCCCATGACCTCGAACACACCCTCCTCGTCGGTCTCGCTCACGCGCAGGGCGACGTTGGACTGCAGTTCCTTCTGCAGGCGGTCCCAGATCTGGCGGCTGGTGACGTACTTGCCTTCGCGGCCGGCCAGCGGGCTGGTGTTGACGCAGAAGTTCATGGTCAGGGTCGGCTCGTCGACCTTGAGCATGGGCAGCGGCGCGGGGTTGAGCGGGTCCGTCACGGTGACGCCGATGCCGATGTCGGCGATGCCGTTGATCAGCACGATGTCGCCCGGGCCGGCCTCGGTGACCTGCACGCGGTCCAGGCCCTGGAACGTGAGGACCTGGTTCACGCGGCCCTTGAGCGACTTGCCGTCCGGACCTTCCATCACCAGCACGTCCATCATCGGCTTGATGGTGCCGGCATTCACCCGGCCCACGCCGATGCGGCCGACGAAGGAGGAGAAGTCCAGCGCCGAGATCTGCAGCTGCAGCGGCGCGGCCGGGTCGCCCTCGTGCGCCGGCACGTGGTCGAGCACGGTGTCGAACAGGGCCGACATGTCCTTGCCCCATTGCTCGCCCGGCTCGCCTTCCTCCAGCGAGCTCCAGCCGTTGATGCCGGAGGCGTAGACGACCGGGAAGTCCAGCTGCTCGTCGGTGGCGCCGAGCTTGTCGAACAGGTCGAAGGCGGCATTGACCACGTGCTGGGGCCGCGCGCCCGGCTTGTCGACCTTGTTCACCACCAGGATCGGGCGCAGGCCCAGGGCCAGCGCCTTCTTGGTCACGAAGCGCGTCTGCGGCATCGGGCCTTCCTGGGCGTCGATGAGCAGCACCACGCCGTCGACCATGGACAGCGCGCGTTCGACCTCGCCGCCGAAATCGGCGTGGCCGGGGGTGTCCACGATGTTGATGTGGGTGCCCTTCCAGCTCACGGCGCAGTTCTTGGCCAGGATGGTGATGCCGCGCTCGCGCTCGATGGCGTTGTTGTCCATCACGGTGTCGACCACCTTCTCGTGCTCGGCGAAGGTGCCCGACTGCCGCAGCAGCTGGTCGACCATGGTGGTCTTGCCGTGGTCGACGTGGGCGATGATGGCGATGTTGCGGATCTGCTTGTTGGTCATAGGGGAACTCCACCCTTGCGGGCTGCGGGGCTCGTCGCGGGATCGATGCGGCGGCTCATGGTGTGGCGATCGCTTCGTGCGACTGCAGGATTTGCTGGATTTCGATGGGGCTCAGCAAACGCCCCGGGATCAGTTCGCCGGCCTTCACGTGACCGGTGCCCAGCAGGGCTACTGGCCGCTCGCCGAACACCGCGACGGCGTCCTGGTCGGGCCAGTGGCCTCGCCGGCGCAAGCCGGACAGGAACCGGCCGGCATTGTCGGGATCGAGCGTGACACGTGCGTGGCCGTCGAGAAGCGCCTCGGCCGGCAGCAGCGCGGCCAGCCGCTCGTCCTCGTCCAGGGCCTCCAGCGCCGCCAGGCTGGTGCATTGCCCGATGCCGAACGGGCCCGTGGCGATCCGGCGCAGAAGCGACAGGTGCGCACCGCAGCCCAGTGCCTCGCCCAGGTCCTCGCCCAGCGTGCGGATGTAGGTGCCCTTGCTCACGCGCGCGGTGAACCGCAGCGCCGGGCGCCCGGCGTCCTCGGTGAGCGCCAGGTCGAAGGCGTGGACGGTGATGTCGCGCGGCTCGCGCGCCACCTCCTGGCCGGCCCGGGCGTATTCGTAGAGCGCCTTGCCGTCCTTCTTCAGGGCGCTGTGCATCGGCGGCAGCTGGCGCTGGGGCCCGGTGAACTGCGCCCGCAGCTGCGCCAGGCGCTCCTGCGTGACGGCCGGCACCGGCCGCTGCGCGATCACCTCGCCTTCGGCATCGCCGGTCGACGTCTTCACGCCCAGCACGGCGATCGCTTCGTAGGTCTTGTCGGCGTCCAGGTGGAGCTGGCTGAACTTGGTGGCCGCACCGAAGCACAGCGGCAGCACGCCGGTGGCGAGCGGGTCCAGCGTGCCGGTGTGGCCCGCCTTTTCCGCCCGCAGCAGCCACTTGGCCTTCTGCAAGGCATCGTTGCTCGACAGGCCGCGCGGCTTGTCGAGCAGCAGCACCCCGTGCACGGGGCGCCTCACGACCCGTGCTCGTGGTGCGCTCATGGCTACTCGTCGCTGTCTTTGGAACGCGAGGCGACCGCCCGCGCGATCAGCGCGTTCATGTCGGCGGCCCGCTCGGTGGTGCGGTCGAACTGGAAGTGCAGCGTCGGCACCGTGTGGATGTGCAGGCGCTTGAACAGGCCGTTGCGCAGGAAGCCGGCGGCGCTGTTGAGTGCAACCTCGCACTCCTGCGCATCGCCCACCAGGACGCTGAACGACACCTTGGCGTGCGCGTAGTCCGGCGTCACGTCGACGGCGCTGATCGTCACCATGCCCAGGCGCGGATCCTTGATCTCGCGCACGAGCTCGGACAGGTCGCGCTGGATCTGGTCCGCGACCTGGTAGCTGCGATTGGGCTTGCTGCTCTTCTTCGGCATGGAGCGGGTGCGGGGTCAGGAACGCGGATGACGCAGAGGTTTCGCAGAAGGCGCAGGGAAACCGACAGACTTGTTCATCGTCGGTTCGGTTCCTTCTGCGCCTTCCCGGTGCCCTGCGCGGACGGAAGTCCGCTTCAGAGCGTCCGGGCGACTTCCTTGATCTCGAAGAACTCGAGCTGGTCGCCTTCCTTGATGTCGTTGTAGTTCTTCAGCTTGATACCGCACTCGAAGCCTTCCTTGACCTCGCGCACGTCGTCCTTCATCCGCTTGAGCGAATCGATCTCGCCGGTGTAGATGACCACGTTGTCGCGCAGCAGGCGGAAGTGCGACGACCGCGTGACCAGGCCCGAGGTGATGTACGAGCCGGCCACCGTGCCGATCTTGGACGCCACGAACACCGTGCGGATCTCGGCCGAGCCGATGACCTCTTCGCGCTTCTCCGGCGCCAGCATCCCCGACATCGCGGCCTTCAGCTCATCCACCGCGTCGTAGATGATGTTGTAGTAGCGGATGTCGACGGCATTGCCCTCGGCCAGCTTGCGGGCACCGGAGTCGGCCCGCGTGTTGAAGCCGATGATCACCGCCTTGGCGGCGATGGCCAGGTTGACGTCCGATTCGGTGATGCCACCCACGCCCGCGTAGACCAGCTGCACCTTGACCTCGTCGGTCGACAGCTTCACCAGCGACTGCGACAGCGCCTCCTGCGAGCCCTGCACGTCGGCCTTGACGATGATGGGCACCGTCTTGACCTCGCCGGCGGTCATGTCCGTGAACATGTTCTCCAGCTTGGCGGCCTGCTGGCGGGCCAGCTTGGTGTTGCGGAACTTGCCCGCGCGGTAGGTCGCGATCTCGCGTGCACGGCGCTCGTCGGTGAGCACCATGAACTCGTCGCCGGCCTGCGGCACCTCGGTCAGGCCCTGGATCTCGACCGGGATCGAGGGACCGCCGCTCTTGATGGCCTTGCCGTTCTCGTCGAGCATTGCGCGCACGCGGCCATACGTCTGGCCCGCCAGCACCACGTCGCCCACCTTCAGCGTGCCGGACTGCACGAGGATGGTGGCGACCGGGCCGCGGCCCTTGTCGAGCTGGGCTTCGATGACCAGGCCCTTGGCCGCGGCGTCGACCGGGGCCTTCAGTTCCAGCACCTCGGCCTGCAGCAGCACCTGCTCGAGCAGCTCGTCGATGCCCTGGCCGGTGAGGGCCGAGACGTTGACGAACGGCGAGGCGCCGCCGTATTCCTCGGGCACGACTTCCTCGGCCACGAGTTCCTGCTTGACGCGGTCGGGGTTGGTGCCCGGCTTGTCGATCTTGTTGACGGCCACCACGATCGGCACCTGCGCCGCCTTGGCGTGCTTGATCGCTTCCTTCGTCTGCGGCATGACGCCGTCGTCGGCGGCCACCACCAGGATGACGATGTCGGTCGCCTGCGCGCCGCGGGCCCGCATGGCGGTGAACGCCTCGTGGCCGGGGGTGTCGAGGAACGAGATGACGCCCCGCTCGGTCTCCACGTGGTAGGCGCCGATGTGCTGGGTGATGCCACCGGCCTCGCCTGCGGCCACCTTGGAGCGGCGGATGTAGTCCAGCAGCGAGGTCTTGCCGTGGTCGACGTGGCCCATGACGGTGACCACCGGCGCGCGCGGCAGGGCTTCGGCCTCGGCCTGGCCGGTTTCCTCTTCCGTGAACGCCTCGGGATCGTCCAGCGCGGCGGTGACCGCCTTGTGGCCCATTTCCTCGACCACGATCATGGCCGTGTCCTGGTCCAGCGGCTGGTTGATGGTGACCATCTGGCCCATCTTCATGAGCGCCTTGATCACTTCGGACGCCTTGACCGCCATCTTGTGCGCGAGTTCGGCGACCGTGATGGTCTCCGGCACGTGCACTTCGATCACGCGTTGCTCGACCGGCGCGGCCTGCATGCCTTCGCTGCGCTGGTCGCGGTCATTGCCGCGGCGGCCACGCGGGCCCCCGCGCCAGTTGTTGCGGCCGATGCCACCCGACGCGTCGCCGCGGGTCGGGATGGCCTTCTTCTTGGCCGGATCGGCGGCCCAGCTGGACGACAGCTTGGCCGACTTGACTTCCTTGCCGCCGCCGGGGCCGGCCGGCGCGGCCGCGCCGGTGCCCGGACGCGCGGTGACCGCCGGCTTGTGCAGCGTGCCCTTGGCTGCCGGCTTGGCAGCATCGCCGGGCTTGGCAACTGGCTTGGCCTCCTCGGGCTTCTTGGCCACGAGCACCTTCTTGGGCGCGGCCATCATGGCGCGGATGGCCTCGGCTTCGGCCAGGGCCTTGCGCCGGCGCTCGTCCAGGTCCTTGGCGCGCGCGGCTTCCTCATCGGCGCGAGCCTTGGATTCGACTTCGGCCTTGGCCCGTGCTTCGGCGGCCGCGGCGGCGCGTGCCGCGGCGGCAGCGGCAGCTTCGGCGCTGGCCTCCTGCTGGGCCTGGGTCAGGGCGGCCCGCTTGGCCTGCTCGGTGGCGGCGTAGGCGGCGGCGCGTTCCTCGGCCTCGCGCTCGCGGCGCTCCTGCTCCTCGCGCAGGCGGCGCTTCTCCACCAGGTCTTCTTCCTGGCGGCGCAGCAGCTCAGCCTGGCGACGGTGCTCTTCCTCGCGGCGCACCAGCTCGGCGTCGTCGACCTGCGGCGCCGGCGGCTCCTGCAGCTCGGCCTCGGGCGACTCGACCACGGCGGTGTCGCCGCCCTCGTCGCGCTTGACGAAGGTGCGCTTCTTGCGGACTTCGACCTGGATGGTGCGGGCCTTGCCGCTGGCGTCGGCCTGCTTGATCTCGCTGGTCGATTTCTTCACCAGCGTGATTTTCTTGCGCTCGGGCGAAACGGTTCCGTGGCTGGCCTTGAGGTAGCCAAGGAGCTTCTGCTTGTCGGCCTCGGACAACGCATCGGTCGTGGCCGACTTGGCCACACCTGCGCTGCGGAGCTGCTCAAGCAGCGTATCGGGTGATTTCTTGAGTTCGCTGGCGAACTCGGCGACGGTGGTGCTCGACATGTGTTCTGGTCCCCTCCATCACGTCACGCTTGCGCGGTCGCACTGGCAAACCAGTGTTCGCGCGCCTTCATGATCAGGGCTTTGGCCTCGTCCGCGGACTGGCCGGTAATCTCGGTCAACTCATCGACGGCCAGGTCAGCCAGCTCGTCGCGGGTGTGCACGCCGGCCTCGGCCAGCGTGCCAATCAGTTCGGGCGTGAGGCCTTCGAGGTCGCGCAGGTTCTGCGACACCTCCTCGACGCTCTCCTCGTGCGCGATCTCCATGGTCAGCAGCGCATCCTTGGCGCGCGACCGCAGCTCGTTCACGGTGTCCTCGTCGAACGACTCGATGTCCAGCATCTCCTGGATCGGGACGTAGGCCACTTCCTCGAGGCTGGTGAAGCCCTCGGAGATCAGGATGTCGGCGATCTCTTCGTCGACGTCCAGCTTCTCCATGAACAGCGTGCGGATGGTGCTGGACTCCTCGGCCTGCTTCTGGGCCGATTCGTTCGCATCCATGATGTTGATCTTCCAGCCGGTCAGCTCGCTGGCCAGGCGCACGTTCTGGCCGCCGCGGCCGATGGCGATGGCGAGGTTCTCCTCGTCGACCACCACGTCCATGGCGTGCTTCTCCTCGTCGACGACGATGGAGCTGACGTTGGCCGGCGCCAGCGCACCGATGACGAACTGCGCCGGGTCCTCGGACCACAGCACGATGTCCACGCGCTCGCCGGCGAGCTCGTTGGTGACGGCGTTCACGCGCGTGCCGCGCACGCCGACGCAGGTGCCGATGGGATCGACGCGCTTGTCGTGCGACAGCACCGCGATCTTGGCGCGCGAGCCGGGGTCGCGGGCGCAGCTCTTGATTTCCAGCAGGCCCTGCTCGATCTCGGGCACTTCCTGGCGGAACAGCTCGATCATGAACTCGGGGGCCGCGCGCGACAGGATGATGGGCGCGCCGCGCAGCGTGAGGTCGACCTCCATGATCATGGCCCGCACGCGGTCGCCGTTGCGCAGGTTCTCCTTGGGGATCATCTCGCCGCGGCGCAGCCGGCCTTCGACGCGGCCGCTCTCGACGATGATGTCGCCCTTGTCCATGCGCTTGACGGTGCCCACGAAGATCTTGTCGCCGCGCGACATGAAGTCGTTGAGCAGCATCTCGCGCTCGGCGTCGCGGATCTTCTGCAGGATGACCTGCTTGGCGGCCATGGCCCCGATGCGCCCGATGGGCAGCGAATCGATGCCTTCCTCGATGTACTCGCCTTCCTCGACGTCTGGCACGCGCTCGCGGGCGTCCATGAGGAGTTCCTCGGCGTCGGGGTTCTGCAGGCCCTGGCTGTCAGGCACGACGAGCCAGCGGCGGAAGGTCTCGTAGACGCCGCTGTCGCGGTCGATGGCCACGCGGATGTCCACCTCGCCCTGGTACAGCTTCTTGGTGGCTTGCGCGAGCGCCGACTCGACGGCACCGAACACCACGTCGCGCTCCACGTTCTTCTCGCGCGAGATCGCCTCGACCAGCATCAACAATTCGCGATTCATCACGACTCTCCTGTCTGCCTGGGCTTCCTGCCCTTGAAATCCACTACCGGCGCGAGCCGCGCCTCCTTCAATTCGTCGAGCGTGAAGCCCAGCACCTGCACCGGCGCCGGCTCCCGCTTGCGACTGATCCTCTGGCCCGGCTTCACCTTGGGCTCGTCGGACCACATGACCTGCCAGCCGCCGCCTTCGCCGCGCGCCAGCTGGCCGCGGAACTTCTTGCGCGTCGGCGCCACCTGCCCCGCGCCGGCGGCACCCACCGGCGCGCGCAGCGTGACGTCCACCATTTCGCCGGCGAAGCGCTCGAAATCCTTCTCGCCCCGCAACGGCCGGTCAAGCCCGGGCGACGACACCTCGAGCCGCTTGTAGTCGACGCCCTCGACCTCGAGCGCGTATTGCAGCTGGCGGGTGACCTTCTCGCAGTCCTCGACGTTCACGTACTGCTCGACCCCCGGGGCCCACGGCAGGTCGATGGTGACGCGCAGCAGGCCTCCGGCGGAGCGTTCGATCTCCACCAGCTCGTAGCCGAGGCCGGTCACGGTCTGCTCAGCAATATCCTGCAGTGCCACGCCTTGTGTCTGTTCCTGTGAAATGCGCCAAACCAAAAAAAACGGGCGGTGAGTACCCGCCCGTTTGGTCGCGAAGCAAAGATTGTACCGCGCGCCGCGCAGTTTCGCAACAGTCCCCGGGGTTCAGGCCTGCGAATCGCGGCCCGAGCGCATGAGCTTGACGTCGGACCGCTGCCGCTTGTCGCGCAATCGCGCGCGGCGGGATGAAGCTGGGGGCCGGGTGGGTTTGCGCAAGTGCGGTGGCTCGGCCACGCTGTCGACGATCTCCTGCAGCCGGGCCAGCGCCTCGGTCCGGTTGAGCTCCTGGCTGCGGTGCGCCTGGGCCTTGATGACCAGCACCCCCGCGCGGGTGATGCGCTGGTCGTGCAGGGC
This sequence comes from Ramlibacter pinisoli, assembly GCF_009758015.1. Taxonomy (NCBI): domain Bacteria; kingdom Pseudomonadati; phylum Pseudomonadota; class Betaproteobacteria; order Burkholderiales; family Comamonadaceae; genus Ramlibacter; species Ramlibacter pinisoli. The sequence goes on from NZ_WSEL01000009.1 coordinate 133,549, forward strand.
CAGCAGCCGCGCCTTGTGGTCGGCGCCGAGCGAGGACGCGCGGATGTCGAAGCGCAGGTGCACCGCGCTGGACACCTTGTTGACGTTCTGGCCACCGGCGCCCTGGGCCCGCACGGCGGTGATCTCCACCTCCTCGGGCGCGATGGGGGTCGGGTGGCGGGGCAGCATCAGGCCGCTGCGGCGACGAGCGCCTGGGTATAGGCGTGCGACGGCCGCCCCAGCACCTGCTCCACCGGCCCCGACTCGAGCACCTGGCCGTCCTTCATCACCAGGACCTCGTGCGCCATCGCCCGGATCACATCCACGTCGTGCGTGATGAGCAGGTAGGCCAGGCCCTTCTCGCGCTGCAGACGCTGGAGCAACTGCAGCACCTGCTGCTGGATGGTGACGTCCAGCGCGCTGGTGGGCTCGTCCAGCACCAGCAGCTGCGGGCCGACGATCAGGGCCCGCGCGATGGCGAGACGCTGGCGCTGCCCGCCCGAGAACTCGTGCGGGTAGCGGTCCAGCAGGCCGGGGAACTGGGCCTCGGCCAGGCCGACGTCGGCCAGGGCCTGGAGCACGCGCTGCCGGCGCTCGGGCGCCCCCAGCTGCGGTTCGTGCACCAGCAGGCCCTCGCCGACGATCTCCTCCACCGTCATGCGCGGCGAGAGGGACGAAAAGGGATCCTGGAACACCACCTGCACCTGGCGGCGCAACCCGCGGTCGGCGTCCGGGCTGCCGGTCCAGCGGCGCCCCGCCGCATCGAGCGTTCCCCGGTGGGGCAGCAAGCCCAGGGCCGCCAGGGCCAGGGTCGACTTGCCGGACCCCGATTCGCCGACCACGCCCAGGGTGCGCCCGGCGGCCAGCGCGAAGTCGGCGCCTCGCACCGCCACGAACTCGCCGCGGCGGAACCAGCCCCGGAAGCCGGGGATGGGGACGGAGTAGCCGACCTCCATGCCGCTGGCGCGCAGCAGCGCCGGTTGGTCGCCCGCAGCCTCCTCGTCGACATCCCGCGCCGGCCGGCTGTCGATCAGCCGCCGCGTGTAGGCGTGCCGGGGCGCCGCGAACACCTCGTCCACCGCGCCCTGCTCCACCAGGTGGCCGTTCTCCATGACCGCGACCCGGTCGGCGAACCGCCGCACGAGGTTCAGGTCGTGGGTGATGAGAAGGACTGCCATGCCGGTCTGCCGCTGCAGGTCGGCCAGCAACCCGAGGATCTGCACCCGCAGCGTGACGTCCAGTGCCGTGGTGGGTTCGTCGGCCAGCAGCAGCCGCGGCCGGCATGCCAGGGCCATGGCGATCATGGCGCGCTGGCGCTGCCCGCCGGACAGCTGGTGCGGGTAGGCGTGGGCGCGACGCGCCGGCTCGGGGATGCCGGTCGCCGCGAGCGCTTCGATGGCCGCGTCCCAGGCCTGCCGGCCCCCGAGGCCCTGCTTGAGCTGCAGCACCTCGGCGACCTGGTCGCCCACCGTGTACAGCGGATTCAGGGCCGTCATGGGCTCCTGGAAGATCATGGCGATGTCCTGGCCGCGAATCTGCAGCAGCCGGCGCTCCGGGGCCGACACCAGGTCCAGCGGGGGCTCGCCATCGCGCCCGGCCAGCAGCGCCGAGCCCGACAGCCGGGCGTTGAGCGCGAGCCCCAGCAGGGCGAGCGCCGTGACGGTCTTGCCCGAGCCGGATTCACCCACCAGGGCCAGCTTCTCGCCCGGCGCGATGGAGAAGCTGGCGCCATGCACCACCTCCTTGCCGCCGAAGGCGACGCGCAGGTCGCGGACGTCGAGCAGCGGCGCGCTCATGCGTCGGCCTTGCGCGGGTCGAGTGCGTCGCGCAGCGCGTCCCCCATGAACGTCAGCAGCAACAGCGTGGCCACCAGCACGGCGAACGTGGTCAGCGAGATCCACCAGGCGTCGATGTTGTTCTTCCCTTGGCTGAGCAGTTCGCCCAGCGACGGCGTGCCTGGCGGCACGCCCAGGCCCAGGAAGTCGAGCGACGTCAGCGCCAGGATGGCGGCGCTCATGCGGAACGGCAGGAAGGTGATCACCGGCGTCATGCTGTTGGGCAGGATGTGGTGCCGCATGATGCGCAGGTTGCCGACCCCCAGCGCGCGGGCGGCCCGCACGTAGTCCATCTGCCGGTTGCGCAGGAACTCGGCCCGCACGTAGTTGGACAGGCCCATCCAGCCGAACAGGCTCAGCAGGATGAGCAGCAGCGCCACGCTGGGGGCGAAGATGGCGCTGAAGATGATCAGCAGGTACAGCTCCGGCATCGAGTCCCAGATCTCGATGAAGCGCTGGAACGCGAGGTCGACCCGGCCGGCGAAAAACCCCTGGACGGCACCCGTGGCAACGCCGATGGCCACGCCCATGACGGTCAGCGCCAGCGCGAACAGCACCGACAGGCGGAAGCCGTAGACCAGCTGCGCGAGCATGTCGCGGCCCCTGTCATCCGTGCCGAGCAGGTTGTCGCGGGTGGGCGGCGACGGGTTCGGTTCCCTGGCGAAGTAATTCAAGGTCTTGGGGCCGTACGGATTGGGCGGGTAGATCGCCCAGTTGCCGTCCTTGCTCAGCTGCGCCCGGATGAAGGGGTCGAGGAAATCGGTCTCGGTCTGGAAGTCGCCGCCGAACGTGGTTTCGGGGTAGCTGCGCACCAGGGGGACGTAGAACTGCCCCCCATAGCGGACCAGCAGCGGCTTGTCGTTCGACAGCACCTCGGCGAACAGGCTGAGGACCACGAGCGTCGAGAACACCACCAGGCTCCAGAACCCCAGCCGGTTGCGGCGGAAGCGCCGCCAGGCCCGCCGGGCCGGCGACGCGGACGGGGCGGACGGCACGGCCGCAGGCGGCAGCGCCGCGGCCCCGCCCTGGGTCTGGCCCGCGAGGGGTGCCTGGTGGAGGGACGGGTCAGTCGAAGCGGACACGGGGATCCACCAGCACGTAGCAGAGATCGCTGATCAGCTTGGTCACCAGGCCGAGCAGCGTGAACAGGTACAGCGTGCCCAGCACCACGGGATAGTCGCGCCGGATGACGCTCTCGTAGCTGAGCAGGCCCATGCCGTCGAGCGAGAACAGCGTCTCGATCAGCAGCGATCCCGTGAAGAAGGCGCCCAGGAAGGCCGCCGGGAAGCCGGCGATGATGGGCATCAGCGCATTGCGCATGACGTGCTTCCACAGCACGCGGCGCTCGGGAACGCCCTTGGCCCGGGCCGTCAGGACGTACTGCTTGCGGATCTCCTCCAGGAAGGAGTTCTTGGTCAGCATCGCCGTCACCGCAAAGCTGCCGACGACCATCGCCGTGACCGGCAGCGCGATGTGCCACAGGTAGTCGACGATGCGCGCCGCCCAGCCCATCTCGTCCCAGTCGCCGGACGTCAGGCCACGCAGCGGGAACCACTGCAGCTGGCCGCCGAACACCACCAGCAGGGCCACGCCGAGGACAAATCCAGGGATCGCATAGCCCACCAGTATCAGCAGCGTGGTGGCCAGGTCGAAGCGCGTGCCGGCCCGCACCGCCTTGGCCACGCCCAGGGGCACCGCGATGAGGTAGCTGATGAAGAAGGTCCACAGGCCCAGGCTGACCGAGACCGGCAGCTTCTCGCGGATGAGCTGCCAGACGTCCTTGTTCTGGAAGAAGCTGCGCCCCAGGTCGAAGCGGGCGTACTGGCGCAGCATCAGCCAGAAGCGCTCGTGCGGCGGCTTGTCGAAGCCGTACAGGGCCTTGATCTGCTCGATGCGCTTGGGATCCACCCCCTGGCCGCCACGGTAGTTCATGGCACCGCCCTCCCCGCCCCGGCCGGCCTTCGCTTCGGCCAGGTACTGCTCCACCGGGCCGCCCGGGACGAACTGCGTGACCACGAAGGTGACCAGCAGGACCCCCAGCAGGGTCGGCAGCATGAGCAACAGGCGCTTGAGGATGTAGGCCGGCATCACTTGCTCCACCAGGTGTCGATGGCCCAGTTCTCGCCCTGGGCATAGGGCGGCATGGGCAGCGCCGGCTGCAGGCGCCGGGCGTTGTAGACGATGCGGTGCGTGCCGGCCGTCCACTGCGGGATCAGGTAGTGGCTGTGGCTGATCACCCGGTCGAGCGCGCGGCAGGCGGGCAGCAGTTGCGCCTTGGTCTTGGCGACGATCATGCGATCGAGCAGCGCGTCGACCGCCGGGCTCTTGACGCCGGCGTGGTTGCCCGAGTCCTCGGTATCGGCTGCCTTGCTGCCGAACAGGTCGACGAACTCCTGCCCCGGCGTGTGCGTGCCCTGGTAGGCCAGCGTGGTGATCTCGAACTCGAACTTCTGCAGCCGTTGCTGGTACAGGGCGAAGTCGACCGGCCGGAACACCAGTTGGATGCCCAGCTTCTCCAGGTTGCGCGCCCACGTCGTCACGGTGCGGGCCCCGGTCTCGTTGGAGTCGAGGTACTCCAGCACCATGGGTTCGCCCCTGGCATTGCGCAGCGCGCCGTCGCGCACTTCCCAGCCCGCCTGCCGCAGCAGGTCGCGGGCCTGGCGCAGGTTGGCGCGCAGGGAGTTCTGGCCGTCGGTGCGTGGCGGCATGTAGGCCGGCCCGAAGACCGCATCGGGGACCTTGCCGCGCCAGGGCTCCAGCAGCGCCAGCTCCTGCGGGCCCGGCGTGCCCTCGCTCTCGCAGTCGGTGTTGCCGAAGAGGGCGCGCACCCGCTGGTACGAGTTGTAGAACATCTGCCGGTTCATCCACTCGTAGTCCAGCGCCAGGCCCAGTGCCTGGCGCACCCGCACGTCCTGCAGCTTCGGGTTGCGGGTGTTGAGCACGTAGCTCTGGAACCCCGAGGGCAGCCGATGCTTGAACTCTCCCTTGACCAGTTCCCCGCTGTCGAACTTGCGGCCATTGACGCGGCGGGCCCAGTCGCCGGCGGAGAAGAACCGCATCATGTCGAATTCACCCGCCTTCAGCGCCTCCAGGCGAGCCGTGTTGTCGCGGTAGATCTTGACGGTGATGCGGTCGAAATTGGCCGTCCCGCGGCGCACGTTCAGGTCGCGCGCCCAGTAGCCGGGATCGCGCACGTAGGTGATGTCCTTGCCGAACCGCACCGGCCCGATGCGGTAGGGCCCGCTGCCGATGGGCGTGTCCATCACCACGGCATCGAAGCGCTTGGGCTTGCCGTCCTCCATACCCCAGCGTCGGCTGAAGATGGGCATCCCGCCCACCGTGAGCGGGAGCTCCCGGTTGAGCCGCTTGAACCGGAAGCGCACGGTGCGCTCGTCGAGCACGTCCAGGCCGGCGAGGTCTTCCAGGGCGGTCTTGAAGGCCGGTGACGTGTAGGGCCCCAGCAGCGTGTCGAAGGTGTACTTGACGTCCGCCGCCAGCACCGGCTGGCCATCGTGGAAGCGCGCCTGCGGCCGCAGGCGGAACGTGGCGGCCAGCCCGTCCGGCGCCATGCTGATGTCCTCGGCCAGCAGGCCGTAGCCGGCCCCGACCTCATCCGCGCTGCCCGCGAGCAGGCTGTCGAACATCAGCGCCTGCAGGTACGCCGGCGCCGAGCCCTTGATGGTGAACGGGTTGTACTTGTCGAAGGTGGACACGCGCAGGTTGCTGACCAGCCGCAACTCGCCGCCCTTGGACGCCTTCGGGTTGACGTAGTCGAACTGCGCGAAGCCCGGCGGGTACTTCATGTCCCCCCACAGCGCATAGCCGTGGGCGGCATGCGCGGCGGGCACCGCTACCGCCGCAGCCAGCAGGAGCAGCCAACCTCGCATGCGACAATTCTGCCGAACTTTCCACACTGACGACGCATGGGCTTCCTCTCCGGCAAGAAATTGTTGATCACGGGCGTTCTGTCGAACCGCTCCATCGCCTACGGCATCGCCAAGGCCTGCCACGCGCAGGGCGCGGAACTGGCCTTCAGCTACGTCGGCGAGCGCTTCAAGGACCGCATCACCGAGTACGCGGCCGATTTCGGCTCCAGCCTGGTGTTCGACTGCGACGTCGGCGACGACGCCCAGATCGAGGCCATGTTCACCGGCCTGTCGGCCCACTGGCCCAGGTTCGACGGTTTCGTGCACGCCATCGGCTTCGCGCCGCGCGAAGCCATCGCCGGCGACTTCCTCGACGGGCTGTCGCGCGAGGCGTTCAAGATCGCCCACGACATCAGCGCCTACAGCTTCCCGGCCATGGCCAAGGCAGCGCTGCCGATGCTGAACGACAAGTCGGCGCTGCTCACCCTGACCTACCTGGGCGCGATCCGCACCGTCCCGAACTACAACACCATGGGCCTGGCCAAGGCGTCGCTCGAGGCGTCGGTGCGCTACCTGGCGGAGTCGCTCGGGCCCAAGGGCATCCGGGTCAACGGCATCAGCGCCGGCCCCATCAAGACGCTGGCCGCCAGCGGCATCAAGGGCTTCGGCAAGATCCTGTCGGTGGTCGCCGAGACGGCCCCGATCCGCCGCAACGTGACCATCGAGGACGTCGGCAACGTGGCGGCCTTCCTGCTGTCGGACCTGGCCGGCGGCGTCAGCGCCGAGATCACCTACGTCGACGGCGGCTTCAGCCAGGTCGTCGGCGGTATCGCCGAACCGGCCGCCGGCTGACGGGTGGCGGCCCTCAGGCCGCCGTTTCCTCGGGCAGGAAATTGACGATGGTGGCGGTGATGGACGCGATGCCGGCCAGCACCAGCAGCATGGTGTCGAAGCCCACGCCCTTGACCACCGGCCCCAGCGCCCAGACCGCCAGCGAGCTGATCCCCAGCCCGACCGCCAGCCGCATGCCGGCCACCCGCGAGCGCAGCCGGTCGTCCACGTAGCGCACGATCATCGCGTCGGTGAACGGGATGGCGCCGAAGACGGACACCATGACCCCCACCAGTGCGGCGAACAGCAGCCAGCCGTGCGCATAGGCGGCCACGACCAGCAAGGGAATCTGCAGCAGCGCCACCCGGAAGTACAGCGGCTTGAGCGGCATCCGGTCGATCAGGCGGCCGACCACGACCTGGGCCAGCGAGGCGATCGCATAGACCACCGACAGCAGGATGCCCAGCAGCGCGGGGTCTTCGAGCACCCCGCGGAAGCGCTCGGTCATCAGCTGCGTGTTGGCATTGGTCGTCATGTTGAACAGCAGCCCGCCGGTGGCGGCGGCGGCCGTCATGACCAGGAAGGCGCGGGCCAGTTGCGCCTGCGTCAACGTGACCTTGGCCTTGCCGGCCCGCCTGGACGGCGGCTCGGTCTCGCGGGGACACAGCCACGCGAAGGCCAGCCCGCAGGCCAGGCATGCCAGTCCCGGCACTGCGAACGCCATGCGCCAGCCGAACCACTTGACGAGGTAGCCCGTCACCAGGGCCGCGGCCGCGATCCCCAGGTTGCCGGACAACCCGTTCAGCCCGATCGTGGCGCCCGGGCTGCGCGCGTGCTGCACCAGCATGGGAATGCCCACCGGGTGGTAGATCGAGGCGAAGGTACCCAGCAGCGTGAGCGCCGCGGCCAGCTGCCAGGCCGACTGCGTGAAGGCCACGAGCAGGGACGACAGCCCCATCCCGCCGAAGAACACCAGCATCATCTGGCGCCGGCCCCACAGGTCGCCCAGGCGGCCGGCCGGGAGGGCCCCCAGCCCGAACATCACGAAGGCGCCCGCTCCGAGCGGCATGAGGTCCTCCCAGCGGGTGCGACCGAATTCCGCTGCCATGGTCGCGACCGCCGTCGCGAAGATGAGCAGGAACATGTGGTCGATGGCATGGGCGAGGTTCAGCAGCCACGTCACTGCCGCGCGCGTTTCACGCACCGGCGCCGCTCCGGCCAGGGTGGTCATCCGTTGCTCCTCAGCGCCTGACGCAGTCGGCGAAGTAGCGCATCTGCCCGTCCGGGCCCGCTTCCTCGACCAGCCCGTGGATGTCGGTCTCGAAGCCCGGGCAGCGCGAGTTGAACTCGCGCGAGAACTTCAGGTAGTCGACGATCTTGCGGTTGAAGACCTCGCCCGGGATCAGCAGCGGGATGCCCGGCGGGTACGGGGTGACCAGCGAGGTCGTGATGCGGCCTTCCAGCTCGTCGATCGGCACCCGTTCGGTCTTGCGGTGGGCGATGTGGGCGAAGGCGTCGCTCGGCTTCATGGCGGGCGTGAGGTCCGACAGATACATGTCGGTGGTCAGGCGCGCGATGTCGTACTTTGCATACAGCTCGTGCACGTGCTGGCACAGGTCGGCCAGGCCCATGCGCTCGTAGCGCGGGTGCTGCTGGCAGAACTCCGGCAGGATGCGCCACATCGGCTGGTTGCGGGCGTAGTCGTCCTTGAACTGCTGCAGCGCCGTGAGCAGCGTGTTCCAGCGGCCCTTGGTGATGCCGATGGTGAACATGATGAAGAAGCTGTAGAGCCCGGTCTTCTCCACGATGATCCCGTGCTCGGCCAGGAAGCGCGTGACGATGGACGCCGGGATGCCGGTCTTGGCGAACTTGCCGTTCAGGTCGAGGCCGGGCGTGACGATGGTGGACTTGATCGGGTCCAGCATGTTGAAGCCCTCGGCCAGGTTGCCGAAGCCGTGCCACTTGGCCGTGCGAGCCTCGCCCTTGATGATCCAGTCGTCGGCGCGGCCGATGCCCTCGTCGACCAGCTTGTCGGGGCCCCAGACCTTGAACCACCAGTCCTTGCCGTACTCCTGGTCGACCTTGCGCATGGCGCGGCGGAAGTCCAGGGCTTCCAGGATGCTCTCCTCCACCAGCGCGGGGCCTCCGGGCGGCTCCATCATGGCCGCCGCCACGTCGCAGCTGGCGATGATGGAGTACTGCGGGCTGGTCGAGGTGTGCATCAGGTACGCCTCGTTGAACAGGTGCCGGTCGAGCTTGCGGTTCTGCGAATCCTGCACCAGCACGTGGCTCGCCTGGCTGATGCCGGCCAGCAGCTTGTGGGTCGACTGGGTGGCGAAGGTCAGCGATTCCTTGGGCCGTGCGCGCTTCTTGCCCATGGCGTGGTACGGCCCGTAGAACGGGTGGAAGGCCGCGTGCGGCAGCCAGGCCTCGTCGAAGTGCAGCGTGTCGACGTAGCCGTCGAGCATGCCCTTGATGGTCTCGGTGTTGTACAGGACCCCGTCGTAGGTGGACTGGGTGAGCGTCATCACGCGCGGCTTGACCTGGTCGGCATCGACACCGGCCAGCAGCGGGTTGGCCCGGATCTTGGCCCTGATGGCTTCGGGCGCGAACTCGCTCTGCGGGATCGGGCCGATGATGCCGAAGTGGTTGCGCGTCGGCTTCATGAACACCGGGATGGCCCCGGTCATGATGATCGAGTGCAGGATGGACTTGTGGCAGTTGCGGTCGACCACGACCACGTCGCCCGGGGCCACGGTGTGGTGCCAGACCATCTTGTTCGACGTCGACGTGCCGTTGGTGACGAAGAAGCAGTGGTCGGCGTTGAAGATGCGGGCGGCGTTGCGCTCGCTGGCGGCCACCGGGCCGGTGTGGTCCAGCAGCTGGCCGAGTTCGTCGACGGCGTTGCAGACGTCGGCCCGCAGCATGTTCTCGCCGAAGAACTGGTGGAACATCTGGCCCACCGGCGTCTTGAGGAACGCCACCCCGCCCGAGTGGCCGGGGCAGTGCCAGGAATAGGAGCCATCCTCCGCGTAGTCGAGCAGCGCCTTGAAGAATGGCGGCTGGATGCCCTCCAGGTAGCTCTTGGCCTCGCGGATGATGTGCCGGGCCACGAACTCCGGCGTGTCCTCGAACATGTGGATGAAGCCGTGCAGCTCGCGCAGGATGTCGTTCGGCATGTGGCGCGAGGTCTTGGTCTCGCCGTACACGTAGATCGGCACGTCGCTGTTCTTGCGTCGCACCTCCTGGATGAAGCTGCGCAGGTTCACCACTGCCGGGTCGAGGTCCGGCCCGGGCGTGAACTCCTCGTCGTCGATCGACAGGATGAAGGCGCTGGCGCGGCTTTGCTGCTGCGCGAACTGCGAGAGGTCGCCGTAGCTGGTCACCCCCAGCACCTCCATGCCCTCGGCCTCGATGGCCTGCGCGAGCGCGCGGATGCCCAGCCCGGAGGTGTTCTCGGACCGGTAGTCTTCGTCGATGATGACGATGGGAAAACGGAATTTCATGGGGTGTCCAGGGGGGGCGGGAGGCGGGCCGCGGGGAAACGAGCCGCGAAGTGTATGCAATCAGCGGCACCCGGGTGCCGGATCGCCCACAATGCCGGACAGAACACGAGGAGAGCGGGATGGCGGAATCGACGGTGTGGTGGCTGCTGGCCGGCGCGGCCGTGGCGGTCGAACTGGTCACGGGGAGCTTCTACCTGCTGATGCTCGCGATCGGCCTGTCCGCGGCCGCGATGGCCGCGCACGGCGGAGCCGCCCTCCCCGCGCAGCTGGTCACGGCCGCGGTCGTGGGCGGAGGGGCTGTCGGCGCCTGGCACGTGGTCCGCGGCAGGCGCCCGGCCGGCCCGTCGGCCAGCGCCAACCCGGACGTGAACCTGGACATCGGCGAGACGGTCGTGGTCGAGGCCTGGCAGCCGGACGGGACCGCTCAGGTGCGCTACCGCGGCGCCCGGTGGACGGTCGCCCACCTGCCCGGCGCGGTTCCCGCGCCCGGACCGCACCGAGTCCGCGAGGTCGTAGGCAACCGCCTGATCGTCGAAAAACTCTGATCCACCCCGGAGAGCCCATGGAAATCGCCGTCGTCCTGTTCGTCGTCGCCGTCATCTTCATCGCCCGCAGCATCAAGGTGGTTCCCCAGCAGCACGCCTGGGTGGTCGAACGGCTGGGCAGGTACCACGGCACGCTGTCGCCCGGCCTGAACTTCCTCGTGCCCTTCGTCGACAAGGTCGCGTACCGCCACAGCCTGAAGGAGATCCCGCTGGACGTCCCCAGCCAGGTCTGCATCACGCGCGACAACACCCAGCTGCAGGTCGACGGCATCCTGTACTTCCAGGTCACCGACCCGATGCGGGCCAGTTATGGCTCGTCCAACTACATCGTCGCGGTCACCCAGCTGGCCCAGACGTCGCTGCGCAGCGTCATCGGCAAGCTGGAGCTGGACAAGACCTTCGAGGAACGGGACATCATCAACGCCCAGATCGTGCAGGCCATCGACGAGGCGGCCCTGAACTGGGGCGTGAAAGTGCTGCGCTACGAGATCAAGGACCTCACGCCGCCCAAGGAGATCCTGCACGCCATGCAATCGCAGATCACGGCCGAGCGCGAGAAACGCGCCCTGATCGCCGCCTCCGAGGGACGCCGGCAGGAGCAGATCAACATCGCCACCGGCGAGCGGGAGGCGTCCATCGCCCGCTCGGAGGGCGAGAAACAGGCCGACATCAACCAGGCGCAGGGCCAGGCAGCCGCGATCATCGCCGTGGCGCAGGCCAAGGCGCAGGCCATCCGCCAGATCGCCGAGGCGATCCGGCAGCCGGGCGGCGAGCAGGCGGTGCAGCTGGAAGTGGCGGAGAAGGCGGTCGACGCCTTCCGCAACGTCGCCAACGAGTCGCAGACCACCCTCATCGTGCCGGGCAACATGGGCGAGGTGTCCGCGCTGATCGCGTCGGCCATGAAGATGGTGCAGGCCAGCCGGCCCAAGGACTGAATCCGGCACACGCCTGGCCGGCCCTTGCCGTATCTAGGTCCGGCTCGTTCTGATCGGCGGGTATCGCGGACGCGATCAACGACCGAGGGGGCTCGGGCGCGAGCGCAGGCCCTCGGGCAGCAGGTCCTCGAACATGTCGCTGATGGAGTCGACCTCGTCCAGGGCCGCCGCCTCGCCCAGTTCGCCGGCCAGCAGGGCCATGAGTTCGCTGCGGATGAACCAGAGGGCCTCGACGTCGCTGGCATAGCGGATGCGGCGTACCACCTGCTGCGACCGCTCGTTGCCGACGGAATGGGCCAGGGCGTGCATGCGCCCCCGGATGTCCTCCAGGGTCACGGCCTCGATCAGGGTCGAGGGCGGCTCGCTCGGCGTGCCGCCGAACAGGGCCCAGATGCTGTTTCTCAGATTGGGTTTCAGCCAGCGCATGGCGCCTCCCTAGGCTTCGTGGGGCGGCCGCGCCGCCGGGGGGTTGGAATCGCCGGCCGTTGCCGCGGGTGCCAGGACGGCCACGGCAAGGTCGGCAAAACGGGGGGCGACCTCGGTGGGCGCGCCGCCGCGCGCCTCCACCAGGTCGCTCAATCGGGCGTAGCAGCCGTCGACCGGAGTCCACACGGGCCCCGCCACGGGGGCGGCCAGCCGCAGTCCGGCCCGCACGGCGGCGGGCAGGCGGTCGGCCAGGGCGCGGGTGGCCCAGACGCTGGCGTCGCGCCCGGCGTGCGCCAGCGCTGCGGCCTGCTGGGCAGCATCGCCCGGCAGGGCCGCTTCGCCGATCCATTCATGGCCTTCTGCCAGGCCGGTGTTCAGGTGCAGTTCGGCAGTCCAGCCCTTGCGTGCCTGCCAGCGCCGGCTCAGGACGCGCATGGCCTCCCGTAGCGCCTGCGCGGCCCGCACGGCTCGGGCCAGATGGTCGGAGTCGTGGCCGGTGAACACGGCGTCGAAGCCGGCGTGGCGGGCGTAGCCCGCGCTGCCGCCCTGCGCGGCGATCACCGGATCAATGGTCGCCCGCAGGTCGGCCATCAGTTCGAGGAATTCGGGGGCCGGCAGCCGGCGCCACCAGGCTTCGGCGTCCTGCAGCCGGGTCGCCAGCACTGCCACGGGCTGGAGGCGTGTGGCGGCTGCAGGCACCAAAGTCGTCGTGGCCGGCATCTGCGGCGCCGGCGCGTCGTCGTGGGCCGGCGGGGCGTAGAGGAACACCACGCCGGTCCGCAGCCGCACGGCATGCACTGCGATGCCACGCTCTGACCCGGCAAGCGGCAGCCTGGCGATCGCCACCGAACCGGCCGCCGGCGGCCGCACCGATTGCAGCCGGCGCCCGATGACGGCCGACTGCTCAGCCGTCAACCCTCGGCACAGGTCCGCCAGCGCCGTCCCGCGCTCCCGCGCGACCGTGAGGTGAAAGCCCACCAGCTCGTCCGTGGCGGGATCACGGCCCGACCGCAACAGCAGTTCGAGGATGCCGACGCCCTTGGCCGGGCCGGCGGGCCAGGACAGCAGTCGGCCGACGGCGCCGGCGTGGATGGCAGCGTTGGACCAGAGCAGTTCGAAGCCGGAGCCGACACCGTACGCCGGATGCTCGACTTCCTCGAAGAAGGAGGAAGCGGGGACTGCGCTGGCAACTTCGAGCGCGCCGGTGGCCGGGGCTGCGACGGCGCCGGGCGCTGACTCCAGGCCCGGCTCACCGCGCGCGCGCTGCTCGAAATGCAGCGCGATGCGGCCGATGCTCCAGCCCTCGGTCTTCAGCCGCTGGATCTCCAGGATGCGATCGACCGTGTCGTCCGGGAAATAGCCGATGCGCGGCGCCGACCCGGCGGACGGGTCGGGCGGCAGCACGTCGGGACGCGGCAACAGGCCGCTGCTGATGTAGTTGTTCAGCGTGGCCCGCGAGATGCCGGTGCGCTCCAGGACTTCCTTGCTCGTGAACACGGTATGTCTGTCCAAGTATCTGTCTAAATTACCTGGACACAGTGTCCAACATACTTAGACAGACTGTCAACCGCGTGTCGCACGCGGGCGACAGTCACCGACCCTTCGCTCATGTCAACGAGTGCGTTCTCAAGCGAACGTTCGTCTGTCCACGTCTCTTAGACAGACAGTCCAGGCACATTGAATGGACACCGGGACATCCGTTGGAAGACGGGCTTTCGACAGCCACGCTCAATTTGCCTGCCAGGTGCAGCCGGTCCTGCCGCTGGCCGCCCTGCCCCGCCGCGGTTGGTGCCGGCTGATGCCCGGCGCACGCGCCCCGGGGGCTGCGCAACCGGGCGTCCAACGGACCACGTGGCGGGAGTACGCTCCCGGAACGGCGCATCGTCCGCGTGCCGCGGAGCACCTTCCATGAGCGAACGTTCTGAGCGGATCCTGCTACACGGGCTGGTGCAGGGTGTCGGCATGCGAGTTGCGGTCTTGCGGCTGGCGCGGCGGCTGGCCCTGCGTGGCGCGGTATGGAACGATGGCGAAGACGTCTGCGTCGAGGTGGCGGGCGAGCCGGCCGACCTGGAGACCTTCGTCGGTCTGCTGCGGCTGGAGGCTCCTCCGCTGGCGCGGATCGATGAGGTCCGACGGGAAGAGCTGTCGGGAAAGCTGCTCGATGCCGCGGACTTCCAGATCCTCCCGTCGCGGCCGGCCACTGCCACGCGACCGACCAGCGGCCCGCCGGGGCCTTCTGCCTAGACCGGCCGACGACGCGCGGCTACGCGGCGTGGTGGCCGTGGACGGGCGGCAGTTGCCCTTGCGCCATTCCGCGCTTCTCCTCGTCGTCCAGGTGCAAGGCGGGACCCAGCCCGATCGGCGCCGGGGCCGTTCGCACGATTCGCGTGAACAGCCGGTCCATCGCGGCGGAGTCCGCACCGGCCAGCGGATCGTGGTTGCGCGCGAACGCCTCATCGAGTTCGGCCCAATCCGCTTCCGTGAGCACGGCCTCGGCCGCCGGGAGCAGGTGCTCCTCCTCAAGCCGCATGTGATCCAGGTAGAAGGTGGCGTACTGTCGCAACCGGGCGGCGAACGGCTCCCTCTGGGACTCGCCCATCAGTTCCCACCCGAGCAGCAGGTGCTGCAGGTCGCGAACACGGGACTCGCCTTGCAGGTGGTCGGATTCGAGCCGCTGGATCAGCGGCATGAGCTCCGGCCGCGCGCGCGCCAGCTTGGGAAACAGGAGGTCCGACTCCTTGGGATGGTGCAGCCGCTCCGGGTACTCATCGATGTAGTACAGCATCGCGCGCATCACGTCGAAGAAGCGCAAGGGGCAGTCCTGGGGCCCCTGCGCCACCATCGAGACCAGTGACCGCAGCACTGCGGCGACGCCGGCGTGCTCGTCCCGGATGATCCGCAGCGATTCGTGGTTCATGGCGTCCTCTCCAGTCCAGTCCAGCTCAGTGCAATCGCGACTCACGACCCCAGCAACTGCTGCTGGGCGAGAGCCGCGCCTAGGGAGACGTAGGTGCTAGCACGCTGTCACTGTGGCGGACCAACCCGCCTTGCGACATCAGCGCCGGCTGATTCAGCCGCTCGGACCCGTCCGGGAATCGGCCGCCGCCGCTCCTAGCCAACCTAGGACTGGTCCTAGTCCCGGCATGCTCCCTTGGCTTCCAGTACGGCTCGTGTTCTGCGCACCGTCACCGGCGCCTGAGAGGCATGGTTGAGCTGGACTTCCGCCTTCGTGAGGAAGACCTCGCGCCGCAACCTCTTCCGCCTGCCCGAGCGCTCGGCGCCCGAACAGCTGATCTGGCTCATCACTGCGACTCTTTTCCTTCTATCCAATCGTCTGGGGGCATGATCGGTGGACTTGTTCAGACTGTCCCTGGAGAGGAGCGGCTGCGCACGCGGCGCCAGCAAGTCCGAGTGGGACAAGGAGCGCCCCGTGGACGACGCAACCCTCCGTTTCGAGATCACCCGACTCGGCGAATGCCACGTGCCCTCACCGATGCGCGGTGTTCGCTTCGTCGGCGACGACGAGCGCGTCCTGTACCACGCCCGCCTCGAGGACCTGGGGCCCTGGTTGCAGGCTCACGCCGAACCTCCCGCGATGGAGGTCGCGGGCCCGCGTGAGCGCCTCCTGTTCGACCCATCCTCGATCGCCTGCGGCATCGTCACCTGTGGCGGCCTCTGCCCGGGGTTGAACGACGTCATCAGGGCGATCGTCCTCAGCCTGCGCTACCACTACGGAGTCACGAGGATCCACGGGTTCCGGTATGGGTACGAGGGGCTCGTGCACCGGCACGGACACGCGCCCCTCGATCTCACGCCCGAGGCGGTCGCCCGCATCAACGAGCTCGGTGGAACGGTTCTCGGCTCGTCCCGCGGGCCGCAGGATCCGGCCGAGATGGTCCGGACGCTGAAGGACCTGGGGATCGGCATCCTTTTCACAATCGGCGGCGACGGGACGCTGCGCGGGGCACACGCCATCGTGGAGGAAGCTGGGCGTCAGGGACTGTCTCTCGGCGTCATCGGCGTCCCGAAGACGATCGACAACGACATTTCCTTCACCCAGCGCACGTTCGGCTTCGCGACCGCGGTCACCGAGGCCCGCTGGGCAACCTACGCCGCCAACGCGGAAGCCGAAGCGGCACGCAACGGGATCGGCCTGGTGAAGCTGATGGGTCGCGACTCAGGGTTCATCGCTGCCCATACCGTGCTTGTCAACAGCCAGGTGAACTTCTGCCTGATCCCGGAGGTCCGCTTCAGCCTGGAACGACTTCTCGGCGATCTCTCGGCGCGACTCCAGCACCGTGGCCACGCCGTGATCCTGGTGGCGGAAGGCGCAGGCCAGGACCTGGTCGCCCCGACGGGAGGGAAGGACGCATCAGGCAATGCGAAGTACGGCGACATCGGCTTGTTCCTGCGCGACGCGATCAGCGATCACTTCAGGCGGACCGGCACCGAGATCAGCCTCAAGTACATCGATCCGAGCTACATGATTCGCAGCCAGCCCGCGAGCCCTGTCGATTCGGCGTTCTGCCTGCTGCTTGGGCAGCACGCCGTGCACGCCGGGATGAGCGGACGCACCGACATGGTGGTCAGTTTCTGGAACCATGAGTTCACTCACGTCCCGATTCCGCTTGCAGTGTCGGCGCGAAAAAAGGTCGATCCGCTGGGCGCGCTCTGGAGCAGCGTGCTTGCGTCAACAGGTCAGGCGAGGGACCTGTGGTGAGCTTTCATGGCGGTGCCTGGGAGTCGAACGGGATACGCTCAAGGTCAAGCGGCGGCCGCTCCTCGAAGGGGCGCACGGCTCAACCATCTCACCAGATCGCAGTTCAGTTGTCGCACCCATTGCCAGGTTGAACCCGTGGCGCCCGAGTCCGCCGGCTGCATGTCCACTTCGACGCGGGGCCGGCGGCGGGGCCATCGCAGCCCTGCACGCCCGATCCCGCCATCTCCTTCACCCAATCGAAGGTAGCCAGGAACTTGCGAGCCTCGGTCGTTTCCTGTTGAACAGCGTCCAGATGCGCGACCAGCTCACCCGTGGAAGGTCCTGACAATCTAGAGAGCGGGGCCGCCTTTTCCATGCCATGGATCAAGCCGACGTCCGACGGATTGCGCGCAAGCAAGCCGGCCGCCGGGCGGCGGATGCAAGCTGGTACCCGTTGCAGCAAGGAAGGTTCAGCCATGCACACGCCACGGAATCCCGGCAAGCGCCCAGCCTCTGCCACGCGCCGCGCGATCAGGGGCCGCCCATGACCCGTATCCTTCTGCTGCAAGGCCATCCCGATGCGGACTCGCGCCATCTCTGCCACGCCCTGGCGGCGTCCTATGCGCAAGGAGCCCTCTCGGGCGGACACGAGGTGCGTACGGTGGATGTGGCTGCCCTCGCGTTTCCCCTGCTGCGCAGCCAGCGGGAGTGGGAACAGGGGGCCCTGCCGGAAGGCCTGGCCGAAGCGCAGCGGCTGATTGGCTGGGCCGAGCACATCGTCCTGTTCTTTCCGCTCTGGCTGGGCGACATGCCAGCGGTCCTCAAAGGATTCCTGGAACAGGTTGCAAGGCCGGGGTTCGCGTTCAAGCACGAAGGGCAGCGCACGACGTTCTCGAGGAAGGGCCTGACCGGCCGCTCGGCCCGCGTGGTCGTCACGATGGGCATGCCCGCCGTGGTGTACCGGTGGTATTTCCGTGCCCACAGTGTCAAGTCGCTGGAACGGAACATCCTCGGCTTCGTCGGCATCGCACCCGTGAAAGAGACGCTGGTCGGGGGCGTCGGCGAACTGGATCCGGCGACAGCGGGCCAGTGGCTGGCCAGGTTGCAAGCGCTTGGAATAAAGGCCCAGTGAGCAAGGGCTCCTTGCCGCACCCCCGGACCTCTTCCGGTCGACACCCCCCTGGAGGCGCTGGCTTGAGAATGGCAGGAGTGCCTCGACACCACCGTGATGGCCGCCGAAGCCGGCGACGTCGTCGTGGCGAGCGGAGCCTGCCCCCCGGCGACGTGGAGCGCCTGTTGCCACAGACCCAGGTTGCGGCCATGGCATGCATCGTTGCCAGGCTCCGCACGACCCAGCTCATCCGCTCTCCCCCGGGGTCCGGCGCAGAATGTCCTGCGGCAACCGATTGCGCTTCGTCAAGCTGCGCGGGCCCCGTCGGGCCAACGATGGCGGACCAGACGAACCGATGGAGGACCGCATCCGTGTCACTCTCGCCTCGCCCCCGGGGGCCCGTCGACCCTGCGTCCAGGCCCGATCCGCCCGCGGCGAACGTGCTGCCGCGCATCCCCGTCGACAAGCTGACGGCCCTGCTGGCGTATTGGGATGCGGACCAGAGGTGCCGGTTTGCCAACCAGGCGTACAAGCGCTGGTTCGGGGTCGAGCCGGCAGATCTCGTCGGCAAGCACATCAGCGAGCTGCTCGGCCCGCTGTACGCGCTGAACAGCCCGCACATCGAGGCCGTGCTGCGCGGCGAGCCGCAGGAGTTCGAGCGTGAGGTTCCGGATCCGAAGGGCGGATCGGCGCGGCACAGCTTGATCAACTACATCCCGGACCTCGCGGACGGCGTCGTGCGCGGCTTCTTCGTGCTGGCCACGGACATCACGGCCATCCGCAGCACCGGGATTGCGTTGCGTGAAAGCGAGGAGCGATTCCGGCTCACATTGGACGAGGCGCCCATTGGCATGGCACTGGTGGCGACCGACGGACATTTCCTGCGTGTCAACCGCGTGCTGTGCGAGATCCTGGTCTACTCCGCCGAGGAGTTGGCGGGCATGACCTTCCAGGCCCTCACGCATCCCGACGACCGGGACGCCGACCTGGTGTTCAGCGGCCAGCTGGCCCGTGGCGAAATTCCGCGCTACGCACTCGAAAAGCGATACATCCGCAAGGACGGAGGTGTCGTGCACATCAAGCTCAGTGCGTCGGTGCTGCGCGATGCGGATGGCCAGCCCGTGCACTTCATCACACAAGTCGAGGACATCACCGAGCGCAAGCGGATCCAGCAGGAGCAGCTGTTCCTCACCGAACTGGGGCCCGCGCTGGAGTCCAGCCTCGAGCAGGACCAGATTCTCGACCAGGTCATCCAGCTGGCCACGCGCCGGATCGCGGATTTCTGCATCGTCGACACCCTCGACGATGGCGAGCAGTTCCAGCGCAAACGGGTGGCCGGCCGGGATGCGGACAAGCAGCAGCTGGCGCAGGCCCTCCTCCATGCGCGGCTCGATCGAGGGGGCCCCTACCTGCTGTCGGAAACCGTCCGCAGGCGGCGCCCGCTGCTGCTACAGGAGCCGGGCGAGGAGGAGATCGCGGCACTGGCCCCGAGCCCGGATCACCGGGGCATCCTGCGGTCGTTGGACATCGCGTCCATGCTGGCCGTGCCGCTGGTCGCCGGCGATCGTGTAGTGGGTGCCATCGCGCTGATCGCAACCCGGGGATCGCGGCCGTACGACGCGCGTGACGTCCGCCTGGCGGAAGAACTGGCCTGGCGCACCACGATGGCCCTGGAGAACGCGCGCCTGTACGACGCGGCGCGCCAAGCCACCAAGCTCCGGGACGAGGTCCTCGCCGTCGTGGCGCATGACCTGCGCAACCCGCTGAGCACGATCGCGATGCAGGCGGCTCTCCTGCGGCGACGCGCGCAGCCGCGCGCCGGCACCGAGGCTGCGGCAGGCGGGATCATCCAGCGCGCCGCCGCCCGCATGACGCGCCTCATCGAAGACCTGCTGGACGTCAGTCGCATGGAGGCCGGGCGGCTGTCCTTGCAGCAAGCGCCCCTGGCGGCTGGACCGTTCCTGTCCGAATGCGCCGGCTCCCAGCGCGACCTCGCACAGGCCGCCTCGATCGACCTGCAGTTCGAAGCGCCGCAGGAACTGCCCACGCTATGGGCCGATCGCGACCGGCTGGCGCAGGTCCTGGAGAATCTGCTGGGCAACGCGCTCAAGTTCACCGGCAGCGGCGGCCGGGTCACCATTGGCGCCGAGCCGCACGAGGGCGAGGTGCTTTTCTGGGTGCGCGACACCGGCCCCGGCATGTCGCCCGATCAACTGCCGCACGTCTTCGACCGCTTCTGGCAGGCGCGTCCGACCGAAGGGGCCGGCCTGGGCCTGCCCATCGCCAGGGGATTGGTCGAAGCACACGGCGGCCGCATCTGGGTCGAGAGCGAAACCGGCAAGGGCACGACCTTCTTCTTCACCATTCCGGTAGCCGACGGCAGGGACGTCACGCCGGCGACCAGCGCGGGGCCCGGTGGGCCGTGAGCTTGCGCGCCTGCTCCACCCATAGCACCACGCTGGCCAGGCGGCTGACGGCCTCCCCGCCAGCCAGACCGGACGCGGCGTCCGTCGCGACCCACGCGACCACATCGAAAGGCCGACTGCGCGTGCCACGGCGCGGCCGGCGCCCTGGCGGTCACGGCAGCCTCTGCGGCGGAGTGTGGCCGGAATGGAAGCCCAACAGATCGTAGACGGGGCAGTAGCGCAGCAGCCCGCTCAGCACCAGCGCGATTCCGATGAGGCCCCATGCACCGATCACGCCAGCGGCAAACAGGATCAGCAGCACAATCCCGGTCACGATGCGAATGCCACGATCGAGGGTGCCCAGGTTGGTCTTCAGGGGATTCATGCAGCGCTCCGAGGCCGGCCGTTGGTGCATTCGACGTTAGACGCGCCGGCGGCACCGCACTTTGCGCTGGCTCAATCCGGGTTCGGACCGGCTCCCTTGACCTTGCTCAAAGCGCGGCCGGCCTTCCTGGCGAGCATGGACGGCATCCACAGAGCCACTATCAAGCGGGACGATGCGGGAGGGCACTTGGCACTTGCCAATGAAAAAGCCCCCTTGCGGGGGCCTTGTCATGGTGTGCCTGGCGGAGAGGGCGGGATTCGAACCCGCGGAGGGCTATTAACCCTCACACGCTTTCCAGGCGTGCGACTTAAACCGCTCATCCACCTCTCCTGCGAGCCCGCGATTGTAGCAGCGCGGCTGCTCACGCCGCCCGGGCGCGCCGGGCTTCCTCGGGATTGGCGATCATGGACAGCAGCAGGTTGACGTCGGCCGGCTTGACCATGTGGAAGTCGAACCCTGCCTCGGCCGACCGGGTGCGGCTTTCGGCTTCGCCGTAGCCGGTCAGGGCGATGAGCAGTGCATCGCGCGAGGCCGGCTGGTTGCGCAACTTGTGCGCCACCTCGAACCCGTTCATGCCCGGCAGGCCGATGTCCAGCAGCACGACGTCGGGACGGAAGTCCTCGGCGATGCGCAGCGCCGCGACGCCCTCGTTGGCCACCTTGACCTCGAAGCCCTCCATCTCGAGCAGGGTCATCAGGGTCTCGGCCGATGCCATCAGGTCGTCGACCACCAGGATGCGCGACGGCGCGGGCGGCTGCGCCGGCGGGAGCGAGGGCGCCACGTGGGATGGCGCAACGTCCGGCCCTGCCAGCCGGCCCGGCAGGGTGACGGCGACTTCGGTGCCCTGCCCCGGCCCTTCGCTGCGGGCCTCCACCGAGCCGCCGTGCAGCTCGACCAGGTGCTTGACCAGTGTCAGGCCGATCCCCAGGCCGCCCTGCGAGCGATCGAGCGATTGGTCGGCCTGTGCGAAGAGGTCGAAGATGTGCGGCATGAAGGCCGGGTCGATGCCGCTTCCCTCGTCCTTGATGGTGATGCGCACGGTTCCGTCCTCCCAGGCGGCACGCAGCAGGATGCGGCTGTCGATCGGAGAGAACTTGGAGGCGTTGTTGATGAGGTTCGACAGCACCTGTGCCAGCCGGACAGAATCGCCGTCCAGGACCACAGCCTCCTCCGGCAACTCGAGGGCCAGCTCCTGGGTGCGGGCCTCCAGCTTGGGCATGGTGGCTTCCACCGAGCGCTCGATCAGCGAGACCAGGCTCATGGTCTCGGGCTTGACCACCACCTTGCCCTGCACGATGCGCGAGACGTCCAGCAGGTCGTCGATGAGCCGGGCCATGTGATCGGCCTGCCGGCTGATGACGTCGCGCGCCCAGTGCATGGTGGGCGCCGCCACGTCGGCACCTTGCATGATGTGCACCGCGTTGCGGATGGGCGCCAGTGGATTGCGCAGCTCATGCGCCAGCATGGCGAGGAACTCGTTCTTGCGCCGGTCGGCCTCCTGCACGGCGCTGTAGAGCCGGGCGTTCTCCATGGCAATGGAAGCGCGGCTGGCCACTTCCCGGGCCAGTGCGACCCGGGCACCATCAAACTTCTCGCGCCGGCCCAGCAGCACCAGGGCGCCACGCACCCGCTCGCCGGAGGCCAGCGGGAACACGGCCGCGGCCAAGCCCCCGTCCTGCGACAGCTGGAACTGCCGGTCCTGCAAGACCTGGGCGACGGTTTCCTGCAAGGATGGGGCCAGGCCGTCCAGCCCCTCGCCGCTGCTGGCCTGGGACCGCAGGATGCCACCCTCTCCGTCGGTGATGACCAGCACCGCCCGCTCGCCGAGCATGGGAACGGCCAGGTCCAACAGGGCGCGGGAGGTGTGCTCGAGATCGAGCGACCGCGACAGCTGCTGGCTGACTTCCGAGAGGTAGTCGGCCCGGTGAATCGCTTCCTCGGCAGCGGTACGTGCCGCTTCCGAGCGGGCCAGGGCCTCCCGCTCGGCCGCCCTCACTTGCAGCTGCCGGTTCATCCGGTACAGCTCGACGAACACGCGAACCTTGGACCGCAGCACTTCCGGCACGACCGGCGAGGGGATGTAGTCGACCGCGCCGAGTGCGTAGCCGCGCTTTGCCTGCAACTCGTCGACGTAGGCCGTGATGAAGACGATGGGGGTCTGGGCCGACTTCTTGTAGTGGCGGATCAGGCTGGCCGTCTCCAGCCCGTCGATGTCGGGCATATTGACGTCCAGCAGGATGACGGCGAACTCCTTCTCCAGGATGTAGCGCAGGGCTTCCTTGCCCGAGCGGGCACTGACGATGTTCTCGCCCAGCTCGTCCAGGATGGTGCGGAAGACGACGTGCTTCTCCTGGAGGTCGTCAACCACCAGGATGTTGGCCTTCTCCCTTTCCTGCAGGGCAGCTTCGGCGTCCTGATTGAGTCTTGCTGTCACTGGTGCAGCCATGCCCTCAGAACGGTCAGGAGGTCATGCGTGTTGACAGGCTTGGACAGGTAATCCCATGCGCCCGCCTCGATGCACTTCTCCCGGTCGCCCTTCATCGCCTTGGCCGTGACCGCGATCATGGGCAGGTTCTTGCCTTGCGGGAGCTTGCGGATCTCCTTCATCGTGGCCATGCCGTCCATCTCCGGCATCATGATGTCCATCAGCACGACCTCGATCTGGGGGTCATTGGCCACGCGGCTGATCGCCTCGCGGCCATTGTCGGCCCAGACGATGTCCATCGAGTGCTCCTCGAGGACGGTGGCCAGCGCGAAGATGTTGCGCATGTCGTCGTCGACGATCAGCACCCGCTTGCCGGCCAGCGGCTTGGCCGCCGACACGGTGTCCTCCAGCAGGTGGCGCCGCGCCTCCGGCAGCCGGGCCACGCTCTGGTGCAACGCCAGCAGCGCGGCATCGTAGAGCATCTCCACCGTGTGCAACTCGCGCACGGTCACCCGGTCGTCCGAATGCCAGGCGAAGCGTCCGCCCTCGTCCATGCCGGTGCGGTACAGCAGCAACGGCAATGGGCCCAGCGCGGCCTGCGCTTCCAGGGCGTGTCGCACCTGGGCGGTGTCGAGCTTGCCGAAGGCGTCGTCCAGCACCACGCAGTCGAACTGGCTCTCGTCCAGGGCGTCGAAGAACTTGTCGGCGCCCTTGACCACCACCGGATGGATGTCATCGCCTTCCAGCAGGCCCAGGAATTCGTTACGGGCGCCGGTGTCCTTCATCGCCACCAGCACGTTGCGCTGCTTGCGCGAGGCATAGGACCGCAGCATGTCGAGCATGCCGTCCAGGATTTCCTTGGACTGGATCGGCTTCTCGACGAACGCCAGGGCCCCGCTTTTGAATGCGCGTTCCTTGGAATCGTCGGTGGAGATGACGCACACCGGTATGTGGCGGGCGATGAAGTCCTGCTTGAGCCGGTCGAGCACGCGCCAGCCGTCCATGTCGGGCAGGTACATGTCGAGCGTGATGGCCGCGATCTGGAACTGGTTGGCGAACGTCAGCGCGCCGGCCCCCATCGACGTGACCAGCCCCTTGAACCCCTTGGCACGTGCCGCATCCAGCAGGAAGCGGGCGAAGGCCAGGTCGTTCTCGACGATCAGCAGCACCTGGTCGCCTTCCTGGATGGTGGCGCGGTCGTCGTCCGCCTCGTTGCGACTCGCCGCGGCCGCGTCCGCGGCTTCATCGGGCACGGGCTCGGGCAGCGGCGCCGGCTTGGGCGGTGCGAGCCGGCGCGCGTGCGCCACCGGGTCGATCGTGCGGCCCTCGGAGAACGAACTGGTGCGCCGGGTGGCGCGCGTCGAGGGATAGTGCACCGGCAGGTACAGCGTGAACGTGCTGCCCTGCCCCGGCGCGCTGGCCAGCCGGATCTCGCCGCCCAGCAGCTTGGACAGCTCGCGGCTGATGGCCAGGCCCAGGCCGGTGCCGCCGTACTTGCGGCTGGTCGACCCGTCGGCCTGCTGGAACGCCTCGAAGATGATCTGCTGCTTGTCGCCCGAGATGCCGATGCCGGTGTCCGACACGGCGAACGCCACCACCTGGCTGGCCCGGTTGAGCTCCTCGTGATCGGAACTCCAGCCCGTGACCACTTCCTCGATGGTCAGCGTCACGTTGCCCTGGTGGGTGAACTTGAACGCGTTGGACAGCAGGTTCTTCAGGATCTGCTGCAGGCGCTTGATGTCCGTGACCATCGCCAGCGGTAGCTGCACGCCGGTGTGGATGAGGAACTCGACGTTCTTGGCCTCCGCCACGTGGCGGAAGGTGCGCTCCACGTAGAGCTGCAGATCCGACAGCCGCAGCTCGCTGACGTCCACGGCCACCGTGCCCGACTCGATCTTGGACAGGTCCAGGATGTCGTTGATCAGCATCAACAGGTCGTTGCCGGACGAGTGGATCGTCTTGGCGAATTCCACCTGCTTGGTCGTGAGGTTGCCGTCCGGGTTCTTGGACAGCTGGTCGGACAGGATGAGCAGCGAGTTCAGCGGCGTGCGCAACTCGTGCGACATGTTGGCCAGGAACTCGGACTTGTACTTGGACGTCAGGGCCAGCTGCTTGGCCTTTTCCTCCAGCGCTTGGCGGGCCTGCTCCACTTCCTGGTTCTTGCGCTCCACCTCGTGGTTCTGGTGCACCAGCAGGCGGGCCTTCTCCTGCAGTTCCTCGTTGGTCTGCTGCAGTTCCTGCTGCCGGCTCTGCAATTCCTGCGCGAGCGACTGCGACTGCGTCAGCAGGTCCTCGGTGCGCATGTTGGCCTCGATCGTGTTGATCACGATGCCGATCGATTCGGTCAGCTGGTCGAGGAACTGCTGGTGGGTGGGATTGAAGCGCTCGAGCGAGGCGAGTTCGACCACGCCGCGCACCTGCCCTTCGAAGATGATGGGCAGCACCAGCACGTTGATCGGCGACAGGTCGGTCAGCCCGGACGAGATGCGCAGCGAGTCGGGGATGCTGGACGTGAGCAGGATCTTCTTCTTGTCGAAGGCGCACTGGCCCACCAGGCCTTCGCCCAGGTCGACCTCCTTGCCGTAGGCGCCATGGCCGTCCGACGCGTAGCTGGCCATCAGGTGCAGCTTGGGCATCTCCTGCGTGTAGCGCAGCACGTAGAACTCGGCCTGCTGGGCACCCACCACCGGAGCCAGCTCCGACAGGATCAGGTGGCCCACGGCGACCAGGTCTTTCTGCCCCTGCAGCATCCGCGAGAACTTCGCCAGGTTGGTCTTCAGCCAGTCCTGCTCGGTGTTCAGCTGCGTGGTGTCCTTCAGGTTGCGGATCATCTCGTTGATGGTGTCCTTCAGCGCGGCCACCTCGCCCTGCGCCTCCACCGTGATCGACCGCGTCAGGTCACCCTGCGTCACGGCCGTCGCCACCTCGGCGATGGCGCGCACCTGCGTGGTGAGGTTGGCGGCCAGCTGGTTCACGTTCTCGGTCAGGCCCTTCCAGGTGCCCGAGGCGCCCGGCACCTTGGCCTGGCCGCCCAGCTTGCCCTCCACGCCCACCTCGCGCGCCACCGTGGTCACCTGGTCGGCGAACGTGGCCAGCGTGTCGGTCATCGAGTTGATGGTCTCGGCCAGCGCGGCGATCTCGCCCTTGGCCTCCACCGTCAGCTTCTGCTGCAGGTCGCCGTTGGCCACGGCGGTCACCACCTTGGCGATGCCTCGCACCTGCGAGGTCAGGTTGCCGGCCATGAAGTTCACGTTGTCGGTCAGGTCCTTCCAGGTTCCCGACACGCCCTTCACCTGGGCCTGGCCGCCCAGGCGCCCTTCGGTGCCCACTTCCCGCGCCACCCGCGTCACTTCGGAGGCGAACGAGGACAGCTGGTCCACCATGGTGTTGATGGTGTTCTTCAGCTCCAGGATTTCGCCCTTCACGTCCACCGTGATCTTCTTGGACAGGTCGCCCGCCGCCACCGCCTTGGTCACGTCGGCGATGTTGCGCACCTGGGCCGTCAGGTTGCCGGCCATGAAGTTCACGTTGTCGGTCAGGTCCTTCCAGGTACCCGCCACGCCCTGCACGTCGGCCTGGCCACCGAGCTTGCCTTCGGTCCCCACCTCGCGCGCCACCCGGGTCACCTCGGCCGCGAACGACCGCAGCTGGTCCACCATGGTGTTGATCACGTCCTTGATCTGCAGGATCTCGCCGCGCACGTCGACCGTGATCTTCTGCGTCAGGTCGCCCATGGCGATGGCCGTGGCCACCTTGGACACGTCGCGCAGCTGCACCGTGAGGTTGGAGGCCATCGAGTTCACCGACTCGGTCAGGTCCTTCCAGGTACCGGCCACGCCCTGCACGTCGGCCTGGCCGCCCAGGCGCCCTTCCGTGCCCACTTCGCGCGCCACCCGCGTCACTTCGGAGGCGAACGAGGACAGCTGGTCCACCATGGTGTTGATGGTGTTCTTCAGCTCCAGGATCTCGCCCTTGACGTCCACCGTGATCTTCTTGGACAGGTCGCCGGCCGCCACCGCCTTCGTCACGTCGGCGATGTTACGCACCTGGGCCGTCAGGTTGCCGGCCATCGAATTCACGGAATCGGTCAAGTCCTTCCAGGTGCCGGCCACGCCCTGCACATCGGCCTGGCCGCCCAGCTTGCCCTCGGTACCCACCTCGCGCGCCACCCGCGTCACTTCGGAGGCGAACGAGCGCAGCTGGTCCACCATGGTGTTGATGGTGTTCTTCAGCTCCAGGATCTCGCCCTTCACGTCCACCGTGATCTTCTTGGACAGGTCACCCGCCGCCACGGCCTTGGTCACGTCGGCGATGTTGCGCACCTGGGCCGTCAGGTTGCCGGCCATGAAGTTCACGTTGTCGGTCAGGTCCTTCCAGGTACCCGCCACGCCGCGCACATCGGCCTGGCCGCCCAGCTTGCCTTCCGTCCCCACCTCGCGCGCCACCCGGGTCACCTCGGAGGCGAACGAGGACAGCTGGTCCACCATGGTGTTGATGGTGTTTTTCAGCTCCAGGATCTCGCCCTTCACGTCCACCGTGATCTTCTTGGACAGGTCACCCGCCGCCACCGCCTTGGTCACGTCGGCGATGTTGCGCACCTGGGCCGTCAAGTTGCCGGCCATCGAGTTCACGGAATCGGTCAGGTCCTTCCAGGTGCCGGCCACGCCCTGCACGTCGGCCTGTCCGCCCAGCTTGCCTTCCGTCCCCACCTCGCGCGCCACCCGCGTCACTTCCGACGCGAACGAGCGCAACTGGTCCACCATGGTGTTGATGGTGTTCTTCAGCTCCAGGATCTCGCCTTTCACGTCCACCGTGATCTTCTTGGACAGGTCGCCGGCCGCCACGGCCGTCGTCACGTCGGCGATGTTGCGCACCTGCGCCGTGAGGTTGGACGCCATGAAGTTCACCGAGTCGGTCAGGTCCTTCCAGGTGCCGGCCACGCCCTGCACGTCGGCCTGCCCGCCCAGCTTGCCTTCGGTGCCCACCTCGCGCGCCACCCGCGTCACTTCGGACGCGAACGAGGACAGCTGATCCACCATGGTGTTGATGGTGTTCTTCAGCTCCAGGATCTCGCCCTTCACGTCCACCGTGATCTTCTTGGACAGGTCGCCGGCCGCCACCGCCTTGGTCACGTCGGCGATGTTGCGCACCTGGGCCGTCAGGTTGCCGGCCATGAAGTTCACGTTGTCGGTCAGGTCCTTCCAGGTACCCGCCACGCCCTGCACGTCGGCCTGGCCGCCCAGCTTGCCTTCGGTGCCCACTTCGCGCGCCACCCGCGTCACTTCGGAGGCGAACGAACGCAGCTGATCCACCATGGTGTTGATGGTGTTCTTCAGCTCCAGGATCTCGCCCTTGACGTCCACCGTGATCTTCTTGGACAGGTCGCCCGCCGCCACCGCCGTCGTCACTTCGGCGATGTTGCGCACCTGGGCCGTCAAGTTGCCGGCCATCGAGTTCACGGAATCGGTCAGGTCCTTCCAGGTGCCGGCCACGCCCTGCACGTCGGCCTGGCCGCCCAGCTTGCCTTCCGTTCCCACCTCACGCGCCACCCGCGTCACTTCAGACGCAAACGAGCGCAGCTGGTCCACCATGGTGTTGATGGTGTTCTTCAGCTCCAGGATTTCGCCCTTCACGTCCACCGTGATCTTCTTGGACAGGTCACCGGCCGCAACAGCCGTCGTCACGTCGGCGATGTTGCGAACCTGCGCCGTGAGGTTCGAGCCCATGGAGTTCACGGACTCGGTCAGGTCCTTCCACGTGCCGGCCACGCCCTGCACGTCGGCCTGGCCGCCCAGCTTGCCTTCGGTGCCCACCTCGCGCGCCACCCGCGTCACTTCGGAGGCGAACGAGGACAGCTGGTCCACCATGGTGTTGATGGTGTTCTTCAGCTCCAGGATTTCGCCCTTCACGTCCACCGTGATCTTCTTGGACAGGTCCCCGGCCGCCACGGCCTTGGTCACGTCGGCGATATTGCGCACCTGGGCCGTGAGGTTGGACGCCATGAAGTTCACCGAATCGGTGAGGTCCTTCCAGGTGCCGGCCACGCCTTGCACGTCGGCCTGGCCGCCCAGCTTGCCTTCGGTGCCCACTTCGCGCGCCACCCGTGTCACTTCGGCCGCGAACGTGCCGAGTTGCTGCACCATCTTGTTGATGATCATGGCGGTGCGCAGGAATTCGCCTTCCAGTGGCCGGCCATCGGCCTCGAGCGCCATCGACTTGGACAGGTCACCCTGGGCGACCGCACCGATCACCCGCGCCACCTCGGATGTCGGGTGCACCAGATCGGCGATGAGGGAGTTGATCGACTCGGCCGAATCACGCCAGAGGCCGGTCGCATTGGGAACCTGGGCCCGCTCCTTCAGCTTGCCCTCCTTGCCCACGACCCGTGACAGGCGGGCCAGTTCCTGCGAGATGCGGACGTTTTCGTTCACCACGTCGTTGAATGAATCCGCCACCTTCCCGAAGACGCCCGTCCAGTCGGCCGGCAGCTGCGCCTTGGCATTGCCCCGCTTGAGGTCGGTCAGGGCCTTGAGCAACGCGCGCGTGTTCTCGCCGGCGATCTCCAACTCGTCGACCAGCAGGTTCATGGTGGCCACGTTGTCCTGCCAGAACCCGGTGAGCTTCTCGTCGTGGATGCGCCGGCTGGCCTTGCCACCCAGGCGCGAGACGGTCTCCACTGACTTGAGCTTGTGCGTCGTCCGCGCGGTCTGCGCACTCAGTTCGTTGAATTCCGCGGCCAGCTTGCCGTGGATGCCTTCCCACTCGGTCGGCAAGGTGACGCCGCCTTCGCCGCGCCGAAAGGCGCCCAAGGCGTTCAGCAAGAGCTTGAGCTCGCCGCCCTGTTGCTCCGTGATCGGGAGCTTCGCCAGTACTTCCATTGTTGTGTCCCCAGACGTGAGCACCCGTGACCCGGACGGGCGGTAGGGCAGCGTACTGAATCAGGACGGATGAGGCAACTCAGGCACGCCAAGCATGGGCTGGAAACCCAATGCCCGAGCGGGTTGTAGGAATCTGCCTACAGGAAAAGAGCACTCGATACTACAGGTGAGATTCGTGCCGAAACGAAGCAGGAAGCGGCCGATCACGCACAAAAAAGCCGCCTTGCGGCGGCTTTCCGATGAGCTCCCGGGAACTCAGTTCAGGGGCGACTTCTTGCCGTCCTTGTAAACATAAAGCGTCATGGCGGGATTCTTCAGTTCGCCATTGGGTTCGAACGCGATGCTGGCCGTGACACCCTTGAAGTTGGTCTCGGGCAGTTTGGCGGTGTAGACCTTCGGGTCGACCGAGTTGGCGCGCTTCATGGCGTCGACCAGGACGAACGTGGCGTCATAGGTGTAGGGGCTGTACACCTGGAACTGGTTCGGGTACTTCGCATCGTACTTCTTCTTCCAGGCTTCGCCGCTGGGCATCTTCGCGAGCGAAGCGCCGCCCTCGGCGCAGACCACGTTGGTCAGCGTCTTGGCGCCGCCCGCCAGCTTGGCAATCTCGGACGTGCAGATGCCGTCGCCCCCGAAGTACTTGACGTTGGTCAGGCCCAGTTGCTCCATCTGGCGCAGCATGGGACCGGCCTGCGGGTCCATGCCGCCGTAGAAGATGCCGTCGGGGTTCTTGGCCTTGATGGCCGTCAGGATGGCCATGAAGTCGGTGGCCTTGTCGGTCGTGAACTGCTCGTCGACGATCTGGACGCCCTTGCCGCTGGCCGTGCGCTTGAAGACCTCGGCAACACCCTGGCCGTAGGCCGTGCGGTCGTCGATGATGGCGATGCGCTTGAGCTTGAGCGAGTCCGCGGCGTACAGGGCCAGACCCGCGCCCAGCGCGTTGTCGTTGGCGATGATGCGGAAGGTGGTCTTGTAGCCCGGCTTGGTGAGGTTGGGATTGGTGGCCGCGCCGGTGACGTGCGGGATGCCGCAGTCGTTGTAGACCTTGGAGGCGGGGATGGTGGTGCCGGAGTTCAGGTGGCCCACCACGCCGGCGACCTTGGCGTCGCACAGCTTCTGCGCGGCCGCGGTGCCCTGCTTCGGATCGGCGGCGTCGTCTTCGGCCTGGATCTCGAAGCGAACCTTCTTGCCGCCGATGGTGAGGTTCTGCGCATTGAGGTCCTCGATAGCCATGCGCACGCCGTTCTCGTTGTCCTTGCCATAGTGCGCCTGCGCGCCGGACACGGGGGCGACATGCCCGATCTTGACGACCTGGACGTCTTGTGCGGATGCGACACCACAGGCTGCAAGGGCGGCGACGGCTGCCAGCTTCAACTTCATTTGCATAGAACCTCCAGAGTTGGGAATGGTTGAGATGTTCTGATTAGACTCAACGGGCAGAAACCTTATCGCAATTTCCGGACCCGGGCCATAGGGGTATGCGACGCCAACGCATCCGCACCCAGGCGCCAACTCACCGGGGCTGGGACGGACCGGAGCGACC
Organism: Ramlibacter pinisoli; assembly: GCF_009758015.1. Classification (NCBI taxonomy): domain Bacteria; kingdom Pseudomonadati; phylum Pseudomonadota; class Betaproteobacteria; order Burkholderiales; family Comamonadaceae; genus Ramlibacter; species Ramlibacter pinisoli. The sequence goes on from NZ_WSEL01000009.1 coordinate 164,918, forward strand.
GGGACGCAGTTCTTCGGCCAGCGCTTCGGACACCGCCGCCGAGACGGCGGCCTCGATCTCTTCGCGCAGCGCGGGACCCAACTGACGGCTGTGTTCGAGCACCACGCTGGCGATGGCTTCGCGCAAGCGGCGGTCCAGCGTGAGGTCGATCCGCTGCATGACGCGGTGCACCAGCTGCTCCTGCGCCAACTGCTCGTCCGTCGTGGCCGGTCGCGGCCCCCCGACCACTTCCGTCAGCGTCGGCACGTACCGGGGCGGGATGCGGTCGGGCATCAGCGGGCCTCGGCCAGGTCGTGCCGCACGATCGCGTAGCCGCGGTCGGCATAGTGCTTCCAGCGCTGGCGCGCCAGGGCGCGGTCCTGCTGGTCGTGCGTGACCACCTCGATCAGGCGCTCGAACCGTTCGAAGCCGTCGGGAACGGCCCCCCCGAGGTTCACCAGGACCTGCTGGTGGGGCGCCGCCCGCGGCGCCTCGGACAGCACGATCGGGGTGCGTGCCTGCACCCGTTCGCCCTGGGTCGCGCCGAGGCAGTGCGGCACGAATTCCAGCGGCGCGAACGTCCAGAGCGCCACGTCGAGGTCTTTCAGCAGGTCGGACGCGCCGGTGACCACCACCCGCGCCCCCGTACTCCAGGCCTTGCGCAGCAGGCGGCACGCATAGCCGACCTTGTCGGGGGCGTTGAAGTGGAACGCGACCTCGGTCATGCGCTCACGCGGCGGCCTTGCGACGGGCCGCACGTGCCTTGCCAGTCGCCGGACCGGCTTGCGACAGCAGGTACTGGACCAGCAGCGGCACCGGCCGGCCGGTAGCCCCCTTCGATGGCCCGCCCTTCCACGCCGTGCCCGCGATGTCCAGGTGGGCCCACGGGTACTTGGCGGCGAACCGCTGCAGGAACTTGGCGGCGGTGATGGCCCCCCCCTGGCGGCCGGCAACGTTGGCGACGTCGGCGAAATTGGTCTTCAGGCCCTCGCCGTACTCGTCGTCCAGGGGCATGCGCCAGCACAGGTCCAGCGCCGCGTCGCCGGCTTCCTGCAGCGCGCGGGCCAGCCCGTCGTCGCTGGCGAACAGCCCGCTGCGGATCGCGCCGAGCGCGATGACGCAGGCGCCGGTCAGGGTGGCGACGTCGACCACGGCGGCCGGCTTGAACCGTTCGGCATAGGTCAGCGCATCGCACAGGACGAGGCGTCCCTCGGCGTCGGTGTTCAGGACCTCGATGGTCTGGCCGCTCATGCTGGTGACCACGTCGCCCGGCTTGAACGAGCCGCCGTCCGGGAGGTTCTCGCAGGTGGGCACCAGCCCAACGACATTGATCGCCGGGCGCAGCTCGCCCAGGGCGCGGAACACGCCGAGCACGCTGGCCGCACCGCACATGTCGAACTTCATCTCGTCCATCTCGGGCGCCGGCTTGATGGAGATGCCGCCGCTGTCGAAGGTGATGCCCTTGCCGACCAGGACGACGGGCGCCTGCGACGCCGGTGCGCCGACGTACTTCAGCACGATGAAGCGCAGCGGCTGGCTGGAGCCCTGCGCGACCGCCATGAAGGATCCCATGCCGAGGCGGGCCACTTCCTTCGGACCCAGCACCTCGCACTGGAAGCCATGGGCCTTGGCCAGCTTGCGCGCCTCCTCGCCCAGGCGCGTCGGGGTGGCCACGTTGGGCGGCAGGTTGCCCAGTTCACGCGCGGCCTCGACGCCGGCGGCCGTGGCGCGGGCGGAATCAAAGGCGACCCGCACGGTCGTGGCATCGGCGACGGCCAGCGTGACGCGCTCGAGCGCACGGCCTTCCGCCTTGGACTTGGTGGCGACGTAGACGTAGCTGGCATCGGCGGCAGCCAGCACCGCGGCCCGCACCGCGAACTCGTCCGCGGCTGGCGCCAGGCAGACGACGATTCGCTTGATGCCCTTGGCGCGCAAGGCGGAGACGGCAGCCTGGACCGCCGATTGCACGCGGCGCGCAGAGCCATCGCCGGCGCCCGCCAGGATCAGTCGCGGGGCCGTGACGCCCTCGGCCCGGTAGGCCTGCAGCAGCTTGCCCGGCTTGGTCTCGAGATCGCCGGCCTTCAGGGCGGTGCCGGCCAGCCGCGACACGGGATCGGAGCCGGGCTTGAACCCTTCGGCCACCAGCACCACCAAGGCATCGCATTTCTGGCGGGCCGCCTCGGCCAGGTCCAGGGTCTTGAGTTCGAAGTCCATAATCCCTTTGTCTTCCCGAGAGTGTCGCGATCGGCGCCGATGTTATTCCATTCCTCCCTGCGCAAAGAGCTGGCCCGCAGCTTCGGCGCGACCCTCGTGGTGCTCGTCACCATCGTCATGACCATGACCCTGATCCGAACGCTCGGACAGGCGAACCGGGGCAGCGTCAACCCGCAGGAAGTGATGATGGTCATGGGCTACACGGTCCTGGGCTACCTGCCTCCCATCCTGACGCTGTGCCTGTTCGTCGCCATCGTCGGCACGCTGTCGCGCATGTACACCGACAGCGAGATGGTCATCTGGTTCTCGGCCGGTCGCGGCCTGTCGTCGCTGGTGCGTCCGCTGTTCGGATTCGCCTGGCCGGTCCTCGCCGGGGTGGCGGTGCTGGCGCTCGTGATCTGGCCCTGGGCCAACCAGCAGACGCAGGAATTGAAGGACCGCTACGGCAGCCGGGGCGACCTCGAGCGGGTGGCGCCCGGCCAGTTCCAGGAATCGGCCAGCGGCACCCGGGTGTTCTTCCTGGACAAGGACACGCCGGACAACAAGTCCGGCAAGAACATCTTCATCTCGGCCGTCGAGCACGGCAAGCAGAGCATCACCACGGCCCGCACGGGCCGCGTGGTCACCGAAGGCGACGCCCAGTTCCTGCTGCTGTCGAACGGGCAGCGGCTGGAGAACACGCTGGACGGCCGCCAGCTCAAGGTGAGCGTATTCGACGAGCTGGGCAACCGGGTGGGTTCCGGCGACCTGGGGCCGCAAGACGATGCCCCGGCCAAGACCTTGTCGACCTACGCGCTCATGGCCGACCCGACGCGCCTGAACCTCGGTGAGCTGGCCTGGCGGCTCGGCCTGGCCCTGGCCGCGTTCAATTTCGTCGTCATCGCGATCACGGTCTCCAGCGTCAATCCGCGGGCGGGCCGCAGCGGCAACCTCGTGTTCGCGCTGTTCGCGTTCATCGTCTACTACAACCTCCTGAACCTCGGGCAGAGCTGGATCAGCGGGGGGCGCACGAGTTTCGCGGTCTTCATGGTGGCGCTCCACGGCGGGACGATGCTGGTGGCCGCCACCTGGCTGGGCAAGCAGCACAACAACTGGTCCCTGCCACGCCTGCGGCTGGGCCGCCGGGCACCGGGAGCCACGGCATGAGGACCATCCGGCGGCTGATCTACCGCGAAGTGCTGGCGTCGGTGCTCTTCGTGGCCGCCGGCTTTCTGGCCCTGTTTTTCTTCTTCGATTTCGTCGACGAACTGCCGAACGTCGGCAAGGGCGTCACGCCGTACCGGCTGACGCAGGCACTGCTGTACATCACGCTGATGGTGCCCAGCCACCTGTACGAGCTGATGCCCATCGCGGTGCTGATCGGCACGATCTTCGTCATGTCGCGCCTTGCGCAGAGCTCGGAATACACGATCCTGCGCACGAGCGGCCTGGGGCCGGGGCGGGCGCTACGCACCCTGATGGCGCTGGGCGCCGCCTTCACCCTGATCACGTTTGCCACCGGCGACTACCTCGCCCCCGCCGCCGACCGGGCCGGCCAGCTGCTGCGGGCCCGCTACCAGGGACGCATCAGCATCGGCCAGACCGGCGCCTGGCTGAAGGAGAGGCAGGCGCAATCGACTTACAACGTCAACGTCGGCGCCCTCTCAGCCGATGGCGCCATGCAGGGCGTTCGCATCTTCGAGGCCGACGAGCGCGGCTACCTCGTCACCATGCTGCAGGCACCCACCGCCGCATTCGCGGAAGGGGCCTGGGTGCTCAAGGATGCAGAGCGCACGCGGTTCGACACCAGCGGCGCCCGGGCCCGTGTCGAGCGCTCGATGTTTCCCAGGCTCGAGTGGCGGACGGACATCTCCCCTGAAATGGTGTCGGTCGCCCTGCTCAAGCCCGACAGAATGAGCACGCTCGACCTGTTCCAGTACATCCAGCACCTGGAGGCCAACGGGCAGACCTCGCAGCGCTACGAGATCGAGTTCTGGCGCAAGGTGTTCTACCCGCTGAGTTGCCTGGTGATGGTTGTGCTGGCCCTGCCCTTCGCCTACCTGCACTTCCGGTCAGGCGGCATCACGACCTACGTCTTCGGCGGCGTCCTCATCGGCATCAGCTTCTTCCTGCTGAACAACGTGTTCGGTTACGCCGGCAACCTGCGCAACTGGTCGCCGTGGCTCACGGCCGCCGCGCCGGGCCTGATCTACACGGTGCTGTCGCTGGCGGCCTTCAGCTGGCTCGTGCTGCGACGATGACGCACGCCGTCGTCCTGTTCGGGCATGGATCGCGCGATCCCGCCTGGCGGCAGCCAATGGATGCCGTCGCGCGGCGCATCGTGGCGCGCCAGCCCGAAGTCCAGGTCGCCTGCGCCTTTCTCGAACTGCAGGAGCCGTCCCTGCCGGCAGCTCTCGACGAACTGGTCGCCCGGGGCGTGCGCAGCGTGCGCGTCGTGCCCATGTTCCTGGGCGCAGGCAGGCATGCGCGGGAAGACCTGCCGGTCCTGCTGAACCAGATCCGCTCGCGGCACCCCGGTTTGGCGCTGGAGGTCACTGAGGCAGTCGGGGAGCAGCCGGAAGTGCTCGACTTGCTGGCCCAACTGGCCCTGCGCACCCTTCGTTAGACCTCATCATGCATAATGGATCGTCTTATCAGATGATTCAGGCATGAACCTCCATCAGTTCCGGTTTGTCCAGGAAGCCGCCCGGCGCAACCTCAACCTGACCGAGGCGGCCAAGGCACTCCACACATCCCAGCCGGGGGTGTCCAAAGCCATCATCGAACTGGAAGAGGAACTCGGCGTCGAGATCTTCGCCCGCCATGGCAAGCGCCTGAAGCGCGTGACCGAACCGGGCCAGCACGTGCTGCGCAGCATCGAGTTGATCATGCGCGAGGTGGGCAACCTCAAGCGCATCGGCGAGCAGTTCAGCGCCGAGGACAGCGGCACGCTGTCGATCGCCACCACCCACACACAGGCCCGCTACGTGCTGCCGGTGCCGGTGGCCCGCTTGCGCGAGGCCTACCCGAAGGTGAACGTCAGCCTGCATCAAGGCTCGCCGGACCAGGTGGCCCGGATGCTGATCGACGAGGTCGCCGAAATCGGCATCGCGACGGAATCGCTGTCCGACTACCAGGAACTGGTCACCCTGCCCTGCTACGAGTGGCAGCACGTCCTGGTGATGCCCCAGGACCACCCGCTGTCCAGGAAGGAGCGAGTGACGCTGGAAGACCTGGCCGCCGAACCGATCATCACCTACCACCCTTCGTTCACCGGGCGCACCCGCATCGACACCGCGTTCGCGACGCGCAAGCTCCAGCCGCGCATCGCGCTGGAGGCCATCGACTCCGACGTCATCAAGACCTATGTGCGCCTCGGGCTGGGGATCGGCATCGTGGCCGAGATGGCCGTGCGCGATGACGGGCAGAATGCCGATCTCGCGGTGCGGCCGCTGGGGACGCTGTTCGGGCAGAACGTGGCGCGGGTCGCGTTCAAGCGCAGTGCCTACCTGCGCAACTTCGTCTTCAAGTTCGCCGAACTGCTGTCCGACCGGCTCGACCGGAACCTGATCGCCAAGGCCATGACCGGCCACGTCAATGACTATGAGCTCTGACACCCTCGTCGCTCGCACGCCCGCCGTGCGCACCAAGCTGCCCGCCGTCGGCACGACCATCTTCACCGTGATGTCCGCCCTGGCGACCGAGACGGGCGCCGTCAATCTCGGCCAGGGATTCCCCGACTTCGAGTGCGACCCGAAGCTGGTGCAGGCCGTGACGGACGCGATGACCCGTGGCCTCAACCAGTACCCGCCCATGACCGGCGTGCCGGCCTTGCGCGACGCGGTGGCGGCGAAGATCTCGGCCCTCTACGGCCATGCCTACGACCCGGCGACCGAGATCACCATCACGGCCGGCGCCACGCAGGCCATCATCACCTGCATCCTGGCGGTCGTGCGGCCCGGCGACGAGGTCATCGTGCTGGAGCCTTGCTATGACAGCTATGTGCCCAACATCGAGCTGGCGGGCGGTACCGTCGTCCGCGTGCCGCTGGTGCCGGGCACGTTCCGCCCCGATTTCGATCGCATCGCGGCGGCCCTGAGCCCGCGCACGCGCGCCATCCTGGTCAACTCGCCGCACAACCCCAGTGCCACCGTGTGGAGCCGCGAGGACATGCTGCGCCTGCAGGACCTGCTGGCACCCACCGAGGTTCTCCTGATCAGCGACGAGGTGTACGAACACATGGTGTTCGACGGCCAGCAGCACCAGAGCGCGTCGCGCTTCCCGGGGCTGGCTGCGCGCAGCTTCATCGTCTCGAGCTTCGGCAAGACCTACCACGTGACCGGCTGGAAGGTGGGCTACGTGGCGGCGCCCGCCTCCTTGTCGGCCGAATTCCGCAAGGTGCACCAGTTCAACGTCTTCACCGTCAACACGCCGGTGCAGCACGGGTTGGCAACCTACATGGCCAACCCCCAGCCCTACCTGGACCTGCCCGCCTTCTACCAGCGCAAGCGCGACCTGTTCCGTGCCGGACTGCAGCGCACCCGGTTCCGCCTGCTGCCCAGCCAGGGCAGCTATTTCCAGTGCGTCGACATCTCCGCCGTCAGCGACCTGTCGGAACAGGAGTTCTGCCTGTGGCTGACGCGCGAGATTGGCGTCGCGGCCATCCCGCTGTCAGCCTTCTACGGCGAAGGCTTCGACCAGCGCGTGGTCCGCTTCTGCTTCGCCAAGCGGGACGAGACGCTGCACACGGCCCTCGACCGACTCGCCCGCCTGTAGCGGGCCCGATCAGCCGGCCGTCCGGCCTTCGATCAGCTTCACCAGCGCCCAGAGCGTCCGGTTCACCGGCGTGGCGACGCCCAGCGCTGCGCCGCGGCGCACGACCAGGCCATTGAGGTAATCGATCTCGCTCGGCTTGCGGCGCGCGAGGTCCTGCGCGGTGGATGAGAACTGCGTCGGCATCGTCTCGGCGATGCGGTGCACCGCCAGGTCGATGTCGCCCGGCACCTGCACGCCCTCCGCATGGGCGACGGCAAGGCATTCCGCCACCGCGTCGCGCATCACCTCGGGAATCCCCTCGCAGCGCACGTTCTCGCCGTAGGGGCGCTGCGCGATGGCCGACACCGCGTTGTACGCGCAGTTCAGGATCAGCTTGGTCCACAGCGCCCCGCGCACGTTTGCGGACACCTCGGTCGGCACACCGGCGGCAACCAGGGCACGGGCGACCGCCTCGGACCGCGCCGATGGCTCGATCACGAGTTCCCCGCGCCCATGGTGGCGCACGTGGCCCGGGCCCGCCATCTCCGAGGCGACGTAGACGACCGCCGCGGCGACGGCGTGGTGCGGCAGGACCAGTCGCAGGCGGTCGGCGTTGTCCACGCCGTTCTGCAGGCACAGCACGAGTGCACCCGGGGCCAGGTGGCCGGCCAGTTGGCGTCCGGCGGACTCGGTGTCCATCGACTTGACACTGAACAGAACCAGGTCCGCGCCTTGCACGACGGCCGCGTCGGTACTCGCCCGCACGCGGACCTGCTCGTCGAACTGGCGGGTTTCCAATCGCAACCCGGTCTGCTCGATGGCCGCCACGTGGCTCTGGCGTGCGACGAGCGCAACGTCATGACCAGCCCGCGCGAGCATGGCGCCGTAGTAGCAGCCGACGGCGCCTGCGCCCATGACCGCAATCTTCAGGTGTGCATCCATGCCGCGATTCTAGGTAGGACGAATTCAGCGTCCCGCACATGCCGCTACAGAGCGCCCTCGGGCCTTACACACGGTCGGCTGCGGCACGGGACAAGATCGTCAACAGACATCGGATTGCTGAAAGGAAGACATGAACAGGCGAGGCGCGGCCACCATGGTGGCCTCTTTCCTCCTGGGGGCGTGTGGTGGCGGTGGTGGTGGCGGCGGCGACACGGCCGCGCCAACGTCCGCGCCGGCGGCGGCGTCACCGGCCCCGGCCCCGGCATCGGCGCTGGCGGCGCCGACCACCCCGAACATCGCACTGTGGGGCGACTCGCTCACGCCGCCGGTGTTTCGCGCGCTGGCCCCGCTGTCGCCGAATCGCCAGGTGTTCGACGGTGGCGTGCCCGGCGAGACTTCGATGCAGATTGCGGCACGGCAGGCGCAGGACCCCCACGCCGACTGGATCACGGTCTTCTGGTACGGCCACAACAACATCCGGATCGACACGGCGGCAGCGCCGGAACAGATCAAGCAGGACCTGGCGGCCAGCATCGCCCGGCTCACGCCCGGCAACAACCGTTTCCTGGTGCTCTCGGTGGTGAACAACGCGGTCGATGGAGCCCGTGGCAGCGTGCAGTACAACACCATCATCCAGCTGAACCAGGAGCTGGCCCGGCTGTATCCCGGCAACTTCTTCGACATGCGCGCCTTCATGGTGGCCCAGGGTGACCCGCAGGTACCGCAGCAGGCCGCTGAACTGCAGGCCGACGTGCCTTCATCGCGGCTGCGCTTCGACGAAATCCACCTCACCGGGGCGGGCGCGGACGTCGTCGCCCGTCGGCTGCAACAGGAAATCGCCGCCCGCGGCTGGTGACGCCCCGCGGACATGGCAGCCCGCACGGGCCACCATAATCCGCCCATGCCATTCCTCGACCTGTCGCAGGATGCGGCCGCCATGCGGCGTGTCCTGGTCGGCCTCGGCCTCGCTGCGGCCGGCGAGGAGGTCGTCGCCACACCGCTGGCCGGCGGGGTGTCCTCCGGCATCTACCGTATCCCGCTGGCGTCCGGCACCTACTGCCTGAAGCAGGCCCTGCCCCAACTGAAGGTCGCCAAGGAGTGGAAGGTGCCGGTGCAGCGCGTCTTCCACGAGATCGACTGGCTGCGCACGGCGGCCGCCATCGTGCCCGGACACGTGCCCCAGGTGCTGGGCGAGGACGAGGCGACCATGAGCTTCGTCATGGAGTACCTGGGCGGCGACCGGCGGCCCTGGAAGGCCGACCTGCTGGCCGGCATCGTGAGGCCGGACACGGCACGCGAGCTGGGCGACGTGCTCGGGGCGATCCACGCGGCCACGGCGGACGACCCCGCCGTCGCGCAGCGCTTCCGGACCGACGCCAACTTTCACGCCATCCGCCTGGAACCGTATCTGGTGGAGGCAAGCCGCGTCCACCCCCTGCTGGCGGATCGTTTGCTGGCGACAGTGGAGCGGACGGCCACGACGCGGCGCGTCCTGGTGCACGGTGACGTGAGCCCCAAGAACGTCCTCGTGGGCGGCTCCCGTGCCGTCTTGCTGGACGCCGAATGCGCCTGGTTCGGCGATCCGGCATTCGACCTGGCCTTCTGCCTGAACCACTTCCTGCTGAAGGCGGCGCACCTGCCGGCCCGGGCTGCCGACCTGCTCGCCTGCTTCGATGGTTTCGTGGCCGCCTATCTGGCCCATGTGCATTGGGAGCCGGTGGACGCCATCCAGGCCCGGGCGTCGGCACTCTTGCCCGGCCTCGCGCTCGCCCGTGTCGACGGCAAGTCGCCCGTCGAATACCTCACCGAAGCGCGCCGGCAGGTCGTCCGCGAAGCGTCTCTGCGCCTGCTGCGCGCCACCCCCACCACCCTCGACCGGCTCGCGCAACGCTGGGCCCAGGACTGCACCGCATGACCATCACCCGCGTGACCGGGCGCCGCATCTGGGACTCCCGCGGCCGTCCCACCATCGAAGTGGAAGTGGAGTCCGCCGACGGAACGGTGGGGCGCGGCATCGCACCGGCCGGTGCGTCCCGTGGGACCCGTGAAGCGGTGGAACGCCGCGACGGCGGCAAGCGCCTCGGCGGCTACGACGTCAGCGGCGCCTTGCAGGCGGTCGAGCACGAAATCGCGCCGCTGCTGGTCGGCCGCGAGGCCGCCGACCAGGCAGGCATCGACGCCGCCCTGATCGCCCTGGACGGAACGCCCCAGAAGTCCCGGCTGGGCGGCAATACGCTGATCGCCACGTCGCTGGCCACGCTGCACGCAGCCGCTGCGCAAGCCCGCCTGCCGCTCTGGCGCCACCTGGCCGGCGCGCAGCCCGTGCGACTGCCACTGCCGCAGATCCAGATCTTCGGCGGCGGCGCGCATGCGGGGCGACGGGTCGACGTCCAGGACTTCATGGTGATCGCGACAGGCGCCGGTTCGTTCAGCGAGGCGCTGGAGATGACGGCCGAGGTGTACCGGTGCGCGGGCGAGCGCATGGCCCGGCGCGGTCCGCTCGCGGGGGTGGCCGACGAAGGAGGCTGGTGGCCCAGCTTCGAGGACAACGAGGAGGCCCTGGACGTGCTCGTGGCCGCCATCGAGGACGCCGGCTTCGCGCCCGGCGAGCAGGTCGCGATCGCGCTCGACATCGCGGCGTCGGAGTTCGGCCAGGCCGGGCGCTACCGCCTCGCCCTGGAGGACCGCGAACTCGATTCGGATGCGTTGTGCGAGCGCCTGGTGCGCTGGGTGGAGCGCTATCCCATCGTGTCCATCGAGGACCCGCTCGCCGAGGACGACGAAGCCGGCCTGCAGGCCTTCACGCGTGCGGTCGGCCACCGGGTGCAGGTGGTGGGCGACGACTACCTCGTCACCAATGCCTCCCGTGTGCAACAGGCGGCCGCCGTGGGCGCCTGCAACTGCGTGCTGATCAAGCCGAACCAGGCCGGCACGGTCACCGAAACCATCGCGGCCCTGAAGGCGGCACAAGCGGCCGGCTACGCCGCCATCGTGTCGGCGCGCTCCGGCGAGACCGAGGACGTCGCCATCGTCCACCTGGCCACCGGCTGGAACGCAGGCCAGCTCAAGGTCGGCTCGTTCGCCCGGTCCGAGCGCATGGCCAAGTGGAACGAAGGCATCCGGCTGGAAGGGGCCCGCCCGGCGCCGGCGGGGTTCTGGGGACGCCAGGCATTGCAGGGAGGTGATCGGTCATGACCCAGTACTGGTTGATGAAATCCGAGCCCGACGAAGTCTCGGTCGACGACGCCCTGGCCGCGCCGAAGTCCACCGTGCCGTGGACCGGGGTGCGCAACTACCAGGCGCGCAATTTCATGCGCGACCAGATGCGCGTGGGCGACGGCGTGCTGTTCTACCACTCGAGCTGCGCGGAACCGGGCATCGTCGGCATCGCGCAGGTGGCGTCCACCCCCTACCCCGATCCGACGCAGTTCGATCGCAAATCGCCCTACTACGACCCCGCGTCCAGGCAGGAGGAACCGCGCTGGTCGCTGGTGGACGTGCAGGTCGTGAAGAAGACGCGCAACCTCACGCTGCCGGAGTTGCGGACGACGCCCGGACTGGAAGACCTCGTGGTGCTGCGCAAGGGCAACCGGCTGTCGATCACGCCGGTCGAGCCCAGGCATTGGCGGCAGATCACCAAGCTGCTCGGCGCCTGACCTCGCGCCGGCAAGAAAAAAAGCCGCCCGGGGGCGGCTTTTTTCTTGGGTAGGCCCGGCCTTACTGGTCGGTGGAAATTTCCTCCGGCTCCGGCTTGGACCGGCCTTCCTTCTTGGGCAGCGGCTGGATGTCCAGCACCACCTCGGCCTTGTCGTCGAGGTCGACCGTCAGGCGGCCGCCTTCGGTGAGCCGGCCGAACAGCAGTTCGTCGGCCAGGGCGCGGCGGATGGTGTCCTGGATCAGGCGCTGCATCGGCCGGGCGCCCATCAGCGGATCGAAGCCCTTCTTGGCCAGGTGCTTGCGCAGCTGGTCAGTGAAGGTGACTTCCACCTTCTTCTCGGCCAGTTGCTGCTCGAGCACCAGCAGGAACTTGTCGACCACGCGCAGGATGACCTGCTCGTCCAGCGCCTTGAAGCTGACCGTCGCATCCAGCCGGTTGCGGAACTCGGGCGTGAACAGGCGCTTGATGTCGGCCATCTCGTCACCCGCTTCGCGCGGGTTGGTGAAACCGATGGTCGCCTTGTTCATGGTCTCGGCACCCGCATTGGTCGTCATGATGATGATGACGTTGCGGAAGTCGGCCTTGCGCCCGTTGTTGTCCGTCAGCGTGCCGTGGTCCATGACCTGCAGCAGCACGTTGAAGATGTCAGGGTGCGCCTTCTCGATCTCGTCGAGCAGCAGCACCGCATGCGGCTTCTTGGAGATGGCCTCCGTGAGCAGGCCGCCCTGGTCGAACCCGACATAACCCGGAGGCGCGCCGATCAGGCGCGACACCGCGTGCCGCTCCATGTACTCGGACATGTCGAAGCGCAGCAGCTCGATGCCCATGATGTAGGCCAGCTGCTTGGCCGCCTCGGTCTTGCCGACCCCGGTGGGACCCGAGAACAGGAACGAGCCGATCGGCTTGTCGCCCTTGCCCAGGCCGGAACGGGCCATCTTCACCGCAGCGGCGAGCACTTCCAGCGCCTTGTCCTGGCCGAACACCACGCTCTTGAGATCGCGCTCGAGGTTCTGCAGCTTGCCGCGGTCGTCGTTGGAGACGTTGGCCGGCGGAATGCGGGCGATCTTGGCCACGATCTCCTCGACCTCGGTCTTGGAAATCGTCTTCTTGCGCTTGTTCACCGGCAGGATGCGCTGGGCGGCGCCCGCCTCGTCGATCACGTCGATGGCCTTGTCGGGCAGGTGGCGGTCGTTGATGTACTTCGCCGACAGCTCGGCCGCCGCCTGCAGGGCACCCGCCGCATATTTCACGCTGTGGTGCTCCTCGAAGCGGGACTTCAGGCCCTTGAGGATCTCGATCGTCTGCTCGACGCTCGGCTCCACCACGTCGACCTTCTGGAACCGCCGCGACAGCGCAGCGTCCTTCTCGAAGATGCCGCGGTACTCGGTGAACGTGGTCGCGCCGATGCACTTGAGCTGGCCGCTGGAGAGCGCCGGCTTGAGCAGGTTGGACGCGTCCAGCGTGCCGCCCGACGCCGCGCCGGCGCCGATCAGGGTGTGGATCTCGTCGATGAACAGGATGGCGTTGGGCTTGTCCTTGAGCGACTTGAGCACGCCCTTCAGGCGCTGCTCGAAATCGCCGCGGTACTTGGTGCCCGCCAGCAGCGCGCCCATGTCGAGCGAATACACCACCGAATCGCCCAGGATCTCGGGCACGTCCTTCTGGACGATGCGCCAGGCCAGGCCTTCGGCGATGGCGGTCTTGCCCACGCCGGCCTCACCGACCAGCAGCGGGTTGTTCTTGCGCCGGCGGCACAGGATCTGGATGACCCGCTCGACCTCGTATTCGCGGCCGATCAGCGGATCGATCTTGCCGTCCTTGGACTGCTGGTTGAGGTTGACGGTGAACTGCTCGAGAGGCGACGCCTTCTCGTTCTTCTCGCCGCCGTCCTCGCCTTCACCCGAAGACGACTCGCCACTCTTGGCGGGTTCGGGCGGATCGCTCTTCTTGATTCCGTGGGCGATGAAGTTCACCACGTCCAGGCGCGTGACGCCCTGCTGGTGCAGGTAGTAGACGGCGTGCGAATCCTTCTCGCCGAAGATGGCCACCAGCACGTTGGCGCCGGTGACTTCCTTCTTGCCGTTGCCGGTGCTCTGCACGTGCATGATGGCGCGCTGGATGACACGCTGGAATCCCAGCGTCGGCTGCGTGTCGACGTCGTCCGTCCCTGCGACCTGCGGCGTGTTGTCCTTGATGAAGTTGGACAGCGACTTGCGCAGGTCGTCGATGTTGGCCGAGCATGCCCGGAGCACTTCCGCCGCGCTGGGGTTGTCCAGCAGGGCCAGCAGCAAGTGTTCCACGGTGATGAACTCGTGGCGCTGCTGCCGCGCCTCCACGAATGCCATGTGGAGGCTGACTTCCAATTCCTGGGCAATCATGAAATTTCCTTTTGCCTTGCTTTCTGATTCACATCCATCCGATTCGATCCCTGATCATTCGATGGGTTCGCTGACGCATTGCAAAGGATGTCCCGCCTGCCGGGCCGCTTCCTGTACCTGCTCGACCTTGGTGGCCGCCACGTCACGTGAGTAGACGCCGCAGATGCCCTTACCGTCGAGGTGGATCTTGAGCATGATCTGCGTCGCGGTCTCGCGGTCCTTGTTGAAAAATTCCTGGATCACCACCACGACGAATTCCATCGGGGTGTAGTCGTCGTTGAGCATGACGACCTGGTACATCTGCGGCGGCTTGGTTTTCTGGGTCCGCCGCTCGAGCACCACGGATCCACCGTCGTCGTCCGTCGGTCGCGCCACTGGGGCGACCGGTGCGGGCACGGGGGGTTTGGCTGCCATGAAATTCATTCTATCGAGCAGCCTGTCGCACTGCATCGCAAAAGTGATTTGGTGTCAGCCCCGCCACATTCAAGCGCCGGGAAGGCGCGGCGGGGACGCTATGCGCAGCCGCGGGGACCGGCAAGCGGCCGGTTTGGGTTCCGCGGCGGGGCAGGTACTCTGCCGCCACAAGTCGCCTTCGGGCCAAAAACGCTGTGCGGCATCCCACCAAAACTAAAGTATGTGGAATTGTTGACAGCTTGCAGTCGAATCTTGGACACTCCCCGGAACGCTCTGAGGGAAGAACAAGGGGGCAGCCGATGGCGACCGGTACTGTGAAATGGTTCAACGACGCAAAAGGGTTCGGTTTCATCGAGCCCGACGGCGGCGGAGCCGACGTGTTTGCGCATTTTTCCGCCATCTCGATGGATGGCTTCAAGACCTTGAAGCAGGGGTCGCGCGTCACGTTCGAGGTGACCGAAGGCCCGAAGGGCCAGCTGGCCCAGAACATCCACGCGGACATCCAGCCCATCCGCACCGAGCCGCCCGGTGAGCACCGCCCCGCGCGCCAGTCCAAGGTTCGCGCGCCCCAGTTCCACGCCCCGCCCGGGAGCAGGCCCGACCTGCCGGTCGAATAAGGCGCGGCGGGCCCAAGCAAGAAGCCGCCCGAGGGCGGCTTTTGTCATGGTCCGGCGCCGCTGCGGGCGCCGTTCAAGGCTGAACAAGCCCAGCCCGCCAGCAGCGGTTGCCTGCGTCAGGCCTGGATCGACGCCAGGGCTGCGTTGAACGTCTGGCTGGGGCGCATGGCAGCACTGACCTTCTTGCGGTCCGGGAAGTAGTACCCGCCGATGTCGACGGGCTGGCCCTGCACCGCATTCAGCTCAGCCACGATCTTCTTCTCGTTCTCGGCGAGCACCTTGGCCAGCGGGGCGAAGCGCGCGGCCAATTCCTTGTCCTCGGTCTGCTCGGCCAGGGCCTGCGCCCAGTAGAGGGTCAGATAGAACTGGCTGCCGCGGTTGTCCAGCTGGCCGGTCTTGGGGGACGGGCTCTTGTTGTTGTCCAGCAGCTTGCCGGTGGCCGCGTCCAGTGCGGTGGCGACGATCTTGGCCTTGGTGTTGCCGGTCTTGATGCCCTCGTCCTCGAGGCTCACGGCCAGGGCCAGGAACTCGCCCAGCGAGTCCCAGCGCAGGTGGTTTTCCTCGACCAGCTGCTGCACGTGCTTGGGCGCCGAACCGCCGGCGCCCGTCTCGTACATCCCGCCACCGGCCATCAGCGGAACGATGGACAGCATCTTGGCGCTGGTGCCCAGTTCCATGATCGGGAACAGGTCGGTCAGGTAGTCCCGCAGGATGTTGCCGGTGACGCTGATCGTGTCCTTGCCGCGGACCACCCGCTCCAGCGTGAAGCGCATGGCGCGCGTCTGGCTCATCACCTGGATGTCCAGGCCGGTGGTGTCGTGCTCCTTCAGGTACTTCGCCACCTTCTTGCGCAGTTCGGCCTCGTGCGGGCGGTAGTTGTCCAGCCAGAACACCGCGGTCATTCCGGAGTTGCGGGCGCGCGTGACGGCCAGCTTCACCCAGTCGCGGATCGCAGCGTCCTTTACCTGGCACATGCGCCAGATGTCGCCCTGCTCCACGTTCTGCGCCAGCAGCACCTCGCCGGTGGCGAGGTCGGTGATGTTCGCGACGCCGTCCTCGGCGATCTCGAACGTCTTGTCGTGCGAGCCGTATTCCTCGGCCTGCTGCGCCATCAGCCCGACGTTGGGCACCGTGCCCATGGTCTTGGGGTCGAAGGCACCGTGCCACTTGCAGAAGTTGATGATCTCCTGGTAGATGCGGGCGAAGGTGGACTCGGGGATGGCCGCCTTCACCTCGTGCAGGCGGCCATCGGCGCCGTACATCTTGCCGCCCTGGCGGATCATGGCCGGCATCGACGCGTCCACGATCACGTCGTTGGGCGAATGGAAGTTGGTGATGCCCTTGGCCGAATCGACCATGGCCAGCGCGGGACGGTTCTCCAGGCAGGCATGCAGGTCGCGCTTGATCTCGTCCTGCTGCGACTGCGGCAGCGTGGCGATCTTGTCGTACAGGTTCGCCATGCCGTTGTTGACGTTCACGCCCAGCTCGTCGAACAGCTTGCCGTGCTTTTCGAAGGCTTCCTTGTAGAAGGTGCGCACGCAGTGGCCGAACACGATGGGGTGGGACACCTTCATCATGGTGGCCTTCACATGCAGCGAGAACATCACGCCGGTGTTCTTCGCGTCGTCGATCTGCTGCTGGTAGAAGGCCAGCAAGGCCTTCTTGCTCATGAACATCGAGTCGATGATCTCGCCTTCCAGCAGGGGAACCTTGGCCTTCAGGACCACCGTCTTGCCGGACTTGGTGACCAGTTCCAACTTGACGTCGCGCGCCTTGTCCAGCGTCATCGACTTCTCGCTGCTGTAAAAGTCGCCGCCAACCATGTGCGAGACGTGGGTGCGCGAGGCAGGGCTCCACTCGGCCATGCTGTGGGGATGCTTGCGCGCGAATTCCTTGACCGCCTTGGGCGCACGGCGGTCGGAGTTGCCTTCACGCAGCACCGGATTGACCGCGGAGCCCAGCACCTTGCCGTAGCGCTGGCGGATCGACTTCTCCGCCTCGTCCTTCGGGTTTTCCGGGTACTCCGGAACCATGTAGCCCTGGCCGCGCAGTTCGCGGATGGCCGCCACCAACTGGTTCTGGGAAGCGCTGATGTTGGGCAGCTTGATGATGTTGGTGTCCGGCTGCAGCGTCTTCTTGCCCAGTTCCGCGAGGGTGTTGGGCACTTTCTGCGCGTCGGTCAGGAAGTCCGGGAACTCGCCGAGGATCCGGTTGGCGACCGAGATGTCGCTCTCGGTCACCTCGATGCCTGCCGCAGCCGCGAAGGTGCGGACGATGGGCAGGAAGGAATGCGTCGCCAGGTACGGGGCTTCGTCGGTGAGCGTGTAGATGATCTTGGAACGGTCGGCAGCCAAGGGATGTCTCTCAGGAAGTGGGTTGAGGGCTGCACCCGGGAGGGCGCAACCCCGCCATTTTATGAGATGGAACCCAATGCCACCACATGAGGCAAAACCAATGAAAAAGCCCCGGGGGCCTTGCGGTCCCCGGGGCTCCGGAGGCGGGCCTGCAGGGCCCTACATGTGGTCGATCATCACCTGGCCGAAGCCGGAGCAGCTGACCTGCGTCGCGCCGTCCATCAGGCGGGCAAAGTCGTAGGTCACCTTCTTGGACAGGATGGCCTTTTCCAGTGACGAGATGATCTTGTCGGCGGCCTCCGTCCAGCCCATGTGCCGCAGCATCATCTCGGCCGACAGGATCTCGGAACCGGGATTCACGTAATCCTTGCCGGCGTACTTCGGCGCGGTGCCGTGCGTGGCCTCGAACATGGCGACCGAGTCGCCCATGTTCGCGCCCGGCGCGATGCCGATGCCGCCCACCTGCGCCGCCAGCGCATCCGAGATGTAGTCGCCGTTCAGGTTCAGCGTGGCGACCACGCTGTACTCCGCCGGCCGCATCAGGATCTGCTGCAGGAAGGCATCGGCGATCACGTCCTTGACCACGATGTCCTTGCCGGTGCGGGGATTCTTGAACTTCATCCACGGCCCCCCGTCGATGGGGACCGCCCCGAACTCCTTCCCGGCCAGGGCGTAGCCCCAGTCGCGGAAGCCGCCTTCGGTGAACTTCATGATGTTGCCCTTGTGCACCAGGGTCACCGAGGGCCTTCCATTGTCGATGGCGTATTGGAGCGCCCGGCGCACCAGCCGCTCGGTGCCCTCGATCGACACCGGCTTGATGCCCAGCGCGGAGGTCTCGGGAAAGCGGATCGTCTTGGCGCCCATCTCCCTGACCAGGAAATCGATCGTCTTCTTCGCCTCGTCGCTCCCCGCCTCGTACTCGATGCCGGCGTAGATGTCTTCCGAGTTCTCGCGGAAGATCACCATGTTGGTCTTCTCGGGCTCCTTCAGCGGCGACGGCACGCCCTTGAAGTACTGCACCGGGCGCAGGCAGACGTACAGGTCCAGCTCCTGGCGCAGGGCCACGTTGAGCGACCGGATGCCGCCACCGACGGGCGTGGTCAGCGGCCCCTTGATGGAGACCACGAACTCGCGCGCAGCCTGCAGGGTCTCGTCGGGCAGCCAGACACCGGGCCCGTACACCTGGGTGGCCTTCTCGCCGGCGTACATCTCCATCCAATGGATCTTCCGCTTGCCGCCGTACGCCTTCGCCACAGCGGCATCCACCACCTTCAACATCACCGGCGTGATGTCCCGCCCCGTCCCGTCCCCCTCGATGTACGGGATGATCGGCTCGTCCGGCACGCTCAGGGACATGTCGGCCTTGACCGTGATCCTCTCGCCTTGGCTGGGCACCTTGATGTGCTGATACATGGAAAAACGGTCTCCGGGAGGGGCGGCGGGGGGCGGTTACCCAGCGATGAGCCCGCGGATTCTAGCCGCGCGGTCTGGCGGCGCTTCCGCCGGACCTAGGGTGAACCCTGATGCGCGCCAGGCATTGTCAACCGTGCGCAACGCTCCCGCGTTTCCGAAAGACTTCCCGGGGACGGGAGGTGTTTCTCGAAAACCATTTGGAACAAGGAAAGACCATGAACAAGCTGCTCGCCGCCCTCGTGACCGCCCTCTTCGCGACCGCCTCCTTCGCCGCCTCGCACGCCGGCGCCCCGATGGCCGGCGCTTCCGCCCCGAAGGCCGAAGCGAAGGCTGAGAAGAAGGAAGCCAAGGCCGAGAAGAAGGAAGCCAAGGCTGAAGCCAAGGCCGAAAAGAAGGAAGCCAAGGCCGATGCCAAGGCTGACAAGAAGGAAGCCAAGGCCGAGAAGAAGGAAGAAGCCAAGAAGTAATCCTTCGGCTTGCTCCGGCATCCGCTTGCGGGTGCCAGCCAGATGCCCGCCTCGCGCGGGCATCGTCGTTTCCGGGCCTGTCAACCGCTGCTGTGCTGCGTCCGTTACGGGAGAGCCTTCCGGATTTCTCGGTAGGGCACCAGACGATCTCCCGTACTTTTCAAGGACCGAATGATGAACAAGCTGCTCGCCGCCCTGATGGCCACCGCCTTCTCCGCCGCCGTCTTCGCGCAAGCCCCCGCCGCCCCGGCCGCTCCGGCTGCTCCCGCCAAGGTCGAAGCCAAGAAGGACGAGAAGGCCGTCGCCAAGTCGGACAAGAAGGCCTCCAAGAAGAAGGCCAAGGCCAAGAAGACCGAAGAGAAGAAGGCCTAAGCAGCTTTCCGCTCACCCTCGAATGCCCGCTGCCGCGGGCATTTTCTTTTGGCCGACACCAGGCTTGCGTTCCGCCACAATCGCGCCCCATGAAAGCCTTCCTCACCGCCATCGCGCTGGGCTGCGTCATTTCCTCGGCATCGGCCCAGGATGCGCAGATGGATCTCCCCCGCATCCGCCTGGGAGCGGGGATGCACCAGATCGATGCCCAGGTCGCCGCCACGCCGGACCAGCGTTCCACCGGGCTCATGTACCGCAAGCAGATGCCGCAGCACGAAGGCATGTTGTTCGTCTTCGAGCAACCGTCGATGCAATGCTTCTGGATGAAGAACACCCTGCTGCCGCTGACCGCGGCGTTCGTGGCCGACGACGGCGAGGTGGTCAATCTCGCGGACATGGCGCCGCAGACCACCGAATCGCACTGCTCCACCCGTCCGGTGCGCTATGTCCTCGAGATGAACCAGGGCTGGTTCACCAAGCGAGGCATCAAGCCCGGCACCCGGCTCACCGGCCAGGTGTTCCAGAAATAACGGCGGACCAGACGGCAAAAAGGCCCGCGACGCGGGCCTTCTGCTTTCGGGGCGGAGCGGGTCAGCCGAAGTTCTTCTGCACGAAGTCCCAGTTCACCAGCTTGTCCAGGTAGGTCTCGACGAACTTGGGGCGCAGGTTGCGGTAGTCGATGTAATAGGCGTGTTCCCAGACGTCGACCGTCAGCAGCGCCTTGTCGGGTGTGGTGAGCGGGGTGCCGGCGGCGCCGGTGTTCACGATGTCCAGGCTGCCGTCGGGCTTCTTGACCAGCCAGGTCCAGCCGGAACCGAAGTTGCCGACAGCCGACTTCACAAAAGCCTCGCGGAAGGCCGCGTAGCTGCCCCACTTCGCCGTGATGGCGCTGGCCAGGCTGCCCGTGGGCTCGCCGCCGCCGTTCGGCTTCATGCAGTTCCAGAAGAAGGTGTGGTTCCAGACCTGGGCCGAGTTGTTGTAGATGCCGCCGGAGGATTTCTTGATGATCTCCTCGAGCGTCATGTTCTCGAACTCGGTCCCCTTCTGCAGGTTGTTCAGGTTGACGACGTACGCGTTGTGGTGCTTGCCGTGGTGGTACTCCAACGTCTCCTTGGAATAATGCGGCGCCAGCGAATCGATCGGGTACGGAAGCGGGGGCAGGGTGTGTTCCATGGTTGTCCTTGAGGTATTGGGGTCCGGGAAGCCGCCGATTCTAGGCACTAAAGCAACCGGGGCTGCGACACCGTCAGATCGACCTCGCCTTCGGCGAGGCTCGCGCGCAGCGCCTGGCCCGGTCGCGTCTGGGCAGCACGGGTCACGACCTTCCCTTCACTGTCGACGAGAAGCGCGTAGCCGCGCTGCAAGACCAGGCGAGGGTCGAGCAGCTGCAGCCGAAGTTCCGCCCGATGCAACCCGTCGGTCGTGCGAACGAGCCGCCGCGTGGTTCCCGCCGCGCGCGCATCCGCCAAGGTGTTCAGCCGGCTGCGGGCCCGCTCGATCCGGATCTCGACCGCGTGTCGCAGCCGGTCGCCCAGCTGGCCGAGCCGGCGCTGCTGCTGCGAGAGCCGGGCCGATGGCCGGCCGACCCGTGCGACCACCTGGTCGAGCCGTTGCGCCGCGACATCGAGTCGGCGCTCGATTCCCGAGCGCAGCAATTGCCCGGCCGCGTCCAGACCCTGGAGCAGGTCCGCACGGGGCCGCGCGACCAGTTCGGCCGCGGCCGTGGGTGTCGGGGCACGCAGGTCGGCGCAGAAGTCGGCAATGGTGACGTCGGTCTCGTGACCGACCCCGCACACCACCGGCACCGGACTGCGCACGATGGCGCGCGCCAGCGCTTCGTCGTTGAACGACCAGAGATCCTCGATCGACCCGCCGCCGCGCACAAGCAGGATCACGTCGACGGTGCCGTCTTGCGCCAGCCCGTACAGTGCTTCCAGTGCGCGGATGAGCTCGGGCACGGCCTGTCCGCCCTGGACGGCGGCCGGTGCCAGCACGACGGGAAGGTGCGGGACGCGCCGGCGCAATGCGGTCGACACGTCGTGCAGCGCCGCTGCGCCCAGGGACGTGACGAGTCCGATGCCGCGCGGCATCGGCGGTAACGGGCGCTTGCGGTCCGGGTCGAACAGCCCCTCGGCCTCCAGCTTGGCCTTCAGCCGCAGGAACCGCTCATACCAGGCGCCCTGCCCCGCCCGCTGCAGGCTCTCCACCACCAGTTGCAGGTCGCCGCGCGGCTCGTACACCGCCACCCGGCCCTGTACCTCGACGAGGTCGCCGTCCGCCGGGACGAACGGGAGCAACGAGGCGGCCCGCCGGAACATGGCGCAGCGCAACTGTCCCTGCGGGTCCTTGAGCGTGAAATAGAAATGGCCGCTGGACGCGCGCGAGAAGCCCGAAATCTCGCCGCGCACCGCGACCGGATTGAGCCGGGCATCCAGAAAATCAGCAATGGCGCGGCATAGCGCACCAACTTGCCAGATCCGGGGCGCCGCTGCTGGTTCGTCAGGTCCGACCATCAGTTGCGGCGCGGGTCCGCACCCGTCGCGGTGGCCGGATTCATCCACAACAGGGCGATTCCATCCACCGCCTGGATGAAGCTCGGCAGGAGGCCCGATTTCACCGTGCAAGTCATTGATTTCAAAGGAGAATTTTCTGCTGAAAATGTCACCGGACTGTCACTGTGCAGCACCGATGCGGCTTCGCGACACCGGGGAGGGGGTTTCTGCACAAAGTTATCCACAATTTCTGTGGGTCACGTCCTACGAGCGGTAGCGTTCTTCCTACAGCACCGCTGTCCCCCCATAATCGCGCCCTGTTCAGCACATTTCAGCGCGGCGGAGCCCCTCTTTGTTGTCGATCATACAAGCCGCAGGCTGGCCGATCTGGCCCCTTCTCGCCTGCTCCATCCTTGCCCTTGCCCTCGTCATCGAGCGCTTTCTCAGCCTCAAGACCAGCCGCGTCGCGCCGCCCCGGTTGCTGGACGAAGCCCTGGCGGTCTCGCGCAGCACGGTGCCCAATCCCGATGTGGTCACCCAGCTCGAGCAGAACTCGGCACTCGGCGAAGTGCTGGCCAGCGGCTTTCGCGCACTCAACAGTGACCCGCGTTGCACCGAGGCCGACCTGCGGGCGTCGATGGAAGGCACCGGTCGTGCCGTTGCCCACCGCCTGGAGCGCTACCTGAGCGCACTGGCCACCATCGCATCCGCCGCCCCGCTGCTCGGCCTGCTCGGCACCGTGATCGGCATGATCGAGATCTTCGGCTCCCAGTCGCCGGGATCGGCGACCTCGGGCGGCAATCCGGCACAGTTGGCCCAGGGCATCTCGATCGCGCTCTACAACACGGCGTTCGGGCTCATCGTCGCGATTCCGGCGCTCATCTTCTGGCGCTACTTCAGGGCCCGGGTGGACGCCTACCTGCTCACGCTCGAGCTGTCGGCCGAGCGCTTCCTGCGCCACCTGAACTCGCTGAGGCGCGCATGAATTTCCGTCCCCGTGGCAAGGACGAGCCCGAGATCAACCTGATCCCGTTCATCGACGTGCTGCTGGTGGTGCTGATCTTCCTGATGCTGTCGACCACCTACAGCAAGTTCACCGAACTCCAGCTGCGCCTGCCGGTGGCCGATGCCGACGCCCAGCGCGACTACCCGCGCGAGGTCGTGGTGGGCGTGGCCAGCGACGGCCGCTACACGGTCAACCGCCAGCCGATCGCCGGCCGCAGCGTCGACCTGCTGGCCGGGGCGCTGGCCGACGCCGCCAAGGCCGGCAAGGACAGCGTGGTCATCGTCAGCGCCGATGCCGCCGCACCCCACCAGTCGGTGATCTCGGTGCTGGAAGCGGCACGCCGGTCCGGCCTGCAGCAGGTCACCTTCGCCGCCCAGTCGTCCGCGCAGGCCGGAGGGCGCTGAGCCCATGCGCGCGGCCCTGCAGCGCGCATGGCTTCACCGCGGCGCGCTCGGCTGGTCGCTGCTTCCGGTTTCGTGGCTCTACGGCGCCCTGTCCGGGCTGCGCCGCGCGCTGTTCCGGCTGGGTGTCTTCGAGACCCAGCACCTGCCCGTCCCCGTCGTCGTCGTCGGCAACGTGATCACCGGTGGCGCGGGCAAGACACCGGTGGTCATCGCCGTGGTGGAGCACCTGCGTTCGCGCGGATTGCGGCCAGGCGTCGTCTCGCGCGGCTATGGCCGGCAGGGGACTGGCTGCATTGAGGTGACCCCGCAAAGCGATCCCCGAGCGGTCGGCGACGAACCGCTCCTCGTGGCCACGCGCTGTTCGGTTCCGGTCGGCGTCGCAGCCGACCGCCCGCTGGCGGCCCGCGCGCTGCTCGCGGCGCACCCGGACGTGAAAGTGCTCGTGAGCGACGACGGCCTGCAGCACCACGCGCTGGGCCGCGACATCGAGATCGTGGTGTTCGACGATCGCGGCGCCGGCAATGGCTGGCTGCTCCCTGCGGGGCCGTTGCGCGAACCGTGGCCACGACCGGCCGACCTTGTCGTGCGCACGGCAGCATCGGGCATCGAGGGCCACCACGTGGAACGCCGGCTGGGGACCGAGGCCCGACGCGCCGATGGCACCCAGGTCCCGTTGCAATCGTTCGCCGGCCGTTCGTGCGTGGCGCTGGCGGGCATCGCGCGGCCACAGGCGTTCTTCCGCATGCTCGAAGACGCCGGGATCACCCTCGCCAGGACGGTGCCGCTGCCCGACCACGACGATTTCAGCGGCTCCCTGCCGGACCTGGGAGCCGAGCAGCCGCTGCTGTGCACGGAAAAGGATGCGTCCAAGCTCTGGCGTTCCCATCCCGGCGCGTGGGCGGTCCCGCTCGAGGTGACCATCGAACCGCGCTTCTGGACCGCCCTCGATGCGCTGCTGGACCCGAAGCTATCATCGGCCGATGGATCCCAAGCTGCTTGAGTTGCTGGTCTGCCCCGTGACCAAAGGCCACCTCGACCTCGATCGCGCGCGGCAGGAACTGGTGTCGCGCAGCGCCCGGCTCGCCTATCCGATCCGCGACGGCATCCCGGTGCTGCTCGAGGAAGAGGCCCGCACCCTCACCGACGAGGAACTCGAGCGCCTGCCGACCCGCACCCCGCTGGTCTAGCCATGGCCTTCACGGTCCTGATCCCGGCGCGGCTGGCGTCGACGCGCTTGCCGAACAAGCCTCTCGCGGACATCGCGGGCAAGCCGATGGTGGTGCGCGTGGCCGAACGGGCACGCAGTTCGTCGGCCCAGACCGTGGTGGTGGCGGCCGACAGCCCGTCCATTGTCGAAGCCTGTGCCGCGCATGGGGTCCAGGCCGTCCTCACCGGGGTCGACCACCCCTCCGGCACGGACCGCCTGGCCGAAGCCAGCCGCAAACTCGGCCTGGCCGATTCGCACGTGGTCGTGAACGTCCAGGGCGACGAGCCGCTCATCGACCCGGCGCTCATCGATGCCGTCGCCGCCTTGCTCGACGGAGCCGGCGATGCCGTGATGAGCACCGCCGCGCACCCGATCACCTCGGTCGCCGAGTTCACGAACCCGAACGTGGTGAAGGTCGTCACGGACGCCCGGCAACTGGCGCTGTACTTCAGCCGAGCGCCCATCCCGTGGTGGCGCGACGGATACGCCGACGCCATCGCCTCCCTGCCCACGACGGCTCCCCTGCGCCACGTCGGCATTTACGGCTACCGCTGCGACTTCCTGCGTGCCTTTCCGCTCCTGCCGCCAGCACCCCTGGAGCACCTCGAGGCGCTGGAGCAGTTGCGGGCACTCTGGCACGGGCACCGCATCGCGGTCCACGTCACTGCGGATGCACCGGGGCCGGGGGTCGACACACCCGAGGACCTGGAGCGCGTCCGGCGCCTTTTCCTGCCCTAGCGCTGTAAGGCTACGCAAGGGCTGCGTGCTATCCTCAAGCGCAGACGCGCGACGGCCGGCGCGGGGAAGCCCTTGGCCCGCAGCGCCCCGAGATTCCAACCATCCGAGGATAGACATCCATGAGATTGATCCTGCTGGGCGCGCCTGGCGCAGGCAAGGGCACACAGGCCACGTTCATCTGCCAGAAGTACGGCATCCCGCAGATCTCCACCGGCGACATGCTGCGTGCCGCCGTCAAGGCAGGGACGCCCCTGGGCGTGGCCGCCAAGAAAGTCATGGATTCGGGCGCCCTCGTCGGCGACGACATCATCATCGGCCTCGTGCAGGAGCGGCTCGCGCAGCCTGACTGCGCGCGCGGCTTCCTGTTCGACGGCTTTCCCCGCACCATTCCGCAGGCCGACGCCATGAAGGACGCCGGCGTGCGGCTCGACTACGTGCTCGAGATCGACGTGCCGTTCGAGGCCATCGTCGAGCGCATGAGCGGCCGCCGTTCGCACGCGGCCTCGGGCCGCACCTATCACGTGAAGTTCAACCCGCCGAAGGTGGCGGGTGTCGACGACGTCACCGGCGAGCCGCTGGTCCAGCGTGACGACGACAAGGAAGAAACGGTCATGAAGCGGCTGCAGGTCTATGCCTCGCAGACGCGGCCGCTGGTCGACTACTACGCCAAGTGGTCCGCCGCCGATCCCCTCAACGCACCCAAGTACCGCGCCATCAGCGGCGTCGGCACCGTGGAAGACATCACCGCCCGGGCGCTCCAGGCCCTGTCGAGCTGATCGAGCCGGCGCGCTCGCCGATCCTGCGCGACGGCGGGCTCGCGGCCATTCCGGACGGCCCCGCAACACCCTCAGCCCGCCAGCAGCTCCAGTAGCAGGTCGATCCGCGCCTTCACGGGCGATTGCCGGCTGGCCGGCAGCAGGGTCGCGCCCTCCCCCACGATCGCACCCTCGGCGCAGCGCGTGCTGCGCACGACCCGGACACCCTTGGCCAGGGCTGCGAGCAGCGCCTCCTCGAGCCGGTGGTGCAGCGTGCCGTTGCCGGTGCCGATGGCAACGAGCCCCTGCACGCCATCGTCCACCAGCAGGTCGACGATGCGGCCGGTGACACCCGCGTGGCTGGACACCAGCTCCACGCGCGGCCAAGCCGACACCTGCCCGAGTCGGCCCGCCCATCCCGGATCGACGGCGGATTCGGGCCACTCACCCACGAGACGCAGCCGCCCCTCCTCGATGAAGCCCAACGCTCCGGCATCGCCGGACGAGAAGGCGTCGAGCCGGTACGGATGCACCTTCCGCACATGCTCCGCACCGTGGAGCGTGCCGGCGCAGGCCACGGTGACGCCGCGCGCACCGGGCGTGCGGACCACGGCGATGGCATCGACGATGTTCTGTGGCCCGTCCGGTGCGAGGGCCGTGGCCGGCCGCATCGCGCAGGTCAACACCACCGGTTTGGCAGCCGGCAGCACGCGATGCAGGAAGTACGCCGTTTCCTCCAGCGTGTCGGTGCCGTGGGTGACCACGATGCCCTGCACGTCGGGCTGCGCCAGCCAGTGGGCGCAGCGCCCGGCGAGGTCGCGCCAGACCGCCGGCTCCATGTCCTTGCTGTCGATCTGGGCCACCTGCTCGGCAACCACCTGCAGCCCGGCCAGCCCCGGAAGGCCTTCGAGCAGCCTGTCGACGCCCAGCTGGGCGGCTTGGTAGCCGACGTGGTCGGCTGCCGACGGGGCGACCCCGGCGATGGTGCCACCCGTGCCCAGAAGAACGATCCGATCGGCCGTCACTTGCACTCTTTCACGAAACTGGTTAAAAATACAGCCACTGGATGGGCAGCCAGTATCCTGCGTGATCTGCCCCTAGGAGCCTTCCGCATGACCGAGACGCCCAAGCTCACCGCCCGCCAGCAGCAGATTCTGGACCTGATCCAGGCGGCCATCGCCCGCACCGGCGCACCCCCCACCCGGGCCGAGATCGCCAGCGAGCTCGGCTTCAAGTCGGCCAACGCCGCCGAAGAGCACCTGCAGGCCCTGGCTCGCAAGGGTGTCATCGAGCTGGTCAGCGGCACCTCGCGCGGCATCCGCCTGCGCGGCGAGACGCTGCGCTCCATCCACGAGTCGCGCTTCAAGCAGTTCGCGTTGCCGCTGCCCAGCCTGGCACAGCTCGCGCTGCCCCTGGTGGGGCGGGTGGCGGCGGGTTCGCCCATCCTGGCGCAGGAGCATGTCGACCAGACCTACTACGTCGAGAGCAGCCTGTTCCAGCGCCGCCCCGACTACCTGCTCAAGGTGCGCGGCATGTCGATGCGCGACGCCGGCATCATGGACGGCGACCTGCTCGCGGTGCAGGCCACCAAGGACGCCAAGAACGGGCAGATCGTCGTGGCCCGCCTCGGCGACGAGGTCACCGTCAAGCGGTTCCGCCGCAACAAGCACCTCATCGAGCTGCACGCCGAGAACCCCGACTACCCCACCATCGTGGTCGAGCCCGGCGAGCCGTTCGAGATCGAAGGGCTGGCCGTCGGCCTGATCCGCAACACCATGCTCATGTGAATCCCTGCCGGGCGGCAGCAGGTGGCGGGCGTATGGCGCGACAGGCGCCATCACCCTGCGCGGCCCGGCCCATCGTCGCAATCTCGCCTGTGTTTCCAACCTGCGGTTCGAGGAGAAGTGACATGGGTCTCACGATGATCAGCCTGGCCGGCGCGTTCGGCTCCCTGCGGCGCCTGGTGCGCGCCGCACTGCGCGCCCTGACGGGCCGTCAAGACGGCACCCCGGTGGCGGGGCGCCCCGCCACCGGCTTGCACATGGCCGAAGGCCGTGGCCACGTGGCCTGGCCGGCCACCCACCCGGTGGCGGCGGCGCGGCGCCTGCGCGTACTGCGCGTGGTCGATGCCGGGCATGCACCCAGCACGGCCGGCCGCATGGTCATCTCCGGCCGCATGGCCGACGTCTGCGCCGAACTGGAGCGCCTGGCCGCCCTGGAGGCGGCGGCGGCCTGATCCGGGTGTGACCGGTGGGCATCGCCCGCTGGGCGCGTTGCCCGGGCAGGCAATGCCCGAGGCGTCGCCCGAGGTTTACTGGGCGCCGGCCAGGTAGTCCGCCTTGCCCAGCTCCACCCCGTTGTGCCGAAGGATGGCGTAGGCGGTGGTCACGTGGAAGAAGAAGTTGGGCAGCACCCAGTGCTTCAGGTACGCCTCGCCCTTCATGGTGCGCGTCGCCTCGCGTCCTACCGGGAAGGTGATGTCCTTGTCCTCGGTGCCGTCGATCTTCTCGACCGGCACGGTGTCCAGCCACGCCAGGGTCTTGGCGATGCGGGCCTTCAGTTCCTCGATGGTCGTTTCGGTGTCCTCGAACTTCGGCGCCTCCACGCCCGACAACCGCGCGATGCCCAGCTTGGGGCCGTCGCAGGCGATCAGGACCTGCCGGGTCAGGGGCAGCATGTCCGGCGCCAGGCGCGCGACGGTCAGCACCTGGGGATCGAACTTGCGCGCCTGCGCGTGCGCCAGGCCCTTGTCGAGGATGTGGCTGAGGTTCTTCAGGGTGGTGCGGAAGATCGGCAGGCTGGCCGAAGCCATCGAAATCGCCATCAAAAGTCTCCTGGGTGTGCGGATGGAAAGGCGCGATGCTAGCGGCACCCGGCCAACTCTGCCGAGCATGCCGCCGTTGCCCGCGCGGCTCGCGGCACAATCGCGGCATGAACATCGTGATCCTCGACGATTACCAGGATGCCGTGCGCAAGCTGCAGTGCGCGACCAAGCTCGAGGCCTATCCCGCCAAGGTCTACACCAACACCGTCAAGGGCATCGGCCAGTTGTCGGTGCGGCTGCGCGATGCCGACGTCATCGTGCTGATCCGCGAGCGCACGCACATCTCCCGCCAACTGCTCGAAAAGCTCCCCCGCCTGAAGCTCATCTCGCAGACTGGCAAGGCAGGCGCCCACATCGACATCGAGGCCTGCACCGAACGCGGCGTGGTCGTGACCGAGGGCACCGGTTCGCCGGTGGCGCCGGCCGAGCTGACCTGGGCGCTCATCATGGCCTCCATGCGGCGGCTTCCCCAGTACATCCAGACCCTCAAGCACGGCGGCTGGCAGCAGTCGGGCATGAAGTCGGCTTCGATGCCGGTGAACTTCGGCCTGGGCACGGTGCTGAAGGACAAGACGCTGGGCATCTGGGGCTACGGCAAGATCGGCCAGCTGGTGGCCGGCTACGGGCGCGCCTTCGGCATGAAGGTGATGGTGTGGGGCCGCGAGGGCTCGCGCTCGCGCGCCCAGACCGATGGCCACCAGGCCGCCGAAAGCCGTGAGCAGCTGTTCGCCCAGAGCGACGTGCTCAGCCTGCACCTTCGCCTGAACGCCGAAACCGCGGGCATCGTGAAGCTCGAGGACTTCGGCCGCATGAAGCCCACTTCGCTGTTCGTCAACACCTCGCGCGCCGAACTGGTCGAGTCCGATGCGCTCCTCGCCGCCCTCAACCGGGGCCGGCCCGGCATGGCGGCCGTCGACGTGTTCGAGAGCGAACCCATCCTGCAGGGCCACGCGCTGCTGCGGCTGGAAAACTGCATCTGCACCCCGCACATCGGCTACGTGGAGCAGCAAAGCTACGAGATGTACTTCGGCGCCGCCTTCGAGAACGTGGTCAACTTCATCGAGGGCCATCCGACCAACATCGTCAACCCCGCGGCCTTGCAGGTCCGGCGCTGAACGCCCCCGCCGCGCCCCGGGCCACGACGCCGGCACGGCGCGGCATGCCGGCCGTCCTGTGGGCGCTGCTGTGCGGCAACTTCGTCATCGGCGCCGGCGTGATGGTGGTGCCCGCCACCCTCAACGACATCGCCGATTCCTTCCGGATCACGGCGGCCGCCGCTGGCCAGCTGATCACCGTCGGCGGCATCGTGATGTGCGTGTGCGCGCCGCTGTGCGCAACGGTGGTGGCCGGCTGGGACCGGCGACGGCTGCTCGCCCTGTCGATGCTCTGGTACGCCCTGCTGCACCTGGCCTGCGCCGCCGCGCCCGGCTTCGCGTCGCTGCTGCCCCTGCGCGCCCTGGCCGTCCTGGCCCCGGCCGTCTTCACGCCCCAGGCGGCGGCCTGCGTCGGCCTGCTGGTGCCCCCAGCGCAGCGGGGTCGGGCCATCACCTTCGTCTTCCTCGGCTGGTCGCTCGCATCGGTGCTCGGCATGCCGATCGGCGCCTGGATCGGCGGCAGCTTCGGCTGGCGCGCCGCCTTCCTGCTCGTCGCGCTGCTGTCGGTGGCCAGCGCGGCCTGGGTCTGGCGCGCCATGCCGGACGGCGTGCGCCCGCAGGCACTGTCGCGCGCGGCGTGGGGCCAGGTCTTGCGCTCGCCGCCGCTGATGCTGTGCATCGCCGTCACCACGCTCTACGCCGGCGGCCAGTTCATCCTGTTCTCGTACTTCGCGCCCTACTTCCGAAATGTGCTGGCCGCCACGCCAGCCCAGCTTGCCCTGTTGTTCATGTGGTTCGGCCTGTTCGGCGTCGTGGGCAACCTGCTGATGGCGCGCTTCATCGACCGGCTCGGCGCCGACCGGTGCGTGCTGGTCGCGATCTGCTGCATGGCGGCCAGCCTGGCCGCCTGGCCCCTGGGGACCACGCTCTGGCTGGCTGCGCTGGTCTGCGTGCCGTGGGCGCTGGGGTGCTTCTCGTCCAACTCGGCGCAACAGGCCCGCCTGGTGGGTCTCGCTCCCGGCCTGGCGTCCGGGTCGATCGCCCTCAACTCGTCGGCCATGTATGCGGGCCAGGCGGTGGGCGCCGCCACGGGCGGCTGGCTCATCGCCCTGAACGGCTACGGCAGCCTGAACTGGGTGGGCCTGGGCTCCATGCTGCTGGCCGTGGCCGCCAGCGTGGCCGCCGGCCGGGCGACGAGGACGGCACCGGCCTGACACCCGCGCCTCATTCGCGGGTCTTCTTCGCCTTCATGGACGACAGGTCGATCTCGGGCAGGTCGAAGTCGAGCAGGTGGCTGTCGCCGTCGCCGGGGTGGGCGGCGCCGATCAGCGCCTCCTCCCCCGCTGCGGGCTCGTCGAGGTTGATGTCCAGTTCGATGTCCGAATCGGCGCCCTGGTGGGCGTCGGCTGCCGATGCCATGGCCGACAGCGGGCTGATCGAGGTGGCCGAGAAGCCGGACGGCTCGGATCCCTGCGGCTGGCCCATGTCACCGAAGAACGACGAGGTGCGGCCGTCCTCCTCCTGCGACACCAGCTCGGTGCCGACGTGGTGGAGCAGCAGCAGGTCGCGGTAGGCCTGCAAGGTGAACGCGTTCGTGCCGTCCACGCTGGGCCCGCGGAAGATCGACTCCTCGATGACGTCGAGCACGCGGCGCGACGGCCACAGGGCCACGATGCGCGTCATCGCGTTCTCGTACGCCTCCAGGCCGGCGCTGGCCTCGGTGTAGTTGTCGAACTCCGGCACCTCGGCGTTGTAGCCGTGCGCGAACTGCCGGCGCACCCACTCGTAGTCGTGCCGCCGGTCGAGCTTGTGGTAGATGTCCATCAGGTCGAGCCAGGCGACCGCGCTGGTCTCCGGGTTCATGCTGATGTGGCTGCGCAGCACCTCAATCGCGCGATCGAACTCGCCCAGGGAGATGAAGAAGTCCGCCTCCTGCTGCACGTCGTGCAGTTCCTCGGCCCGCAACGCCCGCAAGCCCGCCGAATTGCTGGCGCGGAAGTCCTCGCCGCGCAGCGACGGCGAAAAGTCCGAGGTGGGCCGCAGCAGCGGAGCCGGCGCCGCCGGCCTGGGCCGGCCGGCATCCCGGTCGAGGTCGACCGAGTCCGGACGGGACGGGGTCGGGACCGAGACCCGCGTGGCAGCCGGGGCCGAGCGGATCGCCCGGGCCGGCCGGCTGTCGATCGAATCGTCGCCGGCACGCCACCACTGCGCGGCTCCGGGCGCGTCGGCCACGCTGCCGCGGCGGCGCCAGGCCCAGGTGGCCACCAGGGCAGCCGCGAGCGCCAGCAGCGCCAGGCCGTACACCAGCGGATTGGCGTAACGCTCGGTCTCGGCCTTCTGCAGCTGTCCGCGGACATCGGCCAGCGCCCGTTCGTTGCGCTGGATCGATGCGCGCAGGCTGAGCAGGTCCTTCTCCAGCGACTCCAGCCGTTGCGCCTCGCGCAGCAGGTCCTCGGGCCGTGCATTCAGTGACCGCCACAAGGCCGCGGCGGCGGCACGCTGCTCGTCGGTCGTCGCGGGGCCCAGCGACAGACCGCTACTCATGCGCAGGACCGGATCGCCGGGCGGCAAGGAAAGGTCCAGCGGCTCGAGCCGCAACCGGGCTGTGGGCGCTGCCGCCCGCCCCGCCGCCGCGGACGGGCGCGGCTGCACGGTGCGCGGCGGGCGTGCTTCCTGGCGGACGACAGGGGGGGCGCTGCGCGCAGCTTCCTGCGAACCAGTCTGAGGAGCTGCCGGTGCCGCCGGGTCGGCTGGCGCCGGGATCGCCGCCGCACGCGCCGCCCGTGACGGCCGCGGAGCAGGCGCAGCGGCGGTGCGGCCAACCTCCACGACGGGCTCGTCCGCGGAGGGCACCGGGCGGGCCAGCCTCGGCACGGCCTCGCTGCGGGGATCGGGCTGCTCGGCCAGCAAGACCAGCCGCCGGGTCGACCGGTTCCGGCAGCCGACGTTCAGGTAGACGGTGACCACCGGCTCGTTGATCGTCGCGCTGGCGCGCACGCGCACCGTGGCGCCGGCGCCGCCCGGTTCGATCTGGGTGGAAATCCGCCCGGCGGGCAGCCGGGTGTCGCCGTAGAAGACTTCGGCGTCGGCGCACTCGGGAACGGCCTCGCCGCTGGCCTCGAACACGACCGGCACGGTGACTTCGAGCGGGCGGCCGATGAGCGCGACGCCCTGCACGCGCCCGAGCGTCAACGCTGCGCTGCCCGAAGCGGCCGCGCAGGCGAGGACGCCGACGGCAAGTCGTCGGGGCAACGCAAAGGTCTTCATGAGTTGGGCGCCATTCTTGCACAGGGCCCCTGCCGCCCGGTCCCCGATGCGACCGCCTTGAGGGGCGCGAAAGGCCTGCCAGATAATCGTCGCCATGCAAACTCTCTACAGCACTGTCGGGGTGGTCGGCGCCGGTGCCATGGGGCGCGGCATCGCGCAGATCGCCGCCCAGGCGGGCAGCACCGTGGTGCTCTACGACACCCAGCCCGAGGCCGTCCGGCGTGCCGTGCAGGACATCGGCGCCCAGTGGGACCGCCTGGCCGAGAAGGGCCGGCTGGACGCGGCGGCCGTCCAGGCCTGCAAGGAGCGCCTGCGCCCGGCCGAGACCCTGGAGCAACTGGCCGCCTGCGACCTGGTCGTGGAGGCCGTGGTCGAGCGCCTCGACGTCAAGAAGGACCTGTTCGGGCGGATCGAGGGCATCGTCGGGCCCGACGCCGTGCTGGCCACCAACACCTCGTCGCTGTCGGTCACCGCCATCGCCGCCGGCCTGAAGCGCCCGCAGCGGTTCGCCGGCTACCACTTCTTCAACCCGGTTCCCCTGATGAAGGTGGTCGAGGTCATCGCCGGGCTGAAGACCGACCCGGCCGTGTGCGAGGCACTGGCCGCGCATGCCCGGCAGATGGGCCACACGCCGGTGCAGGCCCAGGACACGCCCGGCTTCATCGTCAACCACGCCGGCCGTGGCTACGGCACCGAAGCGCTGCGGATCGTCGGCGAAGGCGTGGCCGACTTCGCCACCATCGACCGCATCCTGAAGGACCAGGTCGGCTTCAAGCTGGGCCCGTTCGAGTTGATGGACCTCACGGCGCTGGATGTCTCGCATCCGGTGATGGAGTCGATCTACCGCCAGTACTTCGACGAGCCGCGCTACCGGCCCAGCGTCATCACGGCGCAGCGGTTGTCCGCTGGCGTCGTCGGCCGAAAGTCGGGCGAGGGCTTCTACCGCTACATCGACGGCAAGGCGCAGGTGGCGCCGGAACCCGCCGTGCCCACGGTCGACGAGTTGCCGCCGGTCTGGGTGTCGACCCGGGCGGCCCGGCGCGCCGAGCTGTACCAGCTTCTGAAGGACCTCGGTGCACGCATCGAGACCGGGCAATCTCCCTCGGCCCAGGCCCTCACGCTGGTGGCGCCGCTCGGCTTCGACGTGACCACCGTGGCGGTGGTCGAGCGGCTCGATCCCGCCCGCACCGTCGGCATCGACCTGCTGGTCGAGGACACGGCCACCAGGCGCCGCGTGCTGGCCACCAACCCGGCCACACGGCCCGACATGCGCGATGCGGCGCACGCCCTGTTCGCGCGCGACGGCAAGCCGGTGAGCGTCATCCGCGACTCGGCCGGTTTCGTCACCCAGCGCGTGGTCGGCACCATCGTCAACATCGCGTCCGACATCTGCCAGCAGCGCATCTGCAGCCCGCAGGACCTGGAGACTGCCGTCACGCTCGGGCTGGGCTACCCGCTCGGGCCGCTGGCCATGGGCAACCGCTGGGGCCCGGCCAACGTGCTCGAAGTGCTGTTCAACATGCAGACCGTCTACGGCGACCCGCGCTACCGCCCCAGCCCGTGGCTGCGCCGGCGCGGCGCCATCGGCCTGTCGCTGCTGCAGGAAGAGAGCTGAACCATGGCGGCCGAACTCAAGAGCACCAGCCACGGCGCCACCATGGTGCTGACCATCAGCAACCCCGAGCTGCGCAACGCGCTCGGGCCGGAGATGTACGCCGCCGGCGTCGAGGCGCTCAACGCTGCCGACAAGAACCCCGAGGTGCGCAGCGTCGTCATCACCGGCGAAGGTGGCCTGTTCTGTGCCGGCGGCAACCTGCAGCGGCTGCAGGCCAACCGCCAGGAGCCGCCGGAAGTCCAGGCCCAGAGCATCGAGGGCCTGCACGACTGGATCGAGACCATCCGCAGCTTTCCCAAGCCGGTGATCGCGGCCGTCGAGGGGCCGGCGGCCGGCGCCGGGTTCTCGCTCGCGCTGGCCTGCGACTTCATCGTCGCCGCCTCCAACGCCGTGTTCGTCATGGCCTACAGCAGCGTGGCCCTGTCGCCCGACGGCGGCGCCACCTGGTCGCTCGCCCGCACCCTGCCCCGCCAGATCGCGGCCGAACTGCTGATGGGTGGCGAGCGCATCGGCGCCGACCGGCTCCATGCCTTGGGCGTGGTCAACCGGGTGGTGGCCGAAGGCAGCGCGCTGGCTGAAGCGCTGGCGCTGGCCGAACGGCTGAACGCGCGCGCCCCCAACGCGCTGGCCAGCATCAAGGAACTGCTCGACGAGGCGGCCGGTGCCACCTTCCACCAGCAGCTGGGCAGCGAGCGCGACCACTTCGTGCGCAACCTGCACCATCCCAACGCCGGCATCGGCATCGCGGCCTTCCTGGCCAAGGACAAGCCGAAGTACGGCTGATCCCCCGCCCCGCGCCACGGGGCGGGTGGCGCGCGGGTGACAACCCTGAACAGGGACGCTCGTCCCGCGCGCGACAATTCCGACGCGCGCAGTCGCTGACAGGACAGACCATGGACGAGCCCATTCTTACGATCGAGGAACGCGAGGCCATCAATGGCGGTCGCTGGTTTTCCTCCCTGTCGCCTTCGCTGCGCCATGACATCCTCCGATGCGCCTACGTCAAACGCTACAAGGACGGCGAACTGATCGCCGCCCGCGGCGACCCGCCGGAGGAATGGATCGCCTGCGCGCGCGGCGCCGTGCGGGTGAGCTCCACCTCGGTCTCGGGCAAGCAGATCACCCTCACCTACGTCGAGCCGGGCATCTGGTTCGGCGACGTCGCGATCTTCGACGGCGACCGGCGCACGCACGACGCCTATGCACATGGCGACACCTCCATCCTGTGCGTCGCCAAGGCCGACTTCCGCAAGGTGCTGGCGTCGCATGTGGAGCTATACGAAGCGCTGCTGCGGCTGCACGCGCGGCGCATCCGCCAGCTGTTCGGCCTGGTCGAGGACCTCAACACCCTGCCCCTGCGGGCGCGCCTGGCCAAGCAGCTGGTGCACCTGGTGCGCAGCTACGGCGTGCCGCAGCTGGCCGACGGCAGCGAGATGCGCATCGGCCTGCACCTCGCACAGGAGGAGCTGGCGCAGCTGCTGGGCGCCTCGCGCCAGCGCGTGAACCAGGAGCTCAAGGCGATGGAGCGCGAGGACGTCATCCGCATCGAGCCCGGCGGGCTGGTGGTGCGCAACCGCGAGGCGCTGATGCGCATCGTCGACACCGACAACTCCTGAGACCCATGGCAGATTTCGACCATTTCGTGGGCACCCGCGCCGTCGGTGACCAGCACGCCTTCGACACCGACGCCCTCACCGCCTGGCTGGAAAAGAACCTGCCGGGCTTCCAGGGCCCGCTGTCGGCCTCCCTGTTCAAGGGCGGCCAGTCCAACCCGACCTACAAGCTCGACACGCCCTCGCGCAGCTACGTGATGCGAGCCAAGCCCGGCCCGGTCGCCAAGCTGCTGCCCTCGGCCCATGCCATCGAGCGCGAATTCGCGGTCATGACGGGCCTGGCCGGCACCGGCGTGCCGGTGCCGCGCATGTTCTGCCTGTGCGAGGACGAGTCGGTCATCGGCCGGGCGTTCTACATCATGGAGTTCATGCAGGGCCGCGTGCTCTGGGACCAGGCGCTGCCGGGCATGGCCCCGTCGGAGCGCGAGGCCATCTACGACGAGATGAACCGCGTCATCTCCGCCCTGCACACGGTGGACTTCGCGGCGCGCGGACTGGCCGGCTACGGCAAGCCGGGCAACTACTTCGAGCGCCAGATCGGCCGCTGGAGCAAGCAGTACAAGGCTTCGGCCGACGGCACCGGCCCCATGAGCCAGCCGATCCCGGCGATGGAACAGCTGGTCGACTGGCTGCCGGCGAACATCCCGGCCGCCGCCCGCGATGCCGGCAAGGTGTCCATCGTCCACGGCGACTTCCGCCTCGACAACCTGATGTTCCACCCCACCGAGCCGCGCGTGGTCGCCGTGCTCGACTGGGAGCTCTCGACGCTGGGGCATCCGCTGGCCGACTTCAGCTACCACTGCATGTCGTGGCACATCCCGCACGGCTCGTTCCGCGGCATCGGCGGACTCGACCTGGCCGCGCTGGGCATCCCGGACGAAGACGACTACATGCGCCGCTACTGCGACCGCACCGGCCTGGCCACCGTCGCCGACCTCAAGGCCGACTGGAACTTCTACATGGCCTACAACATGTTCCGCATCGCCGCCATCCTGCAGGGCATCGCCAAGCGGGTGGAGGCCGGCACCGCGTCCAGCGCGCAGGCCGCCGCCTCGGGCGCCAGCGCCCGCCCCATGGCCGAGCTGGCCTGGCAATTCGCGCAGCGCGCCTGACCACCGACTTTCCACGCCGTCACCGAAAGGCATCCATGGACTTCGAGTACTCCCCCAAGACCCGTGAACTGCAGGCCAGGCTGCTGAAGTTCATGGATGACCACATCTACCCGAACGAGAAGACCTACAAGCAGCAGCTCGAGGCCAACACGGCCGCCGGCAAGCGCTGGACGCCGCTACCCGTCATCGAGGAGTTGAAGAAGAAGGCGCGCCCGGCCGGGTTGTGGAACCTGTTCCTGCCGGTCGACAGCGCCGCCGCCTCGGGCTACGACGGCGCCGGCCTGACCAACCAGGAGTACGCGCCGCTGGCCGAGATCATGGGGCGCGTGCCCTGGGCGCCCGAGGTGTTCAACTGCTCGGCGCCGGACACCGGCAACATGGAGACCATCGCCCGCTACGGCTCGGCGGACATCAAGGCGCGCTGGCTCAAGCCGCTGCTCGAAGGCGAGATCCGCTCCGCTTTCGCGATGACGGAGCCGGAGGTCGCGTCGTCCGACGCCACCAACATCTCGACCCGCATCGAGCGCCAGGGCGACGAGTACGTGATCAACGGCCACAAGTGGTGGATCTCGGGTGCCGCCGACCCGCGCTGCAAGGTCTTCATCACCATGGGCAAGACCGACCCCGAGGCGCCGCGCCACTCGCAGCAGAGCATGGTCATCGTGCCCGGCGACACGCCCGGCATCCGCATCGTGCGGCCGCTGAACGTGTTCGGCTACGACGATGCTCCGCACGGCCACGTCGAGATGTACTTCGAGAACGTGCGCGTGCCGGTCGGCAACATGTTGCTGGGCGAAGGCCGTGGCTTCGAGATCGCCCAGGGGCGCCTGGGCCCCGGACGCATCCACCACTGCATGCGCCTGATCGGCCTGGCCGAGCGCGCCCTGGAGTTCATGTGCCGCCGCTCGCTGTCGCGCGTCGCATTCGGCAAGTCCGTCGCGCAGCAGACCGTCACGCAGGAACGCATCGCCGAGGCCCGCTGCAAGATCGACATGGCGCGCCTGCTCACGCTCAAGGCCGCATGGCTGATGGACGTGGCCGGCAACAAGGTGGCCAAGTCCGAGATCGCCATGATCAAGGTGGTGGCACCCAACATGGCCTGCCAGGTCATCGACTGGGCCATGCAGGCGCACGGCGGCGGCGGCGTCAGCGACGACTTCCCGCTCGCCAGCGCCTACGCCAACGCCCGCACGCTGCGGTTCGCCGACGGCCCGGACGAAGTGCACCGCAACGCCATCGCCAAGTGGGAACTGGGCAAGTACGGCAGCTACGGCCGCGACGCCGAGGCCGCGGTCACGCGCGGCAGCTGAAGACGTGCCCTCGGGCGGGCCACGGCCCGCCGGGGGATCAGGCGCTGCCGGTGCCGAACGCGCCCAGCGCGTTCTCGCAGGCCGTGGTGAAGATGGCGGCCGCGTGCTGCAGCGCCGGCATGTGGCCCGCGCTGGCCTGCATGCGCAGGTAGACCTTGCCCCGCAACAGCAGCAGCATGAACGGGACATCGGCCGCCGGCGCGGGCGCCGGCCACTCCATCAGTTGCTGCGCCAGCAGCGGATCGAGCCAGGCAAGCGCGTTCGCCCGGTCGTCCGAGACCACCGAATACCGGGACCAGAACGGCCGCGGGATGCTGTCCCAGCCGGTTTCCTCGTACATGGCCAGCAGCCGCATCTCCTCGGGCAGGTTCGGATCGATGCTGGTCTGCAGCGTGTCGGTGTAGAGAGCGTAGGCCTGCTTCTCCAGGGCGTCCTTGAGCGGCCGGTTCATCAGGACGACCAGCACCTGGGGATCGAGGCCGAGTTCGGCGCGGCCGCGCAGTTCGTCGCCCCGGATGTACTTGCGGCTGGGCCGCCCCACCTCCATGCGCCAGGGCTTGCCCCCGACCCGTCCCTGCACGGCGAACGCGGCGCCGGCGGGCTGGCTGCTGAAGTGGAAGCCCTGGGTGGCGGCCCATTCGGACACCGGGTCCAGCGCAGCCGCCGAGGCCGCGGGCACCGTGGCCGAAGGCTTGACCGCCTTGGAATCCTTGCCGAGTACCTTCTTGAGCCGGTCGAACATGGGATGGCCGTTGGGGCTACAGTCGTGCCGCATTATCGAGTCAAACTCAGCCATGGAGTCCCACGAATGATCGATGTTTTCAGCTGGCCGACACCCAACGGCCACAAGGTGCACATCCTGCTGGAGGAGTGCGCATTGCCCTACCGCGCACATCCGGTGAACATCGGCACCGGTGACCAGTTCCAGCCGGACTTCCTGGCCATCAGCCCGAACAACAAGATTCCCGCGCTGACCGACCCGGACGGCCCGGACGGGCGTCCCATCTCGCTGTTCGAGTCCGGCGCGATCCTGCTGTACCTGGCCGGCAAGACCGGTCGCTTCCTGCCCGAAGGCGTGCGCGAGCGCTACGAGGTGCTGCAGTGGCTGATGTTCCAGATGGGCGGCGTCGGCCCCATGCTGGGCCAGAACCACCACTTCCGGCAGTACGCGCCCGAGAAGCTGCCCTACGCCATCGACCGCTACACCAACGAGGCCAGGCGCCTGTATGGCGTCATCGACCGGCGCCTGGCGGCCAGCCCGTGGCTGGGCGGCAAGGAGTACTCCATCGCCGACATCGCCACCTGGCCGTGGCTGCGCAACTGGAAGAACCAGGGCATCGAGCTGTCCGACTACCCGCACCTGCAGGCCTGGTTCCACGCGATCGAGGAACGCCCGGCCGTGCAGCAGGGCGTCAAGGTGCTGGCCGACCTGCGCAAGCCGATCACCGACGAGAGGTCGCGCGAGATCCTGTTCGGCAAGACCCAGTACGAGCGCCGCTAGGAAGCCTACGGAATCGGCGTTGCGTGCGCGTCGTTGGCCGCGGCGCGCAGCATCACCAGCGCCAGCGTGAGCTTGCTGTTCGCCTCGGCCCGCAGGCGCGAAGCGGTCTGCACGAGGGCGTCGGCGGGCGGCGGCCCGTCGGCCAGCCGGTGCGCATCCTGCGCCCGGGCGAGCTGGGCTTCGACGACGCGCGCCTCCTCGTCCGCCTGTTTCCAGGCCGCGTAGGCAGTGTGCTCGTCGTTCGGCATGCACGCATGGTAGTCGGGCCTCGTCGAACCTCAAGGCCGGTTCGTCGGGGGCCCCACCAGCACCCCGCTCACCAGACGCCCCGCTCGTGTCTGCTTTTGCTGACAGACAAGTAGGCCGCCGCCGACTCATCAGCTAGCATCGTCGCGTGCTCGCGTTCACCCACTGGCTCCGAACCGATCCCCGCCGCCTGTGCGTCGTGGGCGTCTGGCTATCGCTGGCCGGTGTCGCCACGACATTCACCTCGCTCACGTCGGGCCAGCCCCTCGCCGGCCTTGCCACCGGTCTCCTGCTCACTGCCATCGGGAGCTGGACGAAGGCTGCGGGCCGCGATCTCTTCCGCCGCGATCGCACCCTGCGCCGGTGCGCCGCACTGCACCCCCGCGATTGATGACAGGGTGCGCGTGGCATCCATGCCAGCGCCGTTACAACTTGAGCGGTTTGCAAGGTCGTCTTACAGACGAGCCCGTCCTGCTGTGCCGACACTGTCCCCAACAAGAAACGAAGGGAGACCGCACATGGACTTCGATACACCGGGCCTGCTGGGAAGCCGTACGTTCTGGGCCGCCGGCCTGTTGAGCGCCGCCTGCTGGAGCATCCTCGCGCTGACCCTGCTGCACTGATCGCAACGGCCCTCGACGGGCCCTCCTGGCTCAGCGCAGGTTCATCACGACGCTGAAGGTGAGTCCGGACGTTCCCAGCATGCCGACCTCGACCGCGAGGTCGGGCCGCAGCCTGTACCCCAGCGACGGCACGATCACCGGCGAGAAGCCGTTCTTGTTCAGCGGCACCTTGTTGTCGTAGGGCGGCTTGTAGCCGTAGACGATACCCGCCGTCCACGACCAGTACGTGTCGGCCCAGCCGAAAGGGTTCTGGTACTCGCGGCCCCCGAAGGCATACACGCAGGGCTGCCCGAACGAATTGCGGAAGGCCGCCCCGCCGAACATCCAGCCGTCGGACCGCACGCGCGCCAAGCTCACGCCCATCGCATCCTTGTGCTCGGGGCTGTCCGAAAAGTGCAGGGTGTAGGGGCTGATCCTCAGCTGCAGGCCTTCCGGGTCGTAGCCGGCCGACGCCGCCAATGGCAACAACAGGATGGCAAGCAGGGCATGGTGGATACGCACGAATCCGGTCCGTCAACGGCTGTAGCGGAAGGCGATTGTCGCCAATCCCGCGCCTGCTCGTCTGCAGGGACCTTGGTCCAAGGCGGTGCGTCCGGCGGACCGGCGCAGCGCAAGCCTCACCGGCCGACGCGTTCGCAAAGGCGCACCAGTTCCGCGAGCGACTCGGCGCCCATCTTGGCCATCACACGGCCGCGATGAACCTTCACGGTCCGCTCGGCGATGCCCATCTCCGATGCGATCTGCTTGTTCAACCGGCCGACCACGACGCGCGAGAGGACCTGCTCCTCCCGATCCGTCAGGACCGCCAGGCGCGCATGGATGCGCGCGCGCTCCTCGCTGCCGTTGGGATCCGCAACGTGATGCGGCTGCGAGTCATCCCTGCGCCAGGCCGTGAGATCGGTCTGGAACCTGGCCACCGGGGACAGAAGGCCTTCCGTCATTGCACGGGGCTGAGGCACGTAGCCGTGCACACGAAGCACCCGCTCCATCTCGACCTCGGCCTCGACGTCATCGTCGGATAACAGGATGTAGTACGAGCGCATGACAACATTCCTCTGGAGTTCTCTGCCTTGCCCGTTCGGGTATAGCGGTGCCCATGCCGGTGCGCTAGGGGGTCCGCGTTCGCAAACGTTACGCATACCGGCCTCCATCGACGGCCCCGCGGGTCGCGCGATGCGGGTCGCTGCACCGGACCCATCCGGGCGGAGGCCGGTTTCCTGCTGACCCAGTTGGCACATGGCGTGTCCGTCGCATGTGGCATCGGGCATTGCGAAGACAGCCCGTTTCACGCTCACGAGACGACACATCGGAGGCTGCCATCCGACGAACGGCCGGGCAGGTTCCTCGGTGGTCACGAACGAGACGCACTGGTGCCTCAGCACTGCCCCAAGGTTCTATGGCGAGTCCAAAACCTCGGCGATAGGCTCCACTGTCGACCAACGTGGGCCGCGATGCAACGAACATGAACCCTCGGGCCATCACCACATGCCGCACGCCGCGCCCCCGTGGCGCCGAAGGGCCGCGCCGGCCTCCCAAACGCCGGGCGGCAGGATGGGCATGACGACGGGACGCCTGCTCGTCACGGCGGCCGTTGCCGGCTTCGTGGGCTGCATGCTCGCCGGCAATCGACGGCCAGGGCCTCCAGTCACGCTGCGGTCGGGACCTGGCACCAGCCGCAGGGCGTCGTCCTGGCATGCACTCGTCGAAACGCTGACGCTCGCCTCGCTGGTGTGGCGGTGGCATCGCCACACCGTCCTCGAGGCCGAGCTGCAGGACCGAGGACGGTCGCTCAACCAGGCCGTCACGGCGCTCGGGCTGGGCATGTGGTCCTGCGATGCGGACACCTCCCTGTTCCACGCCAACCGCTTGTTGCGAGAAGAACTTGGCCTTCCGGCCGGTGCGCGCTGCACGAGCACGGACTACCTGCGGGCCATCCACGAGGAAGACCGGCCGCAGGTGCAGGCTGCCTTCGATGCGGCCTGGCGCGACGGTTCGCCCGTCGACATCGAGCACCGGATCGCCAGCACTGACGGCAACACCCGGTGGGCGGTGA
This sequence comes from Ramlibacter pinisoli, assembly GCF_009758015.1. NCBI lineage: Bacteria > Pseudomonadati > Pseudomonadota > Betaproteobacteria > Burkholderiales > Comamonadaceae > Ramlibacter > Ramlibacter pinisoli. The sequence goes on from NZ_WSEL01000009.1 coordinate 208,320, forward strand.
CGCGGGCCAACGCCGAACTCGGCATCGATGGCCGCGTGGTCCGGCTGCGCGGCATCCGCATGAGCATCAGCCCGCGCAAGAACGCCGAACTAGACGCCGAGAAATCGCGCGCACAGCTGACCCACCTGGTGCGTGTCGGCATGCTGGGACAGCTGTCCGGCGCCCTCGCCCACGAATTGAACCAGCCGCTGACGGCCATCCTCGCCAACGCGCAGGCCGCGCTGCGGTTCCTCAAGCGCAATCCGGTGGACCACGCCGAGGTGGTGGCGATCCTGGAAGACATCGTGAGCGACGACAAGCGGGCCGGCGAGGTCATCCAGCGGCTGCGGGCCCTGTTCGTCCGCGGCGAGGCCCGCTTCGACCGCGTGGACGTCAACAAGCTGGTGGATTCGATCACCCAGCTGGTGCACAGCGACCTGATCGCCCGCGACGTCACCGTCATCAAGGCCCTGTCGCGCGACCTTCCCGAGATCGCCGGTGACCACGTGCAGCTGGAGCAGTTGCTGCTGAACCTCGTGATGAACGCGACCGACGCGATGGCCGACACGCTGCCGGCCCTGCGCCAGGTCACCATCCGCACCGAGGTGCACGACGGACAGGCCCTGCTCTCCATCATCGACCGCGGCAAGGGCATTGCGCCGGACCAGCTCGACGCCATCTTCCAGCCCTTCGTCACGACCAAGGACCTGGGCATCGGCCTGGGCCTGGCCATCAGCCGCAACATCGCCACCGCCCACCATGGCCGGCTATGGGCCGAGCCGAACGAGTTCGGTGGCGCCACGCTGAAGCTGTCGCTGCCGCTCGCCAGCGACGCCCCGCTGCACTCGGGCCTCCAGCCCTTCCTCTCGGAGTCCGCATGAACGTCACCTCCACCCCTGAAGCGGCCACGGTGTTCGTCGTCGACGACGACCCGTCCGTCCTGAAGTCGCTGACCCGCCTGCTGGGCTCGGCGGGCCACAAGACCGTTCCGTGCGGCGATGCCGAAGAGTTCTTCGCCCGCCACGACCCGGGCGTGCCGGGCTGCCTGCTTCTCGACCTCCAGATGCCCGGCCTCAATGGCATGGAGATCCAGAAGAAGCTCGCCGCCTCCGGCAATCCGCGCCCCATCGTCTTCCTCACCGGCCATGCCGACGTGTCCACCAGCGTCCAGGTCATGCGCGCCGGCGCCGCCAACGTGCTGACCAAGCCGGCGCCCGAGAAGGAACTGCTCGACGCGATCGCCGAGGTGGTCGCCCAGGACCGGGCAACGCGGGAAGCCAGCGACGCCGTCGCGGCCGACCGTCGGCGGCTGGAGTCCCTCACGCCCCGCGAGCACGCCGTGTTCGACCTCGTGATCCAGGGCATGGCCAACAAGTGCATTGCCGCCGAGCTGGATATCGTCGAGAAGACGGTCAAGGTGCACCGCGGGCGTGTGATGCACAAGCTGGGCGTGCGCTCGGTGGCGCGCCTGGTGCAGCTGGCCGACCGCCTGGGCCTGTGCTGATAGCCGCCGCCATGGTGGCGCCGGATTGGACAGGGGACCAAGGTCCTATGGGAACAGCGCGCGGCTCCCCTATGCTGGGGCCATGTCGAATGTGGCTGCGTTGATCCACGTCGTGGATGACGAGCGGGCTGTCCGCAACGCACTCAAGCGCCTGTTCCGCTCCACGGGCATGCGCGTGGAGGCGTTCGGAAGCGGGCACGAGTTCCTCGACGCCATCATGGCGCGGCATGTGCCCGACTGCGTGGTGCTCGACATCCGGATGCCGGCCATCACGGGGTTCCAGGTCCAGGCACGCCTGAAGGCCGCCTCCCTGGCGGTCCCTGTCATCTTCCTCACGGCGCTGGACGAGATCGGCGACGAGGAACGGGCCATGCAGTCCGGCGCATTCGCCTTCCTGCGCAAGCCTGTCGACGAGAACGCCCTGCTGTCGAAGGTCGAGCGGGCCGTCCAGGAGCGCCGGCGCGAACGGGGCCTGCCCCTGGCCGGGAGTGACGCCGACCGGCCGTCGCTTCTCGACTGAGGCCGGGCCGGCCCCGGCCCCGTGGCTCTGCTGCCGGCGCTGCAGACCAAGGGCAACCACCGTGGGACCAAGGTCCTATTTGCGATTGCCCCGCCACGATCCACAGTGTCCAGGCATGCTGCGATACCCGCCGGTCGGCGACCTCCAGCATCCGCACGAACCAACCTGGAGAAACGACATGAACGCATCATCGAAGGTGGCCGTCGCCCTCTTCACACTCGCCTTCGCGGCTGTGGGTTTCGCACAGACGCAGCCGCGCTCGCGCGCCGACGTCAAGGCCGAGGGCAAGGCGGCGGAAATCACGCCGACTGAGCAGGAAGGCGTGTCGGCCGGTGGGACCCCCACCAGCAAGTCCACCTCCCGCGCCCAGGTCAAGTCCGAAGCCAAGGGTGCCAAGGTCGACTCGCGCAGCGGCACGCAGAAGTCCTTTGAACAGCCCGCCGCCAGCGGGAAGAGCCGGGACCGTGCCGACGTAAAGGCCGAAGCCAAGGCCTCGGGCAAGAACACGCCGGTCGTCGAAGGCGGGGCGGCCAAGTAGGTCGCACAGCGCTCCCCGGCGACGCCGGGGAGCAGGCGGCCGGTCCCGTCCCGGGCCGGCGCCCCATGTCTCCTCACCAGTGCCAGACGGCAGCGATGGCGGGGCCATCCAGCCTGAGGCTGCCGATCGGCTGGTCGGGCTGGAACTCGTAGTCGACGCGCCGCCAGCTGCCCACCAGGTCCCCCCAGGCGAACGCGTAGCCGAGGCCGGCGGACGCCTGCCACGTGTACCGCGACTGCCCGGCCCCGATGTCGAAGTAGTAGGGCACGAACCAGGTACGCCCCGTCCCCAGCACGATGCGCCCCTTGACGCCCACCACGGGGTCCCAGTTGGTCGTGCCGGAGGACAGGTTGCCGCCCCGGGCCGGCAGCGGGAACTGCCCGACGTTGCCGCCCAGTTGCCAGCTCACCCGCTGCTCGACATCGATCCTGCGGAAGCCGCCGAAGACGTCCAGGGTCCAGTCGGAATACGACAGGAACCGGTAGCTGGCGGCCGTGGTCCAGAGCGAGCCCTTGACGCTGAAGTCGACGCTGGCGCTGGCGTCGGCCGGCAGGCGGTTTCCCCCGATGAACAGGTCCCGGGTGCCGGACGTCTCGTCGCCGAGGTCGAAGTAGGCGAAGTCGGTGAACACGCCCCAGCGGCCGCGGTTCACCTCCAGGCTACCCATGAACATCGACTGCACGTTCTGCAGGAGTTCCTTGGCACGCACGCCGACGTCGCTGCCCCCGCCGGGCTGCGGGAAATTGCTGCTGCCGCTGACCGAAGGAAGGTAGCCGTAGAGGCTGATCGACGTGCGCCAGGGCCCGGGGTCCGCCCACGCGGCACCCTGGGCCGCTGCCGATCCGGCCGCCAGCACGCCGACGATCGGGAACGCGAGCGACAGCACGCTGGAACGGGTCTGCATGGCTGTCCTCCGTCGGTGGCCGCAGGCACCATAAGGGCGGCCCCGATGCGAGGTCCATTGGACCTTGGCCCCATGCTGGCGCGGGGCCGCGATGCGGCCAACGTCCAATCGACAGCGCCCGGCGGCCGCCTAGGCTGGGACCCGGGCGAGCCATGACCGCAACAACCACTGCACCCCCGCCACCATGACCCGGGCCATCCGATTCGTGGGACTGCTGTGCGCGGGGCTGCTCGTCGTCGGGTGCACGGCGTGGGGCGCGCTGGCGCTGCTGTACTACGACCCCGCGAGCCCCCTGCTTCGCCAGGCACTGGCGGTGGCGTTCGGTATCGCCGGGCTGGCCGCGCTCATCGCCCTCGCGCGGCCCCGCTGGCGCTGGCGAGGCGTCGGCCTGTTCGCGGCCCTGTTCGCGCTGCTGCTCGGGGCCTGGTCCGGCCTGCAGCCGACCAACGAAGCGGACTGGCAGCCCGAGGGCGCGCGCATCGCGTCGGCCCGCATCGACGGCGACCAGGTCACCGTGCACAACGTCAGGAACTTCGCCTACCGCACCGAGACGGACTTCACGCCATCCTGGGACGACCGGACCTACGACCTGCGGCGGCTCGACGGGGTGGACCTGGTGGCGGTGTACTGGATGGGGCCCGCCATCGCGCACGTCTTCCTCAGTTTCGGCTTCCGCGACCAGGGGCACCTCGCCATCTCCATCGAGGCACGCAAGAAGCGCGGCCAGAGCTATTCGTCCGTCGACGGGTTCTTCCGCCAGTACGAACTGCAATACGTCGTGGCCGACGAACGCGACGTCATCCGCCTGCGCACCAACTACCGGCGCGATCCCCCGGAGGAGGCATACCTGTACCGCCTGCAGGGCAGCAACGCCGACGCGCGCCGCCTGTTCCTGGCCTACCTCACCAAGATCAATTCGCTGAGTGAACGGCCCGAGTTCTACAACACGCTGCTGGCCAACTGCACCAACAACATCTGGGTCCATTCGCTGGCCAACCCGGGCCACGTGCCCTACTCGTGGAAGATCCTCGCCAGCGGCCATGTCCCGGAATACCTGTACGGGCTGGGCAAGCTCGACACGAGCGTGCCCTTCCCCGTCCTGCACGAGCAGGCCCACATCAACGAGCGGGCGAAGCAGGCCGATGCGGCTGCGGACTTCTCGGCCCGGATCCGGGCCGCACCGGGGCCTGCCGCGAAGGCCTCGCCCGCCGTCGATCCGGCCGGCCGCTGAGGGACGGTCCGCCGCTGGTTCACCGCCCCGCGGCGATTGGCCCAAGGTCCACTTCCTCACGCATGACCCGGCCACTAGGCTGGGTCCTGTCGACCATCGCGTCACACCAGGAGGTCCGCCGCCGGCGGACGTCGCCATGCACTCCACTCCACGTACCCTCCTCCTCGCCGCCGCCCTGGCATCGGCGGCTTCCCTGGCCCTCGCGGCCAAGCCCATCGCCTACCCGGCCAAGGGTCAGTCCCAGCAGCAACAGACCAAGGACGATGGGGAATGCGGCGGCTGGGCCACCCAGCAGACCGGCGTCAATCCCAATGCCCCGCCACCGGTTGCGGCGGCGCCGGCCCAGGGACGGGTCGGCGGCGGAATGGCGCGCGGCGCGGTCGCCGGCGCGACCATCGGCGCCATCGGCGACAACGACGTGGGCGAGGCAGCCGCCAAGGGCGCCGTGATCGGCGGGGTGGCGCGCGGCGCCAGGAACCGGAGCAACCAGGAAGCGGCGGCCCAGCAGAACCAGCAGTCACAGGCCCAGTACGCGCAGAACCTCGACACCTTCCATCGAGCCTGGGGCTCGTGCATGGCGGGTCGCGGGTACACCCTGAACTGACGCTGCGCCATGGACAGTCCGCACAAACGGAGGGCGGACGGCCGGCGCATTGCGCGCCCCTTGCGGCCGGACCGGCTTCTGCGGGGCGCCACGAGAGCCCTTGCATTCGCGCTGGCCCTGGGCTGCGCCGAGCACACGGCTGTCGCGGCCGACGGCGCGCCCGCCGGCGGCCCCAAGCGCCCCCGCATCGGGCTGGTCCTGGGCGGCGGCGGCGCCAAGGGCGCCGCCCACATCGGCGTGATCAAGGCGCTGGAGCAGTTGCGCATCCCGGTCGACTGCATTGCCGGCACCTCGATGGGGTCCATCGTGGGAGCGGCCTACGCGACGGGCATGTCGGCGCGGGAACTCGAGGGCGCCATCACCGAGATCGACTGGAGGGACGTCCTGCGCAGCGCCCCGCGCGAGGAAGTGCCATTTCGCCGCAAGGAGCTGGACGCCGTCTTCACCAACGGACTGGAACTGGGGATCAAGGACGGCAACGTGGTGTTTCCCGGCGGCCTCGTCCCCACCCACCGCATCGAATCGGTGTTCCGGCGCATCGTCGCCGCCGCGGGTTCCAGCGCCGATTTCAACCGCCTGCCGATTCCTTTCCGCTCGGTCGCGACAGATCTCGAGACGGGCGAGATGGTGTTGTTCGACCACGGCGACCTGGCGGTGGCCATGCGCGCCAGCATGGCCGTGCCCGGCGCCTTCGCACCGGTGGAACACGAAGGCCGGCTGCTGGTCGATGGCATGCTGGTGCGCAACCTGCCGATCGACGTGGCGCGCAAGACCTGCGCCGACGTCATCATCGCCGTCCCGGTCGCCAACCCGCGCATTGCGCCCGACAAGCTGCGCAGCCTGCTGGCCGTCGCGGGGCAGGCCATGAACCTGGCCGTGGAAGCCAACGAACGGGAGCAGCTCGCCACGCTGGGCCCCAACGACGTCGTCGTCCGGGTGATCCTGAAGGACATCGGGTCGACCGATTTCGCACAGTCGAAAGACGCCATCCCCATCGGCGAGGCCGCCGCGCAGGCCGTCTCCGCGTCCCTGGCCCGGTACAGCCTGTCGCCCGCCGAGTACGCGCAGTGGCGCGCCAGCCTGGTCCAGCTCGCCACCGCGGCCCGCCCGACGATCGACGAGGTGCGGATGGTCGGGTTCGAGCGCAGCAACCCGGAGGCCATGCGCAAGCTGCTCGATTCGCAAGTCGGCGAGACCTTCGATCCCGACAAGGCCGCGGCGGATGCGAGCCGGCTCGTGGCCCAGCGCGACTACACGTCGGTGACGTCCGAGCTGGTGCAGGAAGGCGGCCGCAACGTGCTCGTCTACAACGCCGTCGAGAAGCCCTGGGGCCCGAACTACCTGACGTTCGACCTGAACCTGAGCACCGACATGAAGGGCAACACCGCCTGGGGCGCGCGGGTGAACTACGAGAAGCGCTGGCTGAACGACCGCGGCGGCGAACTGCGGGCGGGCCTCCAGGTCGGCCGCCCCAACCTGGCACAGGTCGAGTTCTACCAGCCCCTGGCCGCTGGGTCGCCGTTCTTCGTCGCTCCGTCCGCGTACTGGAAGCAGAACCTCGAGGATGTGTACTCGAACGGCTTCGCCATCGCGCAGGTCGACGTCAAGAGCTACGGGCTCAAGCTCGACGCCGGCGCCGCAATCGGCAGCTCGGGCGAGTTCCGGCTCGGCCTGCTGCGCGGCCAGAGCACTGTCATCACCAAGATCGGCGCGCCCGTCCTGCCCGACAGGCAGGAGGCCGACCTGGGGGCGGTGACGGCTCGCCTGGCCTTCGACACCCTGGACCAGCGGCTCTTCCCCAGCAGCGGCAACTTCGGCACGTTCAATGCGCTGATGTCCCGCACGGGGCTGGGTGCCAGCCAGGACTACAAGCTGGTCTCGGGCAGCCTCGGCCATACCTTCGACCTCGGCAAGAGTGTCGTCACCGCCGTCGTCCGCGCGGGGTCGGACCTCAACAGCCAGGCCCCCTACTACGACCAGTTCCGCCTGGGCGGCATGTTCAACTTCTCCGGCTTTCCCAATGGCTCGCTGGTGGGGCGCGAGTATGCATGGGGTGGCCTGATGTTCAGGCGCCGGCTGACATACCTGGCGGAAAGCGTCGGCTCGGCGATCTATGGCGGCCTGACCGCCGAGCTGGGCCAGGTGTACGAGCGGTTCGACGGCACCCGCGTGAGCGGAGCGATGCCCAGCGGCTCGCTGTTCCTGGGGATCGACTCCAAGGTGGGCCCGGTGTACATCGCCTACGGCCGGGCGCAAGGCGGCCACTCGGCCTTCTACGTGTACCTGGGCTCGTCGTTCGAAGCCTTCCGGCCCTGAGCAGCCGGGGTGGCTGGCGACAAGCGGCCGCCCACGAACACGCGCCGTGCGCACCGGTGGACGGCAGGCACGGCGCCAATGATGCCGGGCGCACCCGGGATGGGCCTGCGGCGACACCCCGCGGGGTGCCACCAGGCGGCTCGCCTCAGATCTCGAGGCGCGAGATCTTGGTCCCGTCGATGCTCAGGTTGGCCATGAGGCCGCCGTTGCCCACGACATAGCCGACGACGGGCTGCTGCGCCGTGGCGGTGGTCACGCGCGCGTCGGCATTGACGTCGACCAGCGTGACGCCGGCATCCAAGCCCGCCGTCCAGCCATTGCTCTTGACGAACTTGTCCAGTGCCTCTTGCGTCATGAACAGGAGGTACATGGCCTTGGAGTCGGCGCCGGCCAGCAGCCCGACCGAACCCGCGGTCGTGCTGTAGTAGCCGTTGGTCTTTCCACCGATGCGCAGGGCGCCCTGCCCATAGGAGCCGCCGACCAGGAAGCCGGCCGACACCACGGACGGAAACACCAGCACGCCCTTGGCCTTGGAGACCATCTCGCGGGACGAGTTCGCCTGGCCATAGAGCTTGGTCAGGGCATTGTCGACGCCGGCGTCGATCGCGGCTCGCTTCGAGGCCGGATCGCTGGAAGCACCCGTGCCGGTGGTGCTGCAGGCGGAGAGCACCGGGACGGTAGCCGCCGCGGCGATGGTGAGGAACTCGCGTTTGTTCATTGTGGATCTTCCGTTGGTGGTCGATGCGCGGCCTGGAAGCCGTGCATCCGGCCCCCGCCTTCCGGCGCGAGCCCGGCACAACCGTCCAGACGATGGGAAATCTAGTGGCGCGCCGGGGCCCTGCAAATGGGACCAAGGTCCCACCGGGCGGTACCCGCGCTGAGGTGGGGCCAAGGTCCAATGGCCGCCGGTTGGCCGCGGCACTATCGTCCGCCTGCGATCGGAAGCACCATGCAGCACGCCACCACACCCGTGATCCCCGAGGCGGCATCCAGCCGGACAGATGGCACCGCGGCCGGAAGGCGGCGCCGGATGCAGCCCCTCGCCTGGACCCTGCTCGCCGGCCTGGGCGTCGCCTGCCCCCTCGCCTGGTCGCAAGGCGTGCGTTCCGCGCAGGACACGCCGCTGGCGATGTTCGACGACGAGGACATCCGGCTGATGCAGGGCGCCATCCAGCAGGCGCTCGACAGCGGACAACGGGTGGAGTGGCGGAACGACAAGACCCGCAGCCGCGGGACCGCGACACCGTCGCCGGCCGCCACGGAGAACTGCCGCAACCTCGCGGTCGAGAACCGCCACAAGTCCAAGGTCGGCAATATGAAGTACCAGTTCTGCAAGGTGGACGGCACCTGGAAGGCTGTCTCATGACCTCTTCCATCCTGACCCGCGTGCATCGGAATCTCGCGTCGGCCCACGCCCGCGCGGCCGCCGCGCTCCTCCTCGGGGGTGCCATCTCGGCCGCCTGTGCCCAGCCGGCACCCGCTCCCGCCACGGGGGCACCGGCGGCAGCCCCGACGTCAACCGCTGCGTCCCCGAACGGCACGGCGGGCGCCCCGGCCGCGGCCGGCGCGACCGACATCGAGACCCTGGTCGGCCGCATCGCCCTGTACCCGGACGACCTGGTGGCCCTGATCCTGCCGGCCTCGACCTTCCCGCTCGAGATCGTGCAGGCCGACCGGTTCCTGGCCAAGCGCAAGGCCGATCCCAAGACACCGATCGACGACGGTTGGGACGACTCCGTGAAGTCGCTCGTCAACTATCCCGACGTCATCAAGATGATGAGCAACGACCTGGACTGGACGGCGGCGATGGGCGAGGCCGTGGTCGCCGACCAGGGCGAGGTGCTCTCGGCCGTGCAGGCCTTCCGCCGGCGCGCGCAATCCAGCGGCAACCTCAAGAGCGACGACAAGCAGACCGTGGTGGTCGAGAAGGAGATCATCACGATCGCCCCCTCCAACCCGCAGGTCGTCTACGTGCCCCAGTACGACCCCACCGTGGTCGTCCATACCGGCGCTCCGGCCTACGCCTACTACCCGACGCCCTACCCCAGCTACTACTACCCCTACGCCCCTGGTGCAGCCCTGGCGACCGGGCTGATCTGGGGTGCGGCCATGGGCGCGATCTGGAATGGCAACCACTACGGCGCGAACTACGGCGGCAACAACATCAACATCAACCGCGAAACCAACATCGGCGGGGGCGACCGCGAACGCAACCGCGAAGGCGGCGACCGGACGCGCAACACGGGTGGCGACCGCAGCAGGAACACGGCCAACGCCTCGTCGTCGAAATGGCAGTCCAGCAAGCAGCCGGGCCAGGTCGGCCGGTCGGTCGGCAGCAACTCCACGGCACGGGTCGGTGACACGGCGCGCGGCGGTGGTGCGGGCCGCAGTTCGACCGCGGCCGCAGGCGCCGGTCCTGGCGCCCGCGCGGGCGGAGGAGCCGCCGGTGGGGGTGCCGGCGGAGCCCGCGCGCAGGCTGGCGGCACCGCCTTCGACGGCTACGGCTCCGGCGGCCAGGCCCGTGGCGACAGCGCCCGCGGCGCGTCGAGCCGCAGCGCGTCGTCGTCGGCCGGCGCATCGCGTGCCTCCGCAGGCGGCGGTGCATCGCGGGCTTCCGCAGGCGGCGGTGGCGGCGGCCGCTCCATGAGCAGCGGCGGCGGCATGTCCCGCGGTGGTGGCGGGGGCGGCGGTCGCGGCGGCGGCGGTGGGCGCGGTGGTGGTGGCCGTCGCTGACTTCCAGGGGAGAACTCCATGATGCTGAAAACCCTCCTCGCCGCGGCGCTGCTTGCGCTGTGCGCCGGCGCGCAGGCCGCCGCCGACCAACGCACGTTCCCGACGCCCGCCGCTGCGGTGGAGGCGCTGAAGTCCGCCCTGAAGGCCGACGACGATCAGGCCCTGGTGACCATCGTCGGGGAGGCGCACAAGAACCTGGTCGTTTCCGGCGACCGGGCGAGCGACAAGGCCCGCCATGCCCGGGCCGCATCCCTGCTCGATGAATACACCACCCTCGACGACCGCGATCCGAACCGGGTGTTCCTGCTGGTCGGCGCGCAGGCATGGCCGCTGCCCGTGCCCATCGTGCGCGAGGGCTCGGCGTGGCGCTTCGCCAGCGAGGTCGGTGCCGAGGAAATGCTCAACCGCCGCATCGGCGCCGGCGAACGCAATGCCCTGACGGTGCTGCGCGCGTACGTCGGAGCGCAGCGCGACTATGCGGCGGTCGACCGCAACGGCGACGGCGTGCTGCAGTACGCACAGCGGCTGGCCAGTTCGCCGGGCAAGTTCGACGGCCTCTACTGGCCCAATGAACCAGGCAGTGGCGTCGGCCAGAGCCCGCTGGGTCCGCTGATCGCGCAGTCCTCGCTCGGGGCGGCGAACCGCAAGGCCGGCGATCCCTACGAGGGCTACCGTTTCCGCATCCTCACCCGGCAAGGGCCGGCCGCGCCGGGTGGTGCCTACAACTACATCATCAACGGCCGCATGCTGGCCGGGTTCGCGATGGTGGCCTACCCCGACGTCCCGGGCGAGACGGGGGTCCTGACCTACATCGTCAACCAGAACGGGACGGTCTACGGCAAGGACCTGGGCCGCAACACGCGCGCCATCGCCGAGAAGATGACCACCTTCGACCCCCAGCCGGGGTGGGAACCGACGGAGTTCTGAATCCTGGCGCTAGGACCTTGATCCAATAGACCGGTGGGTCGCCCGCGCCGACGATGCCCCCAAATCACCAGGAGCACTGCGATGCGCGGAACAATCCACAAGAAGATCGTGCAGGCTGGCATGCTGGCCTTGCTGGGTGGCGGCACGGTGACCGCAGCCCACGCCCAGTCGCAGACGCTCGCTCAGAACCTGCTCACCGATCCCTTCGTGTTCACCGCCGGCATCTTCCTGGTGGGAACCGACGTGGACGCCAACCTGAACGGGCAGTCCGGCACCAATCCCGCCGTCAACTTCGACCGCACGTTCGGAACTGCTTCCGACAAGACGCGCGGGCGCGTGGAAGGCCTGTGGCGCATCAACCCGCGCCACAGCCTGCGAGCAGCCTATTTCAACAACGACGTCACCCGCTCGCGGGTGCTGGACCGCGACATCCAGTGGGGCGACAACACCTTCAACGCCGGCGCGAACGTGCAGTCGACCACCAAGTACTCGGTCTACGAGCTGGCCTACGACTACACCTTCATGCGGACACCGACCTACGAGGTCGCCGGCTCGCTGGGCATGCACTTCACGGACCTGAAGCTCTCGCTCTCGGGGACGGGCACGGCCACCGGGGGCGGCTCCACGGTGACGGGCCTGATCTCACGCGAGGGGAAGATTCCCGCGCCGCTTCCGGTCATCGGCGTGCGGGGCGGCTGGGCGGTTGCGCCGAGCATCCTGCTGGACGGGCGGCTCGAGTTCTTCAAGCTGTCGGGCGGCGGCTACGACGGCCACTGGGCCAACGCGCACGTGGGCGCCACCTGGATGTTCAGCCGCCACTTCGGCGTCGGGCTGGGGTACGACAAGTTCACCACGCGCCTGCAGCTCGAGAAGAACGATTTCAACGGCCAGTTGAAGTTCGGGTACTCCGGCCTGATGGCCTTCGTGACCGGCACCTTCTGACCATTTCCAACACACGCGGAGCTGACCATGCGAACTGACACGATCACCCGACTCGCGCTCGCCGCCGCCGCCCTGCTGGCCGGCTGGCTGCCCCTGGCCACGTCCGCCCAGTCGGATGCCGCCACCACCACGAGCGTCGAGAAGGGGCCCGGCAAGGCGCATGCGGTCGAGACGACCAAGGCCACGGCCACGGTGGTTGGCGTCGATGCCGCGCGTCGCACCGTCTCGCTCAAGACCAGCCAGGGGCGCGTGGTCGACATGGAAGCCGGCCCCGAGGTGCGCAATTTCGACCAGATCCGCGTCGGCGACAAGGTGCTTGCCGAGTACGTGCGCTCGCTGTCGCTGGAGCTGAAGAAGAACGGCGCCCCGACGCGTGGCAACACGGCGCAGGCCAAGACGGACCGTGCGCCCGCGGGCTCCAAGCCTGCGGGCACCGTCAGCCACGAGGTCACCCTGCTGGCCGATGTCGTCAAGGTCGACTCCAAGGCGCGTTCCATCACGCTGCGTGGTCCCAAGGGCAACCTGGTGGACCTGGACATCAACGACCCCGAGCAGCTCAAGGCGATCAAGGTCGGCGACAAGGTCGAGGCGATCTACACCGAAGCGGTGGCGGTGCGCCTGGAATCGGCTGGCAAGGCGCCCTGAGGCAGCCGGGCCGCGGCCGCAAGGGCTGAGGGGACGACGGTGGACCGCGTCCGCCCTCGCGCGATCGACGCCGGGGGCGCAGGTGAGCGCCGGTTGCCGGCATCGTTCCTCGGAGTCTTCGTGCTGCTGGCCGCCCTGCTGGGTGGCGGCTGTGCGTCGCTGCCGGTGGATTTCGAACGTGTCGAGTCGCACGCCCTGGCGGACACGAAGGACACCAGCCTGGGCCGCGAGGTGGCCGGCACGCCGGCCATCCAGGCCGGCCAGAGCACCTTCCGCCCGCTGCCGCGGGGCGTCGACGCGCTGCTGGCGCGCATCGTGCTCGCCGGGGCCGCCGAGCGGTCGCTCGACGTCATGTACTACAAGTGGAAGGACGACCTGACTGGCCGGCACCTGGCCCACGCCGTGCTGCAGGCCGCCGACCGGGGCGTGCGCGTGCGCGTGCTGCTCGACGATCTCGGCTCCGACGTCGACGACAACCAGCTGGTCGTGCTCGGAAGCCACCCACGCATCCAGGTGCGGCTGTTCAATCCGCTCGCCACCCGCGGTGCCACCCGCTCGCTCGAGATGCTCGCCGACTTCGACCGCATCAACCGGCGCATGCACAACAAGGCGTTCATCGCCGACAACCAGCGCGCGGTCATCGGGGGACGCAACGTCGCCGACGAGTATTTCGAGGCCAGCTCCGACGCGAATTTCGGCGACCTGGACGTCGGCCTGGCCGGCCCCGTGGTCCCGCAGATCTCGGCGGCCTTCGATGCATTCTGGAATTCGCCCATGGCCTACCCGATCGCCGCGTTGAGCAGCCACCGGCCGGTGGCGGGCGACCTGGACGGACTGCGCGAGATGCTGGCCGGATTCATCGCCTCGGAGAGCCAGTCGCCCTACGTGCAGCGGTCCCGCGCGCGCTGGAACGACTTCCAGCTGGGCGGTCCGCAGCCGACCTATGCCGGCCTCGCGCAATTCGTCTATGACGATCCGGAGAAAGTGTCGCGCGACCGCAGTTCGGCCGAGGGCCGGCTGCTGCCGCAGTTCGCGACGCTGGGCCTGCCGCTCGATCGAGAACTGACCATCATCTCGCCGTACTTCATTCCCGGCCAGGCCGGCGTCGACTGGCTCACGGCCCTGGTGCGGCGCGGGGTGCGGGTGACCGTGCTCACCAATTCGCTGGTCGCCAGCGACGTGCCGGCCGTCCACGCCGGCTATGCGCGCTACCGCGAGGCCCTGCTCGAGGGTGGCGTGCGCCTGTACGAATTCCGGCCGGAAGCCTTCAATGCCGCGCGCGAGCAGGAACGGCGCAAGCTTGGCGGCTCCACCGCCTCGCTGCACACCAAGGCCATCTTCTTCGACCGCCAGGCCGCCTTCATCGGCTCCCTCAACCTGGACCCACGGTCCGTCCAGCTCAATACCGAGATGGGCGCCGTATGCCACAGCGCGGAAATGACGAAGCTGCTGCTCGAACGGCTGGAAGCCAACCTGGACCTGATCGCCTGGCGCGTCGAGCGCCAGGGTGACGAACAGGGGCGCCGCCACCTGGTGTGGCACGAGACCGGTGCCACGGGCGCGCGCACGTACACGCAGGAGCCGGAGGCCTCCGGCTGGCTGAGGTTCAAGGTCTGGCTGCTCGGGATCCTGCCGGTCGAATCGCAGCTGTGACCGTGCGCAGGTGCGCTCGGCGAGCGGCGCATTGGCCGAAGGCCTCATTGCGCGGGCGCGGCGCCGGGGCGATCCTCGGGCCGCCACGGATCGTCGTCATGGCACGGGCGTCGCTTTTCTCCGCGAATCACAGGGATGTGGCCATGGAACTCACTGCAAGGGATGCCAACGACATCGCCGCCGAAGGCTACGTCTACCTCTATCCCCTGGTCACGATGGACGTGACCCGCAAGGTCCTGACGAACGTCGAGCCGGGACGCAAGCCCGGCTTCGGCCCGGCCGGCACGTTCCACCACTTCCGGGCCTTCCCGAGCGTGGACTACCGCGAGGTGGTGCGGCCGAACTTCGACACGCTGTACTCGACGGCGTGGTTCGACGTCGCGCAGGAGCCGGTGGTCGTCTCGGTGCCCGACACCGGCGGACGCTACTACGTGCTGCCCATCTACGACATGTGGAGCGATGTCTTCGCCTCGCTCGGCAAGCGAACGACCGGCACCGGGCCCGGCGACTACGCGGTCGTTGGCCGGCACTGGAGCGGCACCCTGCCCGACGGGATGCCACGCATCGAGGCGCCGACCCCGACCTGCTGGATCATCGTGCGCACCCAGACCAACGGCCCCAAGGACTACCCGGCGGTGCACGACGTGCAGGCCGGGTTCCGTCTCACGCCGCTGTCGCGCTGGGGCCGCAGCCCGCTGCCCGTGGTGGCCCGCACCGACCCCTCGGTGGACCTGCGGACGCCGCCCACGGTGCAGGTCAACCGGATGTCCGGCGCCCAGTTCTATGCCTACGCCGCCGAGGTGCTGAAGACGCAGCCGCCCCACCTCACCGACTGGTCGATCCTGGCCCGCCTGCGCCGCCTGGGCCTCGAACCCGGGCGCGGCTTCGTGGCCGCCGACACCCCGCCGCTGGTGCAAGCCGCCGTCGACGCCGCGCCCTCCACCGGCCTGCAACAGATGCAGGTGGCCGTCGCGAACATGGCCCGCGTGAGCAACGGCTGGCAGATGAACGTGGACACGATGGGCGTGTACGGCAACAACTACCTCAAGCGCGCCGCCGTGGCCCTGGTCGGCCTGGGAGCCAACCAGTGCGAGGACACCGTGCACCCGATGAACCACACCGCCGACGATGGCCAGGCGCTGGACGGGTCGAGCCGCTATGTCTGCCACTTTCGCAAGGAGGACCTGCCGCCCACCAATGCGTTCTGGTCGCTCACGCTGTACGACGCGCAGGGCTACCAGGCGCCCAACCCGCTCGGCCGCTATGCGATCGGCGACCGCGACGCGCTCCAGTACAACCCCGACGGCTCGCTCGACATCCTGATCCAGCGCGACAGTCCCGGTCCGACCCGGGAATCGAACTGGCTGCCGGCCCCGCCCGGCAAGCTCGGCATCACCATGCGGCTGTATTCGCCGCGGCCCGAGGTGCTGCACGGCCGCTGGACGCCACCGCCGGTTCGCCGCGTGCGCTGATGCGAGCCCCACCCGCCGTCCCCCCGTCCGCGCAGCCCGTGGACCCCGAGTTCGCCCCCCTGCCGGCGCCGTTCTCGCTGGTGGCGGGTGGGCCGCTGTTCCAGCTGCTGCGGCGGTCGCACCTATCGGACAACTCCCTGCACCTGCTGCAGCGGCGCGTCATCTGCATCACGCTCATCGCCTGGCTGCCGCTGCTGGTCCTGGCCGTGGCCGAGGGTCGCGCGCTGCCCGGCAGCGTGGACGTGCCGTTCCTGCTCGACATCGAGGCGCAGGTCCGCTTCCTGGTGGTCCTGCCGCTCCTGATCGCGGCAGAGTGGCTGGCGCACCGCCGCATGAGCCTGTGGATCGCCCAGTTCACCGAGCGCGGGCTGGTCCCACCGGCCGGGATGCAGCAGTTCCAGCACGCGATCGCTTCGGCCATGCGCTGGCGCAATTCGGTGGCGGTCGAACTGGCGTTGCTGGCCGTCGTGGTCCTGGCCGGCGCTTCTCTCGTGCCGCATCACTTCGCGGCCGACGAGGGCACGACGTGGCGCCAGGCCGACGGGGGCCTGTCGGCCGCGGGCCTCTGGCTGCGCGCGGTCGCCATGCCCCTGGTCCAGTTCCTGATCCTGCGCTGGTATTTCCGGCTGGCGGTCTGGACCCGGTTTCTCTGGCAGGTGTCGCGCATCGACCTCGACCTGCTGCCCACCCATCCCGACGGCGCAGGCGGGCTGGGGTTCCTGGCCGCACTGCTCGACGGGTTTGCTGCGGTCATCGTCGCCCACGCCACGCTGCTGTCGGCCCGCATCGCCCAGCAGATCTTCTACGCTGAAGCCACCCTGCCCGAGTTCGTTCCCGAGATCGGCCTGCTGACCGCCCTGGTGATGCTGGTGTTCCTGGGGCCCCTGATGCTGTTCGTGCCGCAACTGGCCCGCACCCAGCGGGTCGGGCTGGCGCAGTACGGCTCGCTGGCCAGCCGGTATGTCCGGGAGTTCGACCTCAAGTGGGTGCACGGACGGACCGATCCGGGCGAGCCGCTGGTCGGCAGCGCCGACATCCAGTCGCTGGCCGACCTGGCCGGGAGCTACGACATCGTGCGCGGCATGCGCGTTGCGCTGGTCTCGACCACCTCGGTGCTGCGGCTGCTGCTGTACACGCTGGTGCCATTCCTGCCCCTGCTGCTGACCATGATGCCGCTGGACGAGTTGCTCAAGTCGCTGGTGAAGCTGCTGCTCTAGCGTCGCCCGCCCCCCGGCAGTGGCACCAAAGTCCAATGACGGCCCGCAGCGCGGACGGCTAGAACCGGGGATGCAGATCGAGACCGGTCCGACCCGCCTGCCCGGCACCCGGGCGCTGCGGGCCCTGCTCCGGCCGGGCGGATGGTTCGCGCTGGCCCTGCTCCTGGCCTGCGGCCTGGGCGGCAGCATGGCGGCGTCCACGCTCCAGGACCAGGCCTTCCAGTTGGCCTACGAGACAACGGACGATCCCAAGTTCCGCGGCATCCAGGACGAACTGAAGGCGGACCGGACGCTGGAATCCGTCCGGGAGTTCCTGCGCGTCGTTCGCCTGCCGCGGCCGGTGCGCCTGGCGTTCAGCGATTGCGGTAACGACTCCAACGCGTTCTACGACGCCGACGCGCCCGCCATCAGCGTCTGCTACGGGCTGGTGGAGGACATGCGCCGGCTGGCCACAGGCCCCGCCCGTCCGGCGGGGGTCACGCCCGAGGGCGCGGTACGGAACAACATCGCGTACATCTTCCTGCACGAGGCGGCGCACGCCCTCTTCGACCAGCTGCGCACGCCCATCCTGGGGCGCGAGGAGGACGCCGCCGACACCCTGGCGACGGTGGTCCTGCTGCAGATGGACGACCGGGCGGCCCACGACATGGTGATGGGCATCGCCTGGCTCTACACGCAGGAGAGCAGCGAGGTGGCCGACCCCAAGGGCTACCTCGCCGACGTCCACCTGCTGCCGGAACAGCGCAAGTTCAACCTGGTCTGCCTCGCGTATGGCGCCCGGCCGGCGCTGTTCGCCGACGCGGTGGCCAAGGGCTGGCTCACCGCCGATCGCGCCGAAAGCTGCGAGGAGGAGTACCGGCTGGCCAGCTACTCGATCGCGGCCCTGGTCGGCCCCTACCTCGACGTGCGCCGGCCCGCCTCCGAGGCCTCGGCGCGCATGTCGGCGCGGCCGGCGCTGCGTTGAGGGGGCGCCCGCCTGTAGGCCGCGGGCGAGACGCCGGTCGCCTTGCGGAAGGCCCGGGTGAAGCCGGCGGCCTCCGCGAACCCCAGCGCGTGGGCGACCTCCTCCACGGTGGCTCCCGGCTCGGCCAGCAGCCTGCGGGCGCGCTCCAGGAACACCTCCTGCGCCAGGGTGCGGAACTGCAGGTTCTCCTTCAGCAGGTGGCGGTCGATGGTGCGGGTGGACACGTCGATGCGGGTGGCAATCTCGTCCAGGGTGAGCCGGTGGCCGCGTGACTCGCGCAGCAGCATGCGGATGAACGCACCCCAGTCGCGATCCGGAAGCGGGCGCTGCCGCACGGTGTGCAACATCTCCTCGATCTGCTGCACCACGGCCGGCGAGTCCAGCGGCAGGTGGTGGTCGAGCATCGCGCCTTCCATGCGAACGGTGACCCCGGCGGGGCCGGGTGCATCGAAGAACACCCGCGCCGGCGCCAGGCCGTCGTACAGCGCGCCATGCACGGGCCGCGGCATCGTCAGGAGCAGGTCGTAGCCGGTCAGGGCGGGCCCGAGCAGCATCGCGACCTGGCCGTGGTGCGCCACCGCGATGGCCTCCAGGCAGAAGTGCAGCACCTCGGCCGGCATGCTGGTCACCGGCGAGTACACGACCTCGCCCACGGCGCCCAGGCGCCGGTACCGCACCGTGAACATGTCGATCATCGTGTGGAAGTGGCGCGAAACCAGTTGCAGCATCTGTTCGACGTTGCGGCAACTGAGCATGGCGTAACCCAGGAGGTCGTGCGAATTCAGCTTGATCAACAGGCCGGTCTGGAATCCCAGGTCGGTGCGACCCACCAGCTCGCGCGATGTCGACACGAAGGCCTGCAACTGGGTGGCCGTCAGGGTGGCGCCCTGCCGGCCCAGCGCCTCCGCGCTGATGCCGCTGCGGCGCAGGAGCTGCGCCGTGTCCACCCCGTCCCTGGCGAGCTTGTCGCACAGGGCGGCGAAGTACCTTGCAGCCACGCGTCGACTGTCAGCGGCCATGGAGGTGTCTCCCGGGGACGGATGTCCGGAATGGATGGGCGCGTGTCCGAAAGCGACCTAGCCGGGCGAGGCCCCTGCGCGGGATCATCGCCACCTTTTGCCCATCACACGAGATGCCCATGGTGCACGAAATGGGTCTGGCCGCAGCGACCGGAGACCCTTGGATACCCTTTGTCCCACATGACAACAGCGTCATGGTGAAGTACGTGAAGATCGACCCTGCGTCCGGCGAGATGGTGCTGCTGGTGAAGGCCTCCCCGCAGGCCCGCATGCCCAGGCGGCACCAGAGCGGCACGGTCATTGCCTGCACGATCAAGGGCCGCTGGCAGTACCTGGAACACGACTGGGTGGCCGAGCCTGGCAGCGTCGTCTACTCGGGTCCGGGGGAATGCAAGACCGCGCAGGCGCTGGGCGGGGACGAGGACATCCTGGTGCTGAAGGTGGTGGTCGGCGACCTGGCCTTCCTGGACGACCGGGGCGAGGTGCTCGCGATCGAGAATTGCGAGACCGGCCTGCATCGTTACAAGGAACATTGCCGCTCGGCGGGCATCCCGGCACGCGACCTCGCCAACCTGTCCTGAGTCCACGTCCGCGCCCCTGCGACCAAGGTCCCATATCCGGGCACCCTGCAGGCCGGGAAGATCCGCGCGATCAGGCGCGTCTCCATGCCAAGCAACGTCCGGGTCATCAAACCCTCCGATTTCCTGCGCGCCGACCCGGACGGCCAGGTGGACCTGCCGGCCGCCCTGCAACTGCTGCAGCGGCTGGCGGCGGCGGCGGCGGCGCTGGACGAGTACGAGGTGCTGATCGACATCCGGCACACGATCGGCCGGCTGCGCACCGACGAGTTGCAACAGATGGCGGCCGCGCTGGCCGGGTTCGAGGACACCTTCCAGCGCAAGACGGCGGTGCTGTGCCCGCCGGACCGGTTCGAGAACGGGCACCTGTTCAGCCTGCTGGCGGCGCAACAGGGGTTCGGCCGCGTGCGCGCCTTCCTCGACTACGAGACCGCGATGGAGTGGTTGCTGGGGACCTAACGCGCCGGGGGGACCTGGCGCGCGTTGTCGGCGAGGTAGCGGCGGACCGCATCCATCTCGCGGCCGACCCGGGACACGGCCTCCACGAGCTGGGCAGCCGTGACCTCCAGGTATCCACTCCAGAACCACACGTCCGCGTAGTTCGACAGGTCGATGACCTGCACGGTCCGTTGCTTCGCGACTTGGCTGTTCATGTCCGAATCTCCGGGGCGCTGCTTGAGCGGTCCTTGCATGATGGTCCATGTAAGCGAATTGTTCAAATATGAAACCCATTGCATAGCAACGCAACAACACGTTCATCGACTTGTCACGAACGGACGGCAGCCATCGCCCGGCCAGCGAACCCGGCTGCCAGGTGGGCGCGGACCGGTCCCGCGAGGTAGGTCCTAGGTCCCATGGCC
Organism: Ramlibacter pinisoli; assembly: GCF_009758015.1. Classification (NCBI taxonomy): domain Bacteria; kingdom Pseudomonadati; phylum Pseudomonadota; class Betaproteobacteria; order Burkholderiales; family Comamonadaceae; genus Ramlibacter; species Ramlibacter pinisoli. The sequence goes on from NZ_WSEL01000009.1 coordinate 228,926, forward strand.
GAGCAACTGGCGGCATCCGATACTTCCGGACCCCCATCACGGCGCGTTCGCGCGCGGCCCGATGAGTTACGTCCTGAACCATCCGGTCCTGCTTCTCGTGCTGTCGCTGCCTGTCCTGTGGCTGTCCGTGCAGGCCGGCAAGTGGGTGGGCCGGGCGCGGCCGCTGGCCACCGAGGTCCGGCCCGCCTTCGAGGTGATCCAGAGCGCCGCCCTGACGCTGCTGGGCCTGATCATCGGGTTCTCGTTCTCGATGGCCCTGGCCCGCTACGACCAGCGCAAGAACTACGAGGAGGCCGAAGCCAATGCCATCGGCACCGAGTTCGTCCGGGCCGATTTGCTGCCGGCCGAGGATGCAGCCAAGGTGCGTGCACTGCTGCGCGACTACCTGGACCAGCGCATCACCTACTACACCGCCCGCCACGAACCGGTGGAGGCCAGGACGGGCGAACTGCAGGCACAGCTCTGGGCTGCCGTGGCCGGGCCCGCCATGGCGCGCCCGACACCGGTCACGGCCCTGGCCGTCAGCGGCATGAACGACGTGATCAACGCCCAGGGCTATACGCAGGCCGCCTGGTTGAACCGGATCCCGATCGCGGCCTGGGCCCTGATGGCCACCCTGGCCGTCTTCTGCAACGCGCTGCTCGGCTTCCAGCTGGTCAAGGCCAGGCCCGGGCCTTTGATGCAGTTGCTGCTGCCGGCCCTGGTCTCCGTCGCGGTCTTCCTGATCGCGGACATCGAGAGCCCGCGTGCCGGCCTCATCCGGGTGTCGCCCCAGAACCTCCTGATCCTGGCCGGGTCCCTGCGCCCGCCCTGACCACGCGGGGACGTCGGCCTCCGCCGCCCTCGGAACCCATCCGCCGGGGCGTTGGACCTTGGTCCAATGCGCCGTGGAAACGGGCCTATCGACACGCTCCCCGCCACGGCGTACGGTCCCTTGTCGTCACTGAGGAGGAAGTGCCATGGCGTCGATCACACCGGAGCTGGACCGCTGGCGGGACCTGCACGCGCGCGCCTGCCGGGCCGAGGAGGAGATCGTGCTCATGACCCTGGCTTCCATCAGCACCGGCGCTGATCCGCCCGACCGTTACATGATCGACTCGGCACGGGCGTTGCGGTCCCTGGCCTGCTCCCAGTTCGACTGGGCGATGAAGGAAGTCGCGGCCCTCGGCGCTGTCAGCGGCCTGCTTGTGGCGGTGACGCCCACGCACGCCAGCAAGTCCCTGCATTGAGGCGGGCGTTGCGCCGGCCCGACGATTCCGTGAGGCGGTTTCGCACCATCGGGCCTCGGCCGTGGAAAATCGGGGCAGCCATGTATCGCTCCCGCCTGACCGTTCCCCTCGCTTCCGCCTTCGTCACCGCGTCCGCCTGGTTCCTGGCCCCGCTCTGGGCCCACCGGAGCCTGGGGCTGGCCGAGGCGCTGCTCGTGGGCGGTGCCAGCGTGGCCCTGCTGGGCGGCTGGAGGGCCCGGCGGCTGCGGCGCGACCGCCAGAAGACGGAAGAACTCCGGGACTCGGCCCTCTGGTGAGGCGGCCGTAGCCGTCCACGACCGCGGTTCCTGGGCCTGCCCGACCGCGCAGGCCCACGCCAGGCGTCAGCGCCAGGCATTGCCGACCTGGATGTAGTAGGCCAGGTCCCCCTCGGGGCCCCGGGCCACGTCCAGCCCCACCCAAAGGCCCAGCACCCTCGCGATCTGGTAGCGCACCCCGGCTCCCCTGGACACCCGGTTGGCGGCTTCGCCGAAGCTGGTGCCGCCGCCCCAGGCGCGGCCGACCCCGGCGAAACCCACCAGCCCCCAGCGGTCCGAGACGTTCCAGCGCAGTTCGGCTTCGACCACCGCGACATCGTTGTCCTGGTAGCGCACGGCGGGAATGCCGCGCATGTCGATGTAGGGCAGCTGGTAGAACGGCACGTCCCCCCGCGCCGCACGCCGGTCCAGCCGGCCGCCCAGCACCAGGTTCTTGCTGACCGGGGTGTAGGCGAAAACGAAGCCCCGGTAGGTCTGGAAACGGGCGTCGCTGCCGATGCCGGGCGCGTAGAACAGTGTGTCCAGCGCGGCCCGGACCCCGCGCGACGGGGTGAAGAAGTTGTTGCGCGAATCGTGCTCGAACGACAGGCCCAGGCCCGAGCTCCTGTTGGTGAATGTTGGAAGCGCCGGCAGTGCCGGGGTGTTGCTGCCCTGGAAGCTGCCCGGCAGGTCGAGGTAGATCCAGCGCATCCCGATGAAGTTGTCGCTCTCGCCCAGCCGGTACAGCACCTGCTGGGTCGACAGCAGGCCATCCAGGTTGTAGGCGAGCCGGGCGTCCTTGCCGAGGACGCCGCCCACGCCATAGAAGTCCAGGTGCAGGTCGGTGCGGCCGACGAAGCCGCGGTAGCGCCAGCGGTCGTCGCCGAAGGTGAGCATGGCGCCTGCGCCCAGCAACCGGGTCCCGTTCTCGGTGCCCCCGGCCGCCAGCACGTAGATGTCCGGCGGCGTGATGTGGCCGGTCTTGGTTGCCTGCTCCCTCGCCTCGCTCATGGACTGGCGAAAGAACAGGGCCGCGAGGCCGCCACCGTAGCCGACCGCCGGCTCGGTAACGACGAAGGGCACCGGCAGGAAGCCCTTGCGTTCGAGCAGGAACTCGGACAGGTCGAGCTTCCCGTCCTCCGGGTCACGCAAGACGGATCGCTTGGTGATGGCCGCTGGAGTGGCCTCGGCCGCCGGTTCGGGCGCCTGGCCGTGGGCGGGCGCCACGAGCAGCACGCTCGCCACCCACGCCACGGCCGCACCGATGCGGCACGGCCAGCAGCCCGGGTGGATCGTCGCCAGTGCCATGGAGCGGTCTTCCGCGTGGGTGGCCACGATGGTAAGCGCGCTCCTTCCCGGAAACTGCGGCCGCTCAGCCGGCGCGCATTGGACCTAGGTCCACTTCGCCGGATGCGCTCGCGCGGCAACCATCGGGCCCCTGCCCGCGGCGTTCGCGATCCGCGCCGGGCGCGCGGCAGGAGAGCGAGGACCTGCATGACTGTCGCCCACGACCCCACCCGGCCCGCCGCCCTGGCGATCCCGAAGGAGGGCTATTTCGAGCGGGTGGAGGGCCCCCACGGCCCGCTGTTCCCGAAGACGCCGGCGAACTACGGCTTCTCCATCCTCGGCAAGGTCAAGCCGGGGCGCGAGGAGACGATCCGCGCCTACGCGAAGACCATCGAGGCGGCGGTGGCCGCCACTCCCGACGTGCTCGCCCCTCTCAAGCTGCACTACCTCCGCTGGCTGCTGTTCCCGATCAAGGGCGACCTGTACTTCATGTACCAGGGCATCTTCGACACCGACTTCGACAAGTACATGGACGATGCGCTGTCGCTGTTCCTGTCCACCGGCATCACGACCGTGTTCGTGAACCTGGAGGACTTCCCCGAGGACTGGAAGGACAACCGCACCGCGGTGATCCGCTTCTTCCGCGAACACCAGGTTCCCAGCTTCCTCGAATACGCCGAGTACCCGTACGTGAGCGCGGACGAGATCAAGAAGGCACTGCGGATGAAGGCCGCACTGACCATTGCGCTCGACCAGCTGCAGTGAGCGCACTCCCGCCCGATCGAGCAGTGCCATGAGCGAAGCCGCCCGCACCTACAACCAGGTCCATGTGCCGCGCCCGGCGACGCCCGGCCGCCGCCGGCTCAGCATCTACATCTCGTGGAGCTATCCGGCCGAGGCCAACCGCGACATCACCGAGCTGGACAACCGCTTCTCCACCATGACCGAGGTGCGGCGCGTGCTCTGGCCGGCCTACGAGGTGCCGCGCTTCGCCGACCCGCGCCAGTTCAAGCAGGGCATCGCCGGCTCGCTGGAGCTGTTCTTCTGGGCCTGGGTGCCGTTCCAGAAGCTGGCCGGCGAGGTGACGGGGCATCCGGTGCCCGTGTTCCAGCGCGTGGACCAGGCCGGCTTCGCGCAGCCGCTCGACGAGCGCGTGCTGGCCGACGTGGACACGCTGTTCCTCTTCGGGCTGGACCACAACGTCACCGGCCAGCTGCCTTCGCCCGCCGAGATCGAGGCGTTGCGCAAATTCCTGCAGCGCGAGAAGACCTGCCTGGTCATTGGCCCGCACCACGACGTCGGCGCAACCGACGACCTGGAGGTGCGCGCGATCGAATACGCCCACCACGGCGACCTGCTGGTGCCGCGGCAGCAGCGCTTCGGCGGGTACACGATCGCCCTGCTGCAGGCGCTGGACATTCCGGTGGTGAACCGGTACGCCCTGCGGCCGGCCGTGCAGCCCGGCACCCGCAACCAGGTCGCCCCGTTGTCGGTCGACCGCGACGCCGACACGCGCGGCTGGATGGCCGGCGTCGAGAGCCTCACGTTCCACATGCACCTGCCGCACTACGCGGTCACGCGCGACGACGGCACGGCGCGCGTGATCGCGCGCCAGCCCATGGACCTGTCGCGCCCGCATCCGTTCGCGCAGGCCGGCGCCACGGAGTTCAACTCGGTCGTCTGGGCACCGCCCAAGGGCGACCGGGCCGGCGACGTGCTGGTGTGCGACTCCACCGCCTTCAGCACGCTGTTCGGGGGCGACGCGAGCCTCGAGCGCTTCTGGAAGAACCTCGCCACCGCTGCATGAGCGCCATGACCGGCGAGGCCACGCCACCGCTGCAGCTGCACGACATCCAGAGCGGGGTCCTGCGGCCGCGGCCGAACCCCTACGTGGCGACCTACATCCTGCTGCGCGTGGACGACCGCCGGCAGGGCCGCCAGTTCCTGCGCCTGCTGTGCGATGTCGTCACCTCCGCGGCCACGCCGGACCGGCCCGACCGCGACACCTGGGTCAGCGTGGCGCTGACGCATGCCGGCCTGCGGGCGTTGGGCGTGCCCGCTGCCAGCCTCGACAGCTTCGCCTGGGAGTTCCGCCAGGGCATGGCCGCGCGCGCGGCCGCACTGGGCGACGTCGGCGCCAGCGCGCCCGGCCAGTGGGAAGCGCCGTTCGGCACCTCGCAGATCCACCTGGTCCTCACGGGCGTGTCGCCCGACGAGCACCGCCTCGAAGCCGCAATCGGCCAGGCCCGCAAGGCCATCGCCGACCTGCCCGGCATCGTGCCGGTCTGGCGCCAGGACTGCCGCGCACCGCCCGACCACAAGGAGCCGTTCGGCTTTCGCGACGGCATCAGCCATCCGGCGATCGAGGGCAGCGGCATCCCGGGCGACAACCCCCACGAGCGGCCCTTGAAGGCCGGCGAGCTGGTGCTCGGCTACCGCGACGAGACGGGCGCCTTTCCCCCCGCTCCCGTGCCAGACGTCCTGGGGCGCAACGGCACCTACGTCGCGTTCCGCAAGCTGTACCAGGACGTTGCCGCCTTCCGCCGCTACCTGCGCGGCAATGCCAAGGACGCGGACGACGAGGCGCTGCTCGCCGCCAAGATGATGGGCCGCTGGCGCAGCGGCGCACCGCTCGCGCTGTGCCCGCTGCACGACGATCCGGCCCTGGGCGCCGACCCGGCGCGCACCAACGCGTTCCTGTACAGGGCCGGCGACCCCATCGGCTACGCGACGCCGCCCGGCTCGCACATCCGCCGCTGCAACCCGCGCGACGCCGACGTGGCCGGCGTGGTGCGGCTGCACCGCATGATCCGCCGCGGCACGGCCTACGGCCCGCTGCTGCCGGATGGCGTCCTGGAGGACGACGGCGCCGACCGCGGACTGATGTTCGCTTTCGTCGGCGCGCACCTCAAGCGGCAGTTCGAGTTCGTGCAGTCGGAGTGGATCAACGGTGGCGATTTCCTCGGCCTCGGTGATGCGGTGGACCCGGTCACGGGCGCGGCCGACGGTTCGGGCGAGTTCACGATTCCGCGCCGCCCCCTTCCGCGCCGCCTGCGATCCCTCTCGAACTTCGTCGTGACGCGCGGCGGTGAATACGGTTTCATGCCCAGCCTGGCCGCCTTGCGCTGGCTGGCCGATCTGCAGGACACCGGCGCCTGATCCCCCCGGCACTGTCGGCAGGTGCCTGGCACTTCCAGGGAGACAAACAGATGGATTCCTACGACGTCCTCGTGATCGGCTCCGGACCGGCCGGTGTCGCGGCTGCCCTGCGTGCCGCGGACCAGGGCGCGCGCACGGCGCTCGTCACGCGCGGTGCCTTCGGCGGCATGGCCGCCAACGACGGGCCGGTGCCGGTGCGCACGCTCGCCCACGCGGCGCGGCTCCTGCGGGAGGCCCGGCAGCTCGGCCGCTACGGCATCGTGACGTCGGAGCCCGTGGTGGACTACCCCCAACTGCTGGACCGGGTACGCCAGGTGGTCGACGAGGTGCGGCGCCGTTCCGCGTACCGCGCCCAGATCGACGCGGCCGGCGTGACCGTGCGCGACAACGCCGGCATGCTGCGCTTCGTGGCCCCCCAGGTGGTCGAATCGGCCGGGGGGACGCGGCTGACCGCCCGCCACTTCATCCTGTGCACCGGCGGCGTCGCCCGGCGGCTCGCGGTGCCGGGCGGCGAGCTCGCGGCGACGCACAGCGACGCCTGGTCGCTCACGGCGGTGCCCGAATCGATGCTGGTGATCGGCGCCGGTGCGACCGGAGCGCAGGTCGCGTCCATCTTCCATGCGTTCGGCACCCGCGTTCAGCTCTTCCAGACCGGCCCGCGCATCCTGCCCACCGAGGACGAGGCCGTCTCGGCGGCGATGGCCCAGGCGTTCCGCGACGCGGGGATCGTCGTCCACGAAGGCCTGGGCGCCGTCGAATCGTTCGAGCAGGCGGCGGGCGGCATCCGCATGCGGTACTCCAGGGGCCAGGCGCACGAGAGTGCCGAGGCGGCGCTCGCGGTGCTGGCGGTGGGATGGCGCGCCGACACGGCGGACCTCGGCCTCGATGCCGCCGGCGTCGAACTCGACGCCCGTGGGTTCGTGCGCGTGGACGCACAACTGCGCACCTCCCAGCCGCACATCTACGCGGCCGGGGACGTCACCGGCCGGCTGATGCTGGTCCCGCAGGCCTTGCACGACGGCTTCGTGGCCGCGACCAACGCGCTGGGCGGCTCCATGGCCGCTGACTATTCCGTCAGCCCGGTCGGCAGCTTCACCGACCCCGAGTACGCCCAGGTGGGGCTGACCGAAACGCGGGCCCGTGCGAAGCACGATTGCCTGGTGACCGTCGTGCCGTTCGATGCCACCACCCGCACCATCATCGACGGCCGCACGACCGGCTTCTGCAAGTTGATCGTCGACCGGCCCTCGGGGCAGATCCTGGGCTGCCACATCGTCGGCGAGCGCGCGGTGGACATCGTGCAGGCCGCGGCCATCGCAATGGCCGGCGCCATGCCCGTCGACCGGCTCGCCTTCCTGCCGATCTCGTTTCCCACCTACCCCGGCGTCCTCGCCCGGGCCGCCGCGTCGGCCACGCGGGAACTGCGCCTGGGCACGGACGCCCGATCGGCGCGGATGGAGCACTATCCCCCCTGACCGACTGGGCCCGCGCGACGATGGCTTCAGAGCGACTTCAGGTACTGCGCGACGTCCGCGATCTCCTGCTGTGACAGCCCCAGCCCCATCCGCTGGTTGTAACGATCGACCACGGCGTCGAAGGTGGCGGCCGAGCCGTCGTGCAGGTACGGCGGGTGCTGCCAGGCCCCGCGCAACGGCGTCGTGCGGTACTGGCCCGTGGCCGACCGGCTGGCATAGCTGGGGCTTTCCGGGTCGGCGACGGAGTCGCCTGGCGGGTGCAACCGGCTGGCCGCATCGGTGAAGGTCGCCCCGCTGTGGCAGGTGACGCACTGCGCCTTGCCGGCGAACAGGAGCTGGCCGCGCAGCGCCGCCGCCGGATCGAACGAGCCCACCGGTGCCGCAGGCGCGGCCAGCGACAGCTGGTAGGCCTCCAGGGCCGGCAGCTTGGACGAGACCAGGTCCTGGGTCCCGTGGGTGATGGACAGGTTCAGCCGCGGCTCGACGAAGCTGCCCTGCCCTCCCATCTCGACCACCGAGACGTAGCGGTTCCAGTAGGCCGGCGAATCGCCGTCGCCGGTGAAGGTCACCTTCGGGATGCCGGCCAGGCCGAAGGCGGGCGGAATGACGACCGGCCGGCTCACGCCGTCCACGTTGAAGCGGGGGTCGAACTTGCCCTTGCCCCAGGAGCTGTACACCGCCCTGGCCTTGGCATCCAGGGCCGGCGAGAGCGCGATGATCGCGCCCGGGTCCAGGTCCCGGTTGGGCCAGCCGTCCAGTCGCTTGCCGATGCCCTTGGCGAACGAATCGTCCACGGTGGAGTGGCACAGCGCGCAGGTGATGCCCACCCGCCGCAGCCGGTCGACGCCGTTGACCGACTCGACCTGGCCCTTGACGCCGACAACCGCATCGAGCTTGAGCAGCGCCAGTGTGGCGGCCGGGCTGCCCAGGTCCACCTGGCCGGCCTGGATGGCGGCCACCAGCGCGGGCGGCAGCGCCTGGGCGTCCACCTTCAGGCCCACCGAGAGGGCCACGGCCGGCGACACCGCCTGCTCGATGACTTCGTGCATGCGCAGCGCGTCGGTCCATTGCGCTTCGTCGCCGAAGGTGTCGAAGCGGAAGATCTGCTGGCCCGAGGCCAGCAACTGCGGCGAGAAGCTGGCGGCGGTGGTGCTGCCGCCACTGTTGCCGCCGCCACCGCCACAGGCGGACAGCAGGCCGGCGCAGCACAGGGCGGCGACGAGGTGGCGGGCAATCGGTGGCATCGCGGTCTCCAGCAGGGCCTTGGTATCGCCCTTCACCGCCTTGGATGTCACGAGGCGGCCGCGCGTGACAACCGCCGAGGTTCCTTTCCCCGACGGCAACCCGGCCCGGGCACACCGGGAACGCCGGACCGCGTCGCGGCATCCATCGGTGATTCGGGCCGCGGTGCCGCGCCCCCGCCTCAGGACATGCGACCGAACTTGCCGGCGTTGAAGTCCTCGATCGCCTGCACGATGCCAGCCTGGCTGGTCATCACGAACGGGCCGTAGCCGACCACCGGCTCGTCGATCGGTTCGCCGGCCAGCAGCAGCAACTTGGCATCGGCCGTGGCCTCGACGCGGATGTCGCGTCCCTGCGCCGACAACGTGGCCATCTGCGCCGCCTGCAGCGTGGTGTCGCCGTTGACCCGCACGGTGCCGTCCAGCACCACCAGCAGGCTGGTCCAGCCCTCCGGCTGCGCCAGCGACACCACGTGACCTGCCTGGACACGCACGTCCCACACGTTCATCGGCGTGAAGGTGCGGGCCGGCCCCCGGGCATCACCGGCCGTCCCGGCGATCACGCGCACCTGCCCCGCCGGCGCGCCCGCTTCATCGACCAGCGGCACCACCGGGATGTCGGCGCGGGCGATGGCCTGGTAGCCCGGCGGCGCCATCTTGTCGCGCGCCGGCAGGTTGACCCACAGCTGCACCATCTCGAACGGCCCGCCGGTGCGGGCGTAGTTCGCCGAGTGGAACTCCTCGTGCAGGATGCCGGCGCCGGCCGTCATCCACTGCACGTCGCCCGGACCGATGACGCCGCCCCGGCCGGTGGAGTCGCGGTGCTCCACCTCGCCGTCGTAGACGATGGTCACGGTCTCGAAGCCCCGGTGCGGATGCTGGCCCACGCCGCGGCGCGCGTCCGTCGGCTCGAAGCGGGTGGGCGCCGCGTAGTCCAGCAGCAGGAACGGGCTGCGCTCCCGGGCACCGGTCTGGTAGTCGAACAGGCCGTGCACCGGGAAGCCGTCGCCCACCCAGTGGCGGTCCGGCGCGTTGCGGGTCGAGAGGATCTTCTTCATGCAGGGGCTCCCAGGTTCGGGCGGAGCGCAGGAGGCGCTCCGCCAAGACCACATGGTGGGGACGATGGCACGGCGCAGAAGCACACGCACCAGCGACACAGCGTTCCATCGATGGGACACGGGCCGCGATGCGTGAAGGGCCGCGCAGGCGGACAATCGCGATCCCGCTCCGGCCTGGCTCCCGGAGACCCGCATGCAGACCCTCATCGACCTGCTCATCCGGCACGACGCGCTGGCGGTCTTCCTGGTCACGCTGGCCGCGCGCATCGGCCTGCCGGTCCCGGCGGCGCCCCTGCTGGTCGTCGCCGGCGGCCTGGCCGCCGGCGGCCGGGTCTCGCTGGCGTTCGTCCTCGCGGTCTCGACCGCCGCCAACGTGCTCGGCGACGGTGTGTGGTTCCTGGCCGGGCGCCGGTACGGCTACCGGATGATGCGCCTGCTGTGCCGCATCTCCCTGGAGCCCGACTCCTGCGTGCGGCAGAGCGAGACGCTGGTGGCGCGCTGGGGCGGCAGGTCGCTGCTGGCCGCCAAGTTCGTGCCCGGCGTGTCGCTGGTGGCCGCCCCGATGGCCGGCGCCCTGGGCATGACGGCGCGGCGGTTCGTCTGCTACGACCTCGTGGCCGGCGCCCTGTGGGCGGCGGCGTTCCTCGGGCTGGGCCTGCTCTTCAACCAGCAGATCCAGGAACTGCTCTCGGCCATGGCCAATGCCGGCATGGCAGCGGTCGCGCTGCTGGTGCTGGCGCTGGGCGCTTTCGTCGCTTACCGGTGGTGGCGGCGCCGACGCTTCCTGCGCGAGGTCGCCGCTGCCGGTCGGGTCACGGCCGCCGAGCTGCGCGAGATGATGGAGCGCGGCGAGGAGCCCGTGGTCATCGACGTGCGCGGGCCCGCCACGGCTCACCTCGATCCGCGGCGCATTCCCGGCGCCGTCCTGATCGACCTGGGGGAAATCGCCGCCCACGCCCCCCGCCTGCCGCGCGACCGCGACATCGTGCTGTACTGCAACTGCCCCAACGAAGCCTCGGCCGCCAAGGCCGCCGGCCTGCTGATCCGCAGCGGGCTGCTGCGCGCCCGGCCACTCACCGGCGGGCTCGACGGATGGGTGGAGGCCGGCTTGCCGGTGGCGACTGCCTGAGCGACCGCGCCACTTCAGGCCATGGCGGTGTCCAGCAGCATCATCAGGACGAAGCCCAGCATCAGTCCCGCGGTGGCGACAGCCTCGTGGCCCTTGCGATGCGATTCCGGAATGATCTCGTGGCTGATCACGTAGAGCATCCCGCCCGCCGCGGCTGCCAGTCCCCACGGCAGCAGGCTCGCCGACAGGCTGATGACCGCCACGCCCAGCACCGCGGCGACGGGCTCGATGAGGCCCGACAGCACGCCGAGGCCGGCCGACATCCAGCGTCCATAGCCCACGCCCCGCAGCGCCAACGCGACGACCATGCCCTCCGGCACGTCCTGGATGGAGATGCCGGCGGCCAGCGCCCTGGCTCCGGTGGCGTCGGAACCGGCGAAGGCCACGCCGATGGCCAGCCCTTCCGGCAGGTTGTGCAGGGTGATCGCCAGCACGAACAGCCAGGCGCGCCGGATGGCGCGGCCCTGCGACCCTTCCAGTCCCTTGATGAAATGCTCGTGCGGAATCACCCGGTCGATCACGAACAGCAGCGTCGCGCCGGCCAGGATGCCCACGGCGACGATCCCGCCGGCGGCCCAGCCGCTGGCCCCCAGTCCCCGTGCCGAGGCCAGCGCGGGAATGACCAGGGAAAACGCGCTGGCCGCCAGCATGACGCCGGCGCCGAAGCCCAGCATGGCGTCGTGCGTGCGTTGCGAGAACTGCTGGGACAGCAGGACCGGCAGGGTCCCGAGTGCCGTGGCGCAGGCTGCGAGCAAACCGCCCAGCATGGCGCCCCGCAGGCGCTCGTCGGCGCCGAGCAGGTGGCTCCAGGCCTGGCCGAGCAACAGCACCGCCCCCGCCAGCACGATCGCGAAGCCGATCGACCTCCTGATGCGGGAGCGGCCCGACCTGAACCCGGCTGGCGCCGATCCGCTGCCGATCGCGATGGGATTGAAGTGCATGTGTCGTCCCTCCGTGCCGCGTTGCGACGGCGACCTAGTCGATCCTGGCGCCCGACTCCCGCACGGCCTTGCCGAGCTGTGCGTAGTCGAGCCGGATGCGTTCGGCGAAGACGTCCTGCGTTCCGCCCAGGATGGTGCCGCCCTCCTTCTGGATGAAGGCGATGACATCCTTGGAAGCCAGCGCCTCATTGGCGGCCGCGCTCAGCGTCCTGATCACCTCGGGTGGCGTGTTCGCCGGGACGAACAGCCCGTACCAGGTGCCGGCGTTGAAGCCCGGATACCCCTGCTCCGCAATCGTGGGGACGTCGGGCAGCGACGGACTTCTCTGGTTGGACGACACCGCGATGGGCCGCAGCTTGCTGCTCCGGATGAGCGGCAGGGCCGACGGGATCGAGGACAGCATCATCGCGGCCCGACCGGCGATGGTGTCCGTGGTGGCGCCCGATGCCCCCTTGTACGGGACGTGGACCAGCTTGATGCCGGCTGCCTTCTGGAACATCTCGCCGATCAGGTGGGACGGCGTGCCCTGTCCCGGAGTGGCGAAATCGAGCAGCTCCTTGCTGGCCTTGGCGGCAGCCACCATGTCCGCGAGGGACCGGAAGGGCGAGTCGGGGCCGACGACGAGCACGTTGGGCGCATCGGCCAGCATGACGACCGGCACCAGGTCCTTCAGGGGGTTGAAGGGCATCGAGGCATACAGGTGCGGGTTGATCGCGAACTGCGCCGTCTGGCCCATGAGGATGGTGTAGCCGTCCGGCTTGGCCTTGGCCACCTGCAGGGCGCCGATGTTGCCGCCCGCGCCGGGCTTGTTGTCGACGACGAAGCTCGTGTTCAGCAGCGTGCCCATCTTCTGGGTCACCGCGCGCGCGACCGCGTCCATGCCGCCGGAAGGCGCCTGCGGCACGACCACCGTGATCGGGCGATTCGGGTACGGCGCCTGGGCCAGGGCGCTCCCGGCCGCACCGAGCCCCAGGGCGCCGGAGGCCAGTGCCAGGGCCAGGTTGCGCAACCAGGGTCGCGTCGTGATGTCCATGCTGCTGTCTCCTTCGTTCTTGTGTGTTCGGTCCGGCGGAGCGCCGCCCTCAGGCCATCGGCGCGAGGCCACCCGCGTCCGGCCCCATCTCCGCCACGGCACTGCCGTACAGGAGGCCGGCCTTGATGCGGGGGACGGTGGCCGCCGGATCCAGGATGGGCAGTCCGTGCGTCGGGCCGATGGCCCGCACGTCGAGCGTATCCAGCAGCCATTGCAGCCGGTCGATGTAGAGGTTCATGTTCGTGAACTTGGTCCAGAACAGGGCACGGTCGGCGAACACCGCCGACACCTCGGGGATGTCCAGCGAGATCGCCTCTTCGGCGCACAGCCCGCAGTGGCCGTCCTCGTGGTAGTGGCTGTAGGCAAAGCCGTCGGCGGGGAACAGCACGTTCGCGCCGGTGTCGAAACCCCACCAGGTCGTGCGCAGGTCACGGATGACGGGCTCGACCAGGCGCAGCGCGCGCCCACCCAGGTCGATCTCGTCGCCTCCCTTCAGGGGCACCATCCGGTGGGCGAACTGCGGGAACGCCAAGGCGTAGTCGCACATGTCGCCGACCAGTTGCACGTCGGGATACTTGTGCATCACGCGCCCCAGGCCACCCGAGTGCGGTGTCTCCTGGTGGGTCACGAACAGGTACTTGAGCGGCGGCAGGCCGGGCAGCAACCCGTCGAGCTGCCGGCTGATCAGAGGAAAGTCCTTCGGATGCCCGGTCTCGACCATCGCACAGGCATCCGTGCCGACCAGCAGGTAGGCGGCGTTGTAGGTGTGGTAGACCTTGCCGCCGGTGATCTGTTCCAGGCAGTCGCCCAGCCAGAAGAGGCCGGGGGCGATCTCGCGGGGCATCGGGTTCTTGGGGGGCGTCATCGGTGTTCTCCTAGCGCAGTTCGTCGCGATCCACGTAGCGGGCCTGCACCACGCTGCGGTCCAGGCTGGCCAGCACGTCGTCCAGCAACTGGTACTGGCGCTGCACCAGGTCGCGGCCCCGCATCACCCGCCCGTAGCCGGGTGCCAGGTTCTCGATGTCGTACTTGTCGAACACCACGGCCAGCTTCTTGCGCAAGGTCGCCGTGTCGCCGCCTTCGAGCCACCAGTAGCGCGTGTTCAGGAGGAAGCTGCGCACGTGGGCGGCGGTCGTGCTGCAGCCGCGCCCGTCGAGGAACCAGGGCCCCTCGGCCTCCAGGCTCCATTCCCAGGAGAAACTGTCCGAGGTGAACAGGGTGCGGGTCGCCTCGTCGTAGATCCAGCGCGTGCCGATCAACCGGATCGGCGCCTGGAAGGCTTCCAGCGCGCGACCCCGGGCCTCGTCGCCGACATGCAGGCGCTGGGCGCGCTTGACCAGGGTCGTCTTCACGGGATCGGCCTTCGCCCCGGGCCGGTCGGAGCGGCCGCCGAAGTCGACCCACAGGGCGGCGTCGGCGTTGCTCGAGTAGCACTGCTCCAGGTCGAAGGCATCGGCGAGCGCCTCGACGTTGCTGACCGACATGAATTCGTTGATGCGCAGCGGGTAGACCGACAGGCGCGTCCCCGGCTCGATCAGCCTGGCGATCTGGGAGATGAGCGAACTGGCATGCACCGCCAGCCCCGAGTCGAGCAGGAGCGCGCGATCGCCTTCCTTGAGCAGGTAGCAGTTGCAGACCGAGTAGCCCTGCGCATTGGCCGGATAGGCGCTGGCGGCGCCCCCCAGCCCGAAGACGTTCTGCAGTGCGTACAGCCGCCCCTCGACCAGGGTGTGCACGGCACTTCCCAGCTCCCTTGCCGGCGCCGCGAGCGTCGCGAGGTGGTCTCCCGTTCCAGCGTTCATCGTGTCCCTCTCCAGCCCATCGGTTGTGGTTGCCCGGCGGCTACTGTAGTCTTCGCGGCATTCTTTGAAACCCGGCGGCGCGAATGATGGAAATCGACAGTGCGAATAACGAACTGAACTTCGATCTCCAGCTGCTGCGGTGTTTCGAGGCCCTGATGGCCGAGCGCAGCGTGTCGCGCGCGGCGGCCAAACTCGAACTGAGCCAGCCCGCCATGAGCCATGCCCTGGCGCGCCTGCGCACGCTTTTCGACGATCCCCTGCTGGCCCGCGGCCGGGGCGGCATGACGCCCACCACGCGGGCGCTGGGGCTGGAGCCCAAGCTGCGCGAAGCGCTGTCGGCGGCCTACCGGCTGGTCGAGAAGCGCTCGGTCTTCTTCCCGGCCGAATCGCGCCAGGAGTTCACGGTGATGACGGCCGAATACGTGGAGTACCTGCTGCTGCCGCGCCTCATCGCCCGGCTCCAGGAGGAGGCGCCGTTCGTGCGCGTGACCTTTCGCAGCGCGCAGCCCGATCGCGCGCTGGAATGGCTCGAATGGGGCGAGCTCGATTTCCGGATCGGGTGGTGGCCCGAGTCCGCGCCGGCGCTGCGCGCCAAGCGCCTCATGCGCGACCCCCTGGTCTGCGTGGTCCGGCGGGGCCATCCGGTGATTGCGGGCTCCATCACGGACGACCAGTTCATGGGCATCGCCCACGTGGTCCAGAACGAGCGCATGAAGAGCGCCCGCCGGGCGGTCGAACAGGCCGTGCTGTCACGCCATCGCCAGCTCCAGGTCCAGATCAAGGTGCAGGACGCCCTGGCGCTGTGCAACGTCGTGGCCCATTCGGACCTGATCGGCACGCTGCCCGAGCGCTTCGCTCGTGCCCTGGCCACCAAGTTCCCCTTGCAGGTCCTGCCCATTCCCATCGCGGTGCCCGAGATCCGGCAGGCGATGTACTGGCATGAACGCACCCACAAGGAGCCGAGCCATCAGTGGTTCCGCAACCTGGTCTCGGACCTCGCCAAGAAACTCTGACCTCGCCCGGTGTCGGGGCCATCAATGAATTGGACGGCGTGCGCGCCGGCTCGCTGACTCTCCCTATGGCGCGGGTGTTTCCAGGTCCTCTTCCACGAAGCGCAACAGGGCTTCCAGCAGCGCTTCGCGCGGGTAGGCGTTCTGGGTGACGAACAGGGAACCGACGGTCGTGTGCGTCCGCGCGATCGGAACGGCCAGTGCCCAGTGGTCCGCGTTGACATAGCCGACGAGGGCGCTGTCCGGGATGACCTGATCGTAGAAGATCACCTGGCTGTCGTTGCGTGCGTCGATCTGCGCCAGCTTGCCGTAGCTCCTGCTGAGGATGGACGAGATGCGCTCCGGCTGGGGAAATGTGACGAGCGAGTAGTAGCGCACCTCCCGCGGCAACGGGTTTTGCGCCAGCCACTTCATCCGCACCCCGGGGCGCAGGCTCTCGACGGCACCGCCGTCGCCCGACTGGCAGGTGGCGCCCGGGAAATGGCGCAACAGGTCGGCCTGGAACTGGGTGGCGTCGTTCGCAAGGGCCGAGCCGGCGACGGCGCCGGCTGCGCTGACCACTGCTGCCACCCGGCTGCGGATTTCCGGATAGCCGACGACGGCCTGGAGGATGTCGGGCGCGCCCTTGGAATAGCCGAGCAGCACCAGTCGCGGCGGGCCCGGCTCCTGCGGCATGGCCATGATCGCGTCGCGGATCTGCCGCGCGTTGATCTCGGTGCCGGACAGCGCATCGACCCGCAGCCAGGCGCCGTCGTAGCCGAACTGGCGCACATGCGCCGTGCTGGAGTTGGGGCTCTGCAGCCATTGCTCGAAGCATTCGTAGCCGATGCCGGGGACAGCGGCGACGACCAGCCGCCGCCTGGATGGTCCGAGGTCGACCGGCCTTCCGGTGCCCGCGGGCTCGGTGCCGACGCGGGTCAGCGCCTCGTCGCAGGGCCGCACGTCGGGGAGTTCCTTGCGCGCCTGCAGCACCGCGCAGTAGATCTCGCGGAAGCGGCCGCGCTTGTCCTGGACGCCGGCCCTGGCCGCGGGCACGAGCACCATCGGCGGCGTGTCCGCCGAGTAGGGAATCAGCGGTGTCGCGGAGCAGGCGGCCAGCGCGAGGCAGGCAGTCATGGCGAGGTGGACTCGGGACATGTCAGTAGCTGAAGTAGTGGCGCCAGTCGAACACCATGCGCACGCCGAGGGACCACACCGTGTGCAGGCCCGGCGTGGGAGCGCCGGGGGGAAAGACGGTCGAGCCGCCGTACGGCACGTCGGCTGCGGCAAACAGCTGGAACACGACCGACGAACTCTGGTTGGACGAGAAGGAACGGTAGGGCCGGTACTCGAAGATCGGCAGGTCGTAGGACACCGATTTGAAGTTGACCACCCGCGCCTGGGAAGACGCGTCGGCACGGGGGACGACGAGCTGGTCCTTGTCATCCAGGCCATAGAGCGTGATGCCCAGTTCACGCCCCAGCACGAATTGAAACCGGCCGATCCCGGTGGCCCAGCCGCTCTGCCAGGGGATCAGTCCGCCGTTGCCCGCGGTGACCGCCATCTTCGCGTAGGCCTGACGGTCGATGAAGTACATCGGCGACAGCAGCAGCAGGTCGCCCGGGACCACGTAGAAGGGCATGCGGAACCGCAGCGACACCCCCGCGCGCGCCGGGATGGCGGCGCTGAGATTGCCGCTCCCCGACCCTGGGAAGGTGTCGTTGAAGCGATTGGCTGACGGCCCGTCCGAGCGCAGGCCGATGGAGGCGTAGACCAGGCCGTCGCCCGCCTCGCTGGTCACGCCATCGAGCCCGAACCCGGCACGGAACGACAGGTCCAGGCCGGCGACCCCGCCCCGGCGCGTTTGCAGGTCCGAGAACCCGCCATCGACCACCCTTCCATCGATGGTCCCGGCCAAGCCCACGAAAGGTCCCACTTCGCTGCGGAACCGCGGCATAGCACCGAACCCCGGCCCCAGGCCCGGCACCGGCGTGTCCAGGAGCGTGGCGGCGAAGAGCTGCCGTTGTTCAGGTTGCAGCCGAAGTTCCGGCTCCCGCGCTGGCAGCCCGGTGTTGCGGCAGACGTCGAAGCCGTCGGGCACGGACGCCGCCGCCGGTGCATGCGCGAAGGGGACGCGGCCCGACGCGACATCCAGCACCTGCTCCAGGCTGGTTCGCACGGTCTTGGCCGCGAAGTCGGCATCCTCTGATCGCATGTAGGCATCGCCCATCAGCACGACGGACCGGCTTCCGCCCGACCAGGTGAACACCTCCAGGCCGTTGTGGTTGTAGTAGTCGTGCGTTCCCTGCCGCTGCGACCGGTCCCCCCATGTTCCGGATATGTGGCCAGCGGCGAAGGCATCCTGCAGGAAGTGCAGCGCGAAGGCTTCGTCAGCCAGCGCGGCACGGGCCAGTGCGGCGCGCCCGGCTGCGGACAACTGCGGCTCTGCGGCGAGGCGGCTGGCTTTCTGCAGCGCGCTCAGGTGCAGGTAGGAATAGATGCCGATGGCGCTGATGTCCGAACCCGGTCGCAGCGACAGCTCGGCGTAGTCGGCGAGCGTCGTGGTGGTCTGCGGGCGTGACAGCAGGAAGTGGGCGTTGTTCGATCCGGCGCGCGTGACGTACTGTGGGTCGGCGCGCTGCAGGCGGATGTCGGCGGTCCTCAGGGCATTGACGCGCTGCGCTCGCACGGCTTCGCTCGAGATGCTTCGCTGGGCGCCACTGATCAGATCGGCGGACCGGTCCAGGGCATCCGGGTTGGGCGTCATCGGAATGCGCGCCAGGTCTTCCTTCAGCTGGGCGCCCACGTCGGCCACCTGCAGGATCCAGGGCGCGCCGCGGGCCGTCTCCATCATCTCCAGGCTGGAACAGGAATGGTCGCCCGCGATGGCGCTCAAGGCCGCCCAGTCGATGCACGAAGGCGCCGTTCCCTGCCCCTGGTCGGCGCCGGCGGCACACAGCCGTGCCTCGTCACCACTGCGTGCCAGTTCCCAGGTGTGGTCGAACACGGCCCGGCGTTCGCTGTCCAGCTGCTGCACGGCCAGCAGCGACAGGATGCGATGCTCCGGGTAGACCCAGCTGAGCGCGACGAGGGGCATGACGCCGACCACCAGGAAGGCGACCAGGCGCGGCAGCGCTTTGGCAGCGAGCATCGATCTCATGGATCAGGTCCATGCGGAACCAAGGGCTTTCACGAATCAAACCACAGGGAAGCGCCGGTGCCCGGCCTCTCGGCGGTTGGACCAAGGTCCACTATCCGTCCGCGGTCCGGGGCCCATACCGTCGACTTTTGCCACAACAAGGAGTGCTGACGATGGACAGGATCAACAGGCGTTCCGCATTGGCCGTGTCGCTGGCCGCGTGCACTGGGGCATGGGTCCGGCCGGCCTGGGCCGACGAGTACGACGAGACGATTGCCCTGTTCAAGAAGCCCGAGGACACGGCAAAGTTCTTCTCGAATGCGCATGCCTACGCCGTCTTCCCCAAGATCCTGAAAGGCGCGATCGGGATCGGCGGGGCCCACGGCGAGGGCCGCGTCTACGAGAAGGGCAAGGTCATCGGCGATTCGACGATGAACCAGCTCTCGATCGGGTTCCAGCTGGGCGGCGAAGGATTTGCCGAGATGATCTTCTTCGAAAACAAGGCCGCCCTCGACAAGTTCACCGCCGGCAACTTCGAGTTCGGCGCCGAGGCCTCCGCGGTCGCCCTCACGGCCGGTGCAGGCGCCAAGGCCACCACCACCGGCTCCGGGGCCGGCGCCAGCGTCACCAAGGAAAAGGCCGCCGCCACTGCGAAGTACAACAACGGGATGGCCATCTTCACCATCGTGCGTGGCGGCTTGATGTATGAAGTGTCGTTGGCGGGACAGAAATACTCGTTCAAGAAGCGGGCCTGAACGCTTGCTCCTTGGTGGCCAAGGATTCTGTCCGGCCACGGCGAGTCGCTGCTCGGCCTCGTTCAAGCCCGTGTAGAGCCTGACCGGAGGGACTCACCCTCCGATTTGCTGCGGGGAAGGCAACTGCCCTATCCGGCTGAGCTACAGGCGATGGGCCACCGGTGGTCCCGCAACCTCGTCTCGGACCTTGCGCGGTGTCGGGGCATGACACCGGTGGGGTAGCCTGCACGCCATGGCCATCGACATCACCGAGACGGACGGCCTGCGCCTGCTGCGACTGGGCGGCACACCCTGGTGCCAGGGAGCGATGCGGCTGGACGCTCCGGACCAGCTGGAGCTGGAGTACGCCGTGCGCATGTTCGGCTGGCTGCTCTTCCACGATCCTGGCCGCCTCGCAGGCAAGCACCTCGTCACCCTGGGCCTGGGCGCTGGCTCGTTGACCCGTTTCGCGCATCGCGTGCTCGGGATGCAGTCGACCGCCGTGGAGATCGATGCGCAAGTCATCGACGCCTGCCGCACGCACTTCCAGCTGCCACCGGACGGCCATGGCTTGCACGTCGTGCACGCGGACGCGCGCGAGTTCATCGCGCAGGCGCGCCACCAGCGCAGCATCGACGTGCTCCTGGTGGACGCCTACGACGCCACGGTCGACAAGCCCGTCCTGGACACCGAAGCCTTCCACGCGGACTGCCGCGGCCGCCTGCGCGAGGGCGGCACGGTGGCGATCAACCTGGTCGGCGACGCGCTCGACCTGCGTGGGAGCGTGGCCCGCATCCGCACCGGCCTGCGGCCGACCACCGTCTGGCAGTTCCCGCCCACCGCGGCGGGCAACGTGGTCGTGATCGCCCATTGCGGCGACATGCCGGCGGACGACCTGCTGGCCGCGCGCGCCGCAACGATCGAACAGCGCTGGGGACTCCCCGCACCCGCGTGGCTGGCCATGGCCCGGCGCACACCGGGTCCCGTTCAACCGACCAGGTAACGGGCAGCGGCGTCCAGCCGGCGCTGCTCCGAACGCCCGGATGGTCTCGGGACGAAAGCCGAGGGCTGTTGCTCAGCTGACCGACGACCGCGCCTGTCGGGCGCACTGGTCGTCGGGTCCCTGTCGCCCTTGAAGCGCTACCGGATCAGGACCAAGATCCTGGAGCCCAATGGGAGAGACGGTGCACGCATGACACGCCGGGTCCACACGTTCCTCGCGACCCTGTCGCTCGCACTTGGAGCCGCCCTGGCCGGCTGCGCCACCGGCTCTGGCCTGGAGCCTGGTGCGACCCGCGACGCCGTGATCCAGCGCATGGGGCAGCCGACCGCGGTGGTCCGCCTGCCCAACGGCGGCGAACGCCTGCAGTACTCCCAGCAGCCCGCCGGCCAGTACGCGTGGATGGCCGACTTCGACGCCGGCGGGCGCCTGGTCTCCTTGCGTCAGGTGCTCAACGAGAACGACTTCCGGCGGATCGAGGTCGGGCAGTGGACCCGGGACGACGTCGAGCGCGAATTCGGGCCCGCCGCCCGGGTCGAACGGATGCGCGGATGGGATGGCCCCATCCTCACCTACCGCTGGAACATGGGTCCTGGCATGGACCGCTTCTTCTGGGTCTACGTCGACCCCCAGGGCGTGGTGCGGCGCGCGCACCAGGGGATCGAGTTCCTCCGGGCCGGCCCGCGCCGCGCTTGATCCTGGCCTGCCCCTGGTCTGGGAGGTCCAGCCGGACCGCGTGGCGAAAACCGAGGGTAAACACCTAATTGCATACGAATGCAAGATCCTCAGACTGCGGCCTTGCATACGAATGCAAGCCCAGCAAGGACCCGACCCCATGATCAGATATCTCAAGCGCGGCCGTGACGTGCAGGCCCGCACCGCCGACGACACCAAGGTGCGCGCCACCGTGGAAGGCATCATCCGCGACATCGAGCAGCGCGGTGACGAGGCGGTGCGCGAGTACAGCCGCAAGTTCGACAATTGGGACCCGCAGGACTTCCGCCTGTCGCAGTCGCAGATCGAGGCGGCGATCAGGAGCCTGTCGCCGCGCGAGCTGGAAGACATCCGTTTCGCCCAGGCGCAGATCCGCAACTTCGCGCAGATCCAGCGCGATTCCATGCGCGACGTCCAGGTGGAAACCCGCCCCGGCGTGTTCCTCGGCCACCGCCACATCCCGGTCAACGCGGTCGGCTGCTACGTGCCCGGCGGCAAGTACCCGATGATCGCCTCGGCCCACATGAGCGCCCTCACCGCCAAGGTGGCCGGCGTCAAGCGCATCGTCTCCACCGCTCCGCCGTTCCAGGGCGCCCCGCATCCGGCCATCGTCGCCGCCATGCACCTGGCCGGCGCCGACGAGATCCTGGTGCTGGGCGGCGTGCAGGCCGTGGTCGCCATGGCCGTGGGGACGCCCAGCCTGAAGCCGGTCGACATGCTGGTCGGCCCCGGCAACATGTTCGTCGCCGAAGCCAAGCGCCAGCTGTTCGGCCGCGTCGGCATCGACCTGTTCGCGGGCCCCACCGAAACCCTGGTGATCGCCGACGACTCGGTCGACGGCGAACTGGTGGCAGTGGACCTGCTGGGCCAGGCCGAACACGGCCCGACGTCGCCGTCGGTGCTGCTGACCGACAGCGAGGCCCTCGCCCGCGACACGCTGGCCGAGATCGAGCGCCAGCTGAAGGTGCTGCCCACCGCTGCCATCGCGGCCCAGAGCTGGGCCGAGTTCGGTGAGGTGATCGTCTGCGACACGCGCGAGGAGTTGCTGGAAAAGGCCGACGAACTGGCGTCCGAGCACGTGCAGATCATGACCCGCGAGCCGGACTACTTCCTGGACAACATGACCAACTACGGCGCGCTGTTCATCGGCCCGCGCACCAACGTGGCCTTCGGCGACAAGGTGATCGGCACCAACCACACCCTGCCCACCAACAAGGCGGCGCGCTACACGGGCGGCCTGTGGGTCGGCAAGTTCCTCAAGACCTGCACCTTCCAGAAGGTGGTGACGGACGAGGCCAGTGCCGAGATCGGCGAGTACTGCTCGCGCCTGTGCCACATGGAGAACTTCGCCGGCCACGGCGAACAGGCCAACATCCGCGTGCGCCGCTACGGCACCCGCCCGGAAGTGCCCTGGTACGAACCCGTGCCGGCACTGGACGCATGAACGGGGCGCCGGAGGCACTGCCGGCATTCCCGGGCTTCCGGGTCGACGGCAAGCGGGCGCTGGTCACCGGCGCCGGCCGGGGCCTGGGCCTGGCGGCGGCCGCCGCGCTGGCCCAGGCCGGCGCGGCCGTCACGCTGGCGGCGCGCTCCGCCGGCGAGCTGGAAACGGCCTGCGAGGCGATCCGGGCCGCCGGCGGGCGGGCCGACGTCCTCGTGCTGGACGTGACCGATTCGCACGCGGTGACCGCTGCTGTCGAGGCGCGGCCGCCATTCAACATCCTGGTCAACAACGCCGGCATGAACCGGCCCAAGCCACTGGCCGAGACGCCCGACGAGGACATCGATGCGGTGCTCGACCTCAACGTGAAGGCCGCCTTCTACGTCACTCGCGCGGTGACGCAGCGCATGCTGCAGGCCGGCGAGAGGGGCTCGGTCATCAACGTCAGCTCGCAGATGGGCCACGTCGGCAGCGCACGCCGCACCCTGTACTGCGCCAGCAAGCATGCGCTGGAAGGCATGACCAGGGCACTGGCGTGGGAGCTGGGTCCCGCCGGCATCCGCGTCAACACGGTGTGCCCCACCTTCATCGAGACCGCCTTCACGGCGCCGATGTTCACCGACCCGCAGTTCCGCGAATTCGTCATCGGCAAGATCGCGCTCGGCCGCATCGGCCGGGTGGACGAAGTGATGGGCCCCATCGTGTTCCTGGCCAGCGAGGCGTCGAGCCTGATGACGGGCAGCGCACTGATGCTGGACGGCGGCTGGACGGCGGCATGAAGTCCAACCCCACCGCGCACGACGTCGCCCGGCTGGCGGGAGTCTCGCAGTCGGCTGTGAGCCGCGCCTTCACCGAGGGCGCCAGCGTGGCGCCGGCCACGCGCGAACGCATCCTGGCGGCGGCGCGCGAGCTGGGCTACCGGCCCAACGCCATTGCCCGCACGCTGATCACGCGCCGCAGCCGCATCGTGGGGCTGGTCATGAGCTACCTCGAGAACCAGTTCTACCCGCTGGTCATCGAACGCCTGTCGCAGGCCCTGCAGCGCGACGGCTACCACGTCCTGCTGTTCATCAGCGAGACCGCCGACGCCGACGCCATCCTGGCGGACATCCTGCAGTACCAGGTGGACGGGATCGTGATGGCCTCCACCACCCTGTCGTCGGGGCTGGCGCACGACTGCGCCGAGGCCGGCATCCCCGTCGTGCTGTTCAACCGCGTGGCGCAGCTCGGCGCGATGGGGCGCTTTTCCACCAGCTCGGTCACCTCGCAGAACCGCGAAGGCGGCCGCCTGGTGGGAGAGATGCTGGTGCGCACCGGGCACCGCCGCATCGCCTGGCTGGCCGGCCAGGAAAACGCATCGACCAGCCTCGATCGCGAGGCCGGCCTGTGCGAAGCGCTGGCCGATGCCGGGCTGTCCCTGCATGCGCGGGGGGTCGGCCGCTACGACTTCAACGAGGCCCGGCGTGCGGTGATGGAGCTGTTCGCCGATCCGGCCGACCGGCCCGACGCGCTGTTCGCCGCCAACGACCACATGGCCATCGCGGCGCTGGAGACCCTGCGCGCCGACCTCGGCCTGCGGGTGCCCGAGGACGTCTCGGTGGTGGGCTTCGACAACGTGCCGCAGGCGGCCTGGCCTTCGTTCGCGCTCACCACCGTGCAGCAGGACGTGGACAGCATGGTGGAGGCCACGCGCAATCTGCTGTTCGAGCAGATCGAAGGCGAGGTGATGGCCCGCAGCGAGACCGTGCCTTGCGTGCTGGTGGAACGCGCGACGGTGCAAGCGAGAAGGAATTGAGACCACACATGACAGAGATCCAGCAACTCAGCGGCGACCGACCGGTCGCCATCGTCGGCGCCGGGCTCGTGGGCGCCGGCTGGGCCATCGTCTACGCACGCGCCGGCCTCGCCGTGAAGATGTTCGACGCCAATCCGCAGACCACCGCGAAGGCGATCCCGCTGATCGAGGGCCAGCTCGCCGGGCTGCGCCGGCACGGCCTGGTCCACGAGGATCCTGCGACCATCCTGGCGCGCATCACGCCGGTCGCCACGCTGGCGGAGGCGGTCGACGGTGCCTGCTACGTGCAGGAATCCGTGCTGGAGCGGGTCGACGTGAAGCGGCAGTTGATGACCGATCTCGACGCGCTCGCGGCGCCCGACCTCATCGTCGGCAGTTCCACCTCCGGCATTCCCGGCTCGGCGTTCGCGCTCGGCCTGGGCATCTCGCCGCGGGTGCTGATCGCGCACCCGGTCAATCCGCCCTACCTGGTGCCCGTGGTCGAACTGGTGCCTTCTGCGCAGACCTCGGCCGCCACCGTCGCCTTCGCCGACGCCTTGATGCGGGCGGTGGGCCAGACCGTGGTGCACGTGCGCAAGGAGGTCGAAGGCTTCGTGCTGAACCGGCTGCAGGCAGTGCTGCTGCGCGAAGCCTGGGCGCTGGTGCAGGAAGGCGTGGCCAGCAGCGAGGACATCGACAAGACGGTGCGCGACGGCCTCGGCTGGCGCTGGTCGTTCATGGGCCCGTTCGAGACCATCGACCTGAACGCGCCGGGCGGCGTGGCCGACTACGCGGCGCGCCTGGGCCCGCTGTACCAGCGCATCGCCGAGTCACGCACGCACGAGCAGCCATGGGACGACGAACTGATCCGGCAGGTGGAGGCACAGCGGCGCGAACACCTGGCCCATGCCGAGCTCGAAACGCGCCGCGCCTGGCGCGATGAGCGCTTAATGGAATTCGCGGCTCGCCGCGCCCCGGCCCGGACGGAATGAGACCTCGCAACACATGCATCAACGGAGACATCCCATGCAACGCCCCCATCGCGCCCCCGGCGCATTGAACCGCCGTGCCGCCCTGGGCGGCATGGCCGCGCTGGCCTTCACCCGCCCGGTCCTGGCGGCCGGCTTTCCGGCCAAGCCCGTGTCCCTGGTGGTGCCCTATTCGCCGGGCGGCGGCACCGACATCGTCGGCCGGCAACTGGCCCAGAAGCTGGCGGACCGCTGGGGCCAGTCGGTGCTGGTGGACAACCGCACCGGCGCCAACGGCGTGATCGGCTCCGCCCTGGTCTCCAAGTCGTCGCCCGACGGCTACAGCCTGCTGCTGGTGGTGGGCTCGCATGCGGTCAACCCGGCTCTGATGAAGAAGATGCCGTACGACACCCTGAGCGCCTTCACCTCCATCACCAACGTGGCGACCTCGCCCATGGTGCTGGTGGTGTCGGCCAAGGGTCCGCACAAGGCCCTGCCGGATCTGCTGAAGGCGTCCCGCGAGCAGGAACTGGGCGTGGGCTACTCGGAAGGCCAGACGCGCCTGACCGGCGAGCTGATGCGCCAGGCCGCCGGCCTGAAGACCGTGGAGGTGGCCTACAAGGGCGGCGCTCCGATGATGGTGGACATCATCGGCGGCCACCTGCCGATGGGCTTTACCAGCGTGCTGACCGCCCTGCCGCACGTGCAGGCGGGCAACCTGCGGGTGGTGGGCGTGGCCTCGCGCGAGCGCATCGCCGTCTTCCCCGATGCCATGACGTTTGCCGAGGCCGGCGTGCCGGGCATCGAATCGCTCAGCTGGTACGGCATGTTCGGCCCGGCCGGCATGCCGCCGGCCCTGGTCGACCAGATCGTCCGCGACCTGCGCGCCGTCTGCGCCGACCCGGCGGTGGTCAGCCAGTTGCGTGACCAGGGCGCCCAACTCGTGCTGGCCGGCCCCGCCGACCTCGACCGCTTCGTGCGCAGCGAAGCCGCCAAGTGGGCCACCGTCGCCCAGCGCGGCGGCATCAAACCCGAATGAACCTGACAACCGACGCCCCGGAAAGCCCCGCATCGTGAACCTGCATCCCCACCTTCCCTCGACCCGCCGCCGCCTGCTGGGCGCGGCCCTCGCCCTGGCCGCCTGCGGCCTGTCCCCCGCCCACGCGCAAGGCGACTACCCGAGCAAGCCGATCAGGCTGATCGTTCCCTTCGCCACCGCCGGCGTCACCGACACCAGCGCCCGCATCGTGGCCGAGAAGCTCGGCCAGGCCCTGGGCCAGACGGTGCTGGTGGAGAACAAGGCCGGCGCCGCCGGCAACATCGGCACGCAGCAGGTGGCCGGCGCCGAACCGGACGGCTACACGCTGCTCCTCGGCTACGACGGCACGCTGGTGATCAACCCCAACGTGTACGCGAAAGTGCCCTTCGATCCGATCAAGGACTTCGCACCGATCGGCAAGATCGGCGACGCCGTGCTGCTGGTGGTGGTCAATCCCAAGGTCGCAGCCACCAAGCTGTCCGAGTTGCAGGCCGTGGCCAAGTCCACGCCCGGAGGACTCTCCTACGGCAGTGCCGGCACCGGCAGCACCACCCACCTGGCCGGCGAGATGCTGCGCCAGCGCACCGGCATGAACCTGACCCACGTGCCCTACAAGGGCGGCGGCCAGGCGATGGGCGACCTGGTGGGCGGCACCCTGCCGATGCACTTCACCGCGGTGGCGGGTGCCATGCCCTTCATCAAGAGCAACCAGATCCGGCCCATTGCCGTGGCCTCGCGCCAGCGCGCGCCTTCGCTGCCGGACGTGCCGACCTTCATCGAGGCCGGCCTGAAGGACTTCGAATTCAATTCCTGGGTCGGGCTGGTGGCCCCGGCCAAGACGCCGCCGGCGGTGATCGCCAAGCTGAACCAGGCACTCAACAAGGTGCTGAGCGTGCCGGAGATGCGTGAACGCCTGAACCAGCTGGGCATCGTGGCCCAGCCCGGCACGCCGGAATCCTTCGGCCAGGAAATCGTGCGCGACCTGGCCAAGAACAAGGCGATCGTGAAGGCCGCCGACATCAAGCTGGATTGAGCGGCGCCAGCATGACCACCCTGTTCGACAAGATCTGGGCCGCCCATGCGGTGGCCCGCAACGAGGCCGGCGACGACCTGGTCTACATCGACCGGCACCTGGTGCAGGAGGTGTCGAGCCCGCAGGCCTTCGCCAGCATGAAGGCGTCGGGCCATGTCCTGCGTTCGGCCGCCCGCCACATCGCGGTGCAGGACCACAACGTGCCCACCACGGCCGACCGCCTGACCCACATCGCCAGCCCCGAAAGCGCCGAGCAGATCGCGACCCTGCGCCGCAACACGCAGGCCACCGGCATGCGCCTGCTGGACCTGGACCATCCGCTGCAAGGCATCGTGCACGTGATCGCGCCCGAACTGGGCTACGTGCTGCCCGGCAGCACCGTGGTGTGCGGTGATTCGCACAGCGCCACCCTGGGCGCGCTGGGCGCGCTGGCCTGGGGCATCGGCACCTCGGAAGTCGCCCACGTGATGAGCACCCAGAGCCTGTGGATGCGCAAGCCGCGCACCCTGGGCATCGAAATCTCGGGCGCGCTGGGCCCCGGGGTCTATGCCAAGGACCTGGCGCTGGCCCTGATCCACCACACCGGCACCAGCGGTGGCGCCGGCTACGGCACCGAATACGTCGGTCCGACGGTGTCCGGCCTGTCGATGGAAGCCCGGATGACGCTGTGCAACATGACAATCGAAGCCGGCTCGCGCTTCGGCCTGGTGGCGCCCGACGCGACCACCGTGGCCTACCTGCGCGAGCGGGTGCAGGGCGCGGCGCGCGAGCACTTCGAGCAGGCCGTGCAGGCCTGGGCCGCGCTGCGCACGGACGACCCGGCCGACTTCGATCGCCGGGTGGTGTTCGATGCCGCCAGCGTCAGCCCGCGCGTCACCTGGGGCACCATGCCGTCCGACAGCGCGGTCTTCTCCGGCCGCGTGGGCGACGGCGCCGCGCCGGCCGACGAGGCCGAACGCCGCCGGCTCGAGGCGAGCCTGGCCTACATGGGCCTGCAGTCCGGCCAGGCGCTGTCCTCCGTGCCGATCGACGTGGTCTTCATCGGCTCCTGCACCAACGGCCGCCTGGAGGACCTGCGCGCCGCGGCGGCCGTGGCCCACGGCCGCCGCGTGGCGTCCGGGGTGCGCGCCCTCGTGGTGCCCGGCTCGGGCAGCGTCAAGCGCGCCGCCGAAGCCGAAGGCCTGGCCCAGGTCTTCCTGGACGCCGGCTTCGAATGGCGCGAACCCGGCTGCTCCATGTGCATCGGGATGAACGGCGACAGCCTGGCCCCGGGCCAGCGCAGCGCGTCCACCTCCAACCGCAATTTCGAGAACCGCCAGGGCCAGGGGGGCCGCACCCACCTGATGAGCCCTGCCGCCGCGGCCGCCTCCGCCGTGCGCGGCAAGCTGACCGATCCACGGGAGTTCCTGTCATGAAGGCCGTCACCGCCCAGGCGTCGGGCCGCGCCGCCCTGATGCAGCGCGACGACATCGACACCGATGCCATCTTCCCGGGCCGCTTCCTGCGCCTGGTGCAGCGCGATGGCATGGGTGCCCACCTGTTTGCCGACTGGCGCGCCGAAGGCAGGCCCGAGGTGGCCTTCATGCAGCGCCAGGATCCGCCGCGCCTGCTCGTGGCTTCGCAGAACTTCGGCTGCGGCTCCTCGCGCGAGCATGCCGTCTGGGCGCTGGCCGACTACGGCGTGCAGGCCGTGCTGGCCCTGTCCTTCGGCGACATCTTCCGCAACAACTGCGTCAAGAACGGCGTGGTCGCGGCCGTCGTCGCGCCGGCCGACCATGCCCGGTTGCTGCAGGCCCTGGTCGCCGCGCCCGACGGGGAGCTGCGGCTGGACGTCGCCACCAGCACGCTGCACCTGTCCGACGGCGGCACGCTGCCGGTGGTCCTGGCAGCAGGCCACGCCGAGCAACTGCTGTCGTCCGAAGACGAAGTGGACCGCACCCTGCGCCACGAAGCCGCCCTGCGCGCCCATGAAGAGCGCGTGCGACAGCAGCAGCCCTGGCTGGCATCGCTGGGCTGACCCCTTCTTTCCACCCCACCAGACATCCGAACCATGGCCAATCCCATCCTCCGCCAGAAACTCGCCGCCGGCGAGTTCCTCGTCATCCCCGGCGTGCACGACATGATCGCCGCCGTCATGACCAACAAGGTCGGCTTCGACATCATCTACGGCACCGGCTACTGGCTCACCGCCTCCAGCCTGGGCCTGCCCGATGCCGGGATCGCCACCTACACCCAGATGGTGGACCGCATGCGCACGGTGGCGCGCACCAGCAATGCGGCCCTCATCGCCGATGCCGACACCGGCTACGGCGGCCTGCTGAATGTGCACCACACGGTCCGCGGCTACGAGGAAGCCGGCGTCACCGCCATCCAGATCGAGGACCAGGAGTTCCCCAAGAAGTGCGGCCACACGCCGTTCAAGCGCTGCGTGCCGACGCAGGACATGGTGGACAAGATCAAGGTGGCCGTCGAGGCCCGCGAGGACAAGGAGAATTTCCTGATCATCGCCCGCACCGATGCCCGCGCCGGGCTGGGGGTGGACGAGGCGATGCGCCGGATGGAGGCCTACGACAAGGCCGGCGCCGACATCCTGTTCTTCGAGGCACCGCAGTCCGAGGAGGAGATGCGGCGCGCCTGCGAGGCTTTCGACAAGCCGATGCTGGCCAACATGGCCGACGGCGGCAAGACGCCGATCCTGCCGGCCAAGGTGCTGGAGGAGATCGGCTATGCCCTGGCGATCTATCCGTCGATGACCAGCCTGGTGGCCGCCGCCGCCATGGAAAAGGCGCTGCGCACGCTCAAGGAGCAGGGCGTGAGCCAGACGCCGGGCATCGACATGTTCGACTTCGGCGAGTTCTGCAAGCTGATCGGCTTCGAACAGGTGTGGGACTTCGAGAAGCGCTGGGCCCGTTGATGATCCGCAACCACACTTCCCTCATTCGCAAGATGCGCACGCACTCCCTTGCCCTGGCGGGCCTGCTCGCCCTCGCCACGACGGCCCAGGCCCAGACGGCCTGGAAGCCCACCCGCCCCGTCACCATCGTCGTGCCCTACGTGGCGGGCGGCGGCACCGACGCGACGGCGCGGGCCACGGCCAAGCTGCTCGGTGAGCTCTGGGGCCAGCCGGTCGTGGTGGAGAACATGCCCGGCGCCGACGGCCTGATCGGCGGACGGCGGGTGGTCGACGCCCGTGCCGACGGCCATACCCTGCTGCTGCAGACGCCAGCCATCGTGCTGACCAAGCACGCGCCGTCCTTCAAGGGCCCCGATCCGCTGGCCCAGCTCAAGCCGGTGACCAACATCGCGCAGTCGCCCGGCGTCATCGTGGCCAATGCCAATATCCCGGCCACCACGTTGCCGGAACTGATCGCGTACTGCAAGACCGCGCCCACGCCCTGTTCCATGGGCACCGGCGAGAACGTGGCCAAGCTGTTCGGACGGCAACTGCAGGCCGAGGCACTGCCCAACCTGATCGTCGTCAACTACAAGGGCACGGCGGCCATCATCACCGACATGATCGCCAACAACGTGAACTTCGCCGTCACCGGCATCACGTCCGCGCTGCCGCACCAGAAGGCCGGCACGCTGAAGATCGTCGCCAGCCAGGGCGCCATCCGCGCTCCCGCGGCGCCGGAGGTGCGCACGGTGATCGAAACCGGCCTGCCGCAGTACGAGTACACGACCTGGTTCGGCCTGTTCGCGCCCAAGGACACGCCACCGGCGGTGGCCCAGGCCATCTACGCCGCGGTGAAGGACGTGATGCGCAATCCCGAACTGCAGAAGTCGATTGCTGCCGCCGGCGCGATCCCGCTGGTGAACACGCCGGAGGAATTCGCCGCCCAGGTGCGCAAGGAAGACGAGCGCTTCACCGGCCTGGCCAAGCGCTTTCCGCTGGATTAGCGGAGCGGCTCAGCCTGCTGCGACTGGGGCGGCATGCCATGGGTGTGGCGCGCCCGTGCGGCAGGTGATTGCAGCGGAACGTTTCCGGACACAGGCGCCGCTGAATGGGGCGACACTATGCGCATGGAAGCGACACCTGCTGCGACCCGACTGCCCAACGGCGATCTGCTCATTCCGGCGGCCACGGCGCTGTTGCTCAGGGACGTGCTGCAAGGACTGCAGGACGACCTGGTGGCACTGCACGGCAAGGCGATCGCCGAGCCTGGCGAGCTCGAGTCCGCCGACCAGACGGCCCATCGCCAGCAGGCCGTCGAAAGTCTCTCCGCCGCGGCTGGGGTGAAGGCTCCGACAGTCGAGATGCGCCAGATGCCCGACGTTCATTCGCTCGCGAACAGCACCAGGCCGGTCGAGCGCCTGAGCGCACTGAGGTCACTGCTCTTCGGCGACCCCGGGTGAGCACCAGGCCAGTCGCAGCGGCGCCCCGCGCGTAGCGATCCGGCGAACGGCTGGGGAACTCCCGTCCGCCTGCTCAATGCAGGAGAGCCCCACCGGGCACGACGAACACGTGATCGGTCCCGGACCGCACGATCATCACGTCGGCCTTCGCCTCCATGGACCGCAGCGACACCTTCCAGCGTCCGCCCAGGAGTTTCTCCAGGGATACCACCCGGTACAGCTGGGAGTCATTGGGCAGCTGCAGGATGTCCGTCGTGCTCAGCTTGTGGACGGCCCGCAGTGCGGTCGCTTTCATCCGGGAATTCCCCGCCGCTCACGGCCCACACGCCCGATGCGATCGTCCGACAGGTAGGGCCTCAAGGCATCGGCCCCTTCCCCCGACCTTTCCCCGGCTCGACGCTTCTGGTCCCCGGACGTGTCGTGCTCGGCTCGTCGGGGTACCTCGGCGGGCGGTTGTGGGACTTTAGGGTGCGGCTTCATGTGAAGACCTCCTGACGCATCATGCGCCCGCGCGGTCGGAATCCTCCTGAATCGGAAAGGATTCTGGAGCGCGCAGCGTGAGCGGGTGGTGGCGCTCGCCCCTGGCATGGGGGGCGCAGGTCAGTTTGGCCTGCCCGGAGGGACTCGAACCCCCGACCTGCTGCTTAGAAGGCAGCTGCTCTATCCGGTTGAGCTACGGGCAGCCTGGACGACGGGGCGCATTCTCGCACCGCCACGCCGCGCCAGGCTGCAGCGCCTTCAAGAGGACGTCAGAACCGGTGCAGGATGGCCAGCGCCAGGCCCGTCCAGCACAGGACCGAGGCCGCGCCACCGAGCCAGAAGCCGGGGCTTGCCAGGAGGTTGGGATCTTCGGACCCGGACGCGGCGTGCGCCGGCAAGACGGGCGCACCGGGTTCGACCTGGGGGAACGGCTGGGCGTGGCGTTCGGCGGGCGGTGCGTACATTCGGCGATCCAGAGGGAGTCGTGGGGACAGCTTAGGAGCGGCCCCATGCTCAGCCTTAGGGCGTTCGACTAAGGCCACCCAGGGGGATTTCCGATCCGGTCGCGATCTGGACGGTCGAGTCGCCCCGGTACACTGTGCCGCCCAGGATCGCCCCGCCCATGCCCGCGTCGCCCCCCGACGACCTGCCCGCCATCCAGCTGCTCTGCGTCGAGGACAACCCCGACGACGTGGAACTGCTGGCGCTGGCGCTGGAGCGGGCCAACCCGCGGGCGCGCTACGTGCTGCATCGGGTCGACGACGCCACGGCGTTCGCACAGGCCCTCAAGCGGGACTTCGACGCCATCCTGTGCGACTTCAACATGCCGCGGTTCTCGCCGTATGCCGCACTGCAGATCCTGGTGGCGCGCCGCTGCTCCACGCCGCTGGTGGTGGTCACGCGCGCCATCGGCGAGGAAGCGGCGGTGCACGTGCTGCGCTGTGGCGCCAAGGACTACGTCACCAAGGACAAGCTGGGCACCCTGCCCCAGATCATCGACCGCATCATGTCCGAGCGGCGCCGCAGCGCTGAGCAGGAACGCATGGCGCGCGAGCTGGAGACGGCCTACCGGCGGCTGAAGAAGCTCTCCGCCCGGGTGGTCGCCGCGCAGGAGCGCGAACGCACCCTCATCTCTCGCGAGCTGCACGACCAGCTGGGGCAGACCCTCACCGGCATGGTCATCCACCTGCATGCCGCCCAGCGCGCCGCCGACCCCCAGGCGGCGCAGCGCCACACCGCCACAGCGATGGAGATGGCGCAGGGCGCCGTGCAGCAGGTCAAGACATTGTCGTTCTCGCTGCGTCCCACCCAACTCGACCTGCTCGGACTGGTGGCTGCCATCGACGGCGCCGTCCAGCGCATGGCCGAACCGGCCGGGCTCGCCTGGAAGGTCATCGCCCGCGGCCGCGAGCCGGCCGAGCGCGACGAGCGCGCCTTTGTCGCCATCCGGCTGGTGCAGGAGGCGCTGGCCAACACGGTGCGTCACAGCCGCGCCAGCCGCATCCTGGTGCGCATCCGGTTCACGGCCGACGACCGCATCGGCGTGCTGGTGCTGGACGACGGCGTCGGCTTCGACAAGGCGGCCATCCTGGGCGGCCAGCCGGGCGAGCACAACGTCGGCCTGCACGGCATGTTCGAGCGCGTGGAGCTGGTCGGCGGCCGGCTGCACCTGCGCACCCGGCCCGGCGCCGGCGTCTCCCTCCGCGCGGTGCTCTGAACGGGGCGGGATGTCCGCTCCCGCTTGCGCCCGCCCTCAGGGCAGCTCAGGCATTGGGCAGGGGCGAATCGAACTGGGTCGGGTCGAACCAGGGTTCCTGCTGCTCGAAGTCGGTCTCGCGGAACGGCTCGGCGATCTGCGTCCAGCGCGCTGCCAGCAGGCCGATCACGCCACGGCTGCGGGGAGCCTCGCCGTTGCCACGGTGGGGGATGGTTGCGGGGATGTCGTCGGTCACGGTGTGCCTCCTGGCTCAGGTATACGAATGGTGCGCCGGTCGGGCCAGCGCGGCTGTAGGACGGCGGCATCTCGTACTGGCGCGGCCGGGCCAGGGTGCAACGCGAACCGCTGGCCTGTCCTACGCATGCGGTAGGCAGCCGCCCGCAGCGCCGGCGCACGCCCTTGCCTAATTTGATGGGTTGCAAGGAGGTTTGCCATGAACGATGCCCCCCCCGACCTGCACGGCCTGTCGGTCGCGATCCTGGCGGTCGACGGCTTCGAACAGGTGGAAATGACCGAGCCGCGCAAGGCGCTGGAAGCCGCCGGCGCCCGCACCACCCTGGTCTCGATGAATCCCGGCCAGGTGCGTGGCTTCCACCATGACAAACCGGCGGACACCTTCGAGGTGCAGCTCACACTTGAGAAGGCCGACCCGCAGGCGTTCGACGCGGTGCTGCTGCCCGGCGGCGTGATGAACGCCGACCACCTGCGCCTGAGCCACTCCGCGCAACGCTTCGTGCAGGGCATGCAGCGGGGCCGCAAGCCCTTTGCCTTCATCTGCCACGCGCCCTGGCTGCTGGTCTCGGCCGGCCTCGTGAAGGGCCGCACGCTCACCAGCTGGCCCTCGCTGCAGGATGACGTGCGCAACGCCGGCGCGACCTGGGTCGACCGCGAGGTGGTGCACGACGGCAACTGGGTGTCCAGCCGCAAGCCGGCCGACATCCCCGTGTTCAACGCGGCGATGCTGGACCTGTTCGCGAAACAGAGGGTGGCCACGGCGCACTGATCTCCGAAAAAAAGATGCCAGCCCTGAACTAGCGGCTGGCAAAAATTCAAGTTTCTTCAACAGGACGCACGACCAAGTCGGGGTCCGCCCGGGGCGCCGCCCCAGGCGGGCCCCTTTTTCTGCTTCCGGATCCGGAGCGGTCCGGGTTCGATCAACCGTGCATGTCGACACCGCGCGGCGGTGCCGACGGGGACGTCACGGCTGCCACCAGTTGCCGGAGGCGACGATCATCGGCAGCAGCTGCAGCTCGCCGTCGTAGTAGGTGGTCGAGAAGTTGTTGGCGTTGTACGACCACAGGGCGTTCAGGTAGTCCTGGTGCGAGCTGCTGACCATCGCGCCGCACAGCTGCGGGCCGATCATGCCCTTGGGCTGCCAGCCGGACGGACGGTCCAGCGCGCTGCCGTCCAGGCGGTAGCCGGTCGCGGTGCGCGCCGGGTCACCGCCGGTGTCGGCCTTGAAGAAGTTCATCATCTTGTCGCACACGTTCTTCCAGCGCACGTCGCCCGAGGTCACGTAATCGGTGCCCCAGCGCCACGGGTTGCGCTGGGCGTTCACGAAGTAGTGCATCTCGGTGGCCGTGCCGTCGCCCATGCCGCCCGGCGAGGGCACCGGGTTGCTGCCGCTGTTGACGATGAAGTCGGGCATCATGCCGGCGTTCGGCGAGAACTGGGTCTGCATGCGGTCGATCAGCTCGTAGGCGCGATCGATGGCCGATGTGCTCCAGAACGTGTCGCCAGTCGCCTTCGCGAACGCGCGGAAGTGGCTGATCATGTAGTCGGAGGTCCGGCTCGTCTCCGGCGACGGCAGGCCCTTGGTCGTGCCGTCCGACTTCATGTTCCACGTCTTCATCGCGTTGATCGTGTTGATGCCTTCCTGCTTGTAGTTCCAGGTGCCCGTGGAACCCCACTGGCGGTCGGCCATCAGCAGCGCCATCGCGATGTCCAGGTCGCCGTCCATGGCGTTCCAGCCACCGCCGGCCGCACCGCTCGAGGAGCCGTCGGCTTCCAGGCGCCAATCCATCAGGTACTGGCCCACGCCGGGGATGCTGTAGGCCGGGCGGGCACGCACGGTCTTGAGCAGGGCGTCGAAGGTGGAACGCGCGTTGGAGTCATGACCGGCCATCAGCACGGTGATGAGCATGGCGTAGCCGGCGGCCTCGGACACGGTCAGGTAGTTGTTGGCGAAGCGCAGCGCCTTGCCGCCCGAGACGCTGGGCACGTCGACGATGTTGCCCTTCCAGGAGTCGTAGGCGCGACGGATCGAGTCGTCCATGGACGAGTTGGACACGTTGTTCGGCATGATGCCGGCCACGTAGGCGTCCAGGCGCGCACCGAAGGGGTAGGAGTTGGGGCCGGACACCGCGCTGCGCGTGGTCGAGCTGGCGATGGTGCTGGCCGTGCTGGTGTTCGTGGAGGCCGCTGCGGTCCCCGCAGAGCCGGCCGTGTCGACCGTGCCACCACCGCCGCCGCCACCACAGGCGGTCAGTGCGAGGGCGACGGAGGTCGCGGAGCCGGATTGGAGGAAGAGACGTCTTTTCATGTTCAACAACTTTTTTGGGGTTGTGGTCGGGGCACTTCTTGGTCTGCGTGCGTGCCTGAACCTGTTGAAGGAATGAACTGCGGAGCACGGGGATCGGCTGGATCGCGGACGGCCGGGTTGCGGCGGTTGCGTCAGGCCAGGTGCAAACCTCAGCGAGAGCAGCGAATG
Source organism: Ramlibacter pinisoli (assembly GCF_009758015.1). Taxonomy (NCBI): domain Bacteria; kingdom Pseudomonadati; phylum Pseudomonadota; class Betaproteobacteria; order Burkholderiales; family Comamonadaceae; genus Ramlibacter; species Ramlibacter pinisoli. The sequence goes on from NZ_WSEL01000009.1 coordinate 265,649, forward strand.
TAGTAGGACACGTCCCACATCCGCGTCCTCCGGCCGCTGACATTCGTAACGTCATGTCCCGGCTGGAAAGCTCGGCGACGCACGATTCGAACCCCCCTCTTACGTAGTCCCCCGGACCGATCCCAGCCGTAGCCGCAAACGGTTGAGCCCCCCGCGGGGACTGGCTCTGCGGCCCCTGCGGAAGCTCGGCGGCGCGGGCTGGCTCGGCCGCAAATGGGGGGGCTCAGCCGGGCGCTCCAAGGCCCAGCCAGCGGCCTCCAGGAAAAAATGGGATGTCAAAGTTACGACTGCACGCGACTGTTCGTGGCGCAGATACCGACTGATGAGCTGGAGATAGCTCAACAGTGGCCCACGTTGGGAGCGTGTTGGCGGATGTCGCACGGAGCCGAAGCCGTCCGACCGTGGGAACGGGCGGCCCGGTCTACGCTGGGAAGAGATGGCCCATCCCGACCTTCCCAAACGCGGCACCCGCATCACCACCGCCGAAGGCGACTGGGAGGTGCTGGAGGTGATGCTGCTGGGCCGCGAGCCGCTGCACTACGCCGTGCGCGTGGCCTGCACCCCTGGCGCGGGGGGAAGCCTGTCGCTCATGCTGTCGCGCATGGAGTTCGAAGCGCTGCTGGCCCGCGCCAGCACGCAGGCGCCGACGGGGGCTGGCGGCCGCGGCAAGGCGGCGCCGCGCCGCTGAGCCGGAGCCGGGGTTCCCAGGACACCCCGGCCCCCTCCTTCTTATTAGAGGAAGGAGCACCCAGCACCGGCGCCCCAGCTGCTGGCGCGTCGCGTGAGGGAGTCGGGTTTCCCCTGAAGGGCGCCGCTTGTCTCGCCCCGGCATCCTTGGACCAGAGTCAGCCCATCCGTGCGGGACAATGGGGGCCGGTTCGACCTGCTATTTCTGTCCATCCCGCCCCTGGCGCCCCGCTTACAGTCCCTGCCACCCGCGTTCCCGGCCCCGCCATGACTTTCCCGCCCATCGCTTCCGGCCTGCCCACGCCCCTGCCCGCCTCCTCGAACCGCCGTGCTGCCGGCGGGCCGGGGCTGCAGGCGACACCGGCGGCCGCGTCCACCGGCGCGCCCGCCATGCAGGCCTGAACGGCAGGGGCATGCGCACGCATTCCCCCGACGCCCGATCCGCCTGGCCGCTGCGCGCCGGGCTGGCCGTGCTGGTCGCCGGCCTGGGCCTGACCATGGCCGCCACCCTGCGCACCGCCGAGTCGGTGCGGGCCGAGGCCACCGAGCGCTTCACCTCGCGCGCCGACCGCCTCGAAGGCTCGGTGGGACGCCGCATCCGGCGCGCCGAGGCCAACCTGAAGGCCACCCTCGCCACCCACCGCGCCCTCGGCGGATTCCGCCGCGAGACCTTCGCCACCTACATGTCCAGCCTGGCCCAGGGCGGGGAGATGCGCGGCACGCGGGCCATCGGCCTGATCGAACTGGTGCCGCGTGCCGGCATCGAGGCGTTCGTGCGGCGCGAGCGGGCCGACGGCGCCCCCGACTTCACGGTCCGCTCCACCGGCGCGGTCGAGCCCTACATGCTGCTGCGCTTCGTCGAGCCGGCGGCAAGCCTGTCACGGCTGCTGGGCTCGGACCTCGGCGCCGACCCGGTGCGCCGGGCCGCCGCCGAGCACGCCATCGACACCGGCGAGGCCACCCTCTCCGCTCCCATCACCCTGGTCCAGGGCCCGCGCCCGCTCGGCTGGCTGCTGTTCCTGCCGGTGTACCGCGAGGGCGCGCCGCTGGCCACCGTCGCCCAGCGCCGCGCCGCGCTGGAGGGCCTGGTGTACGAGGCGATGTCCATCGCGGAGGTGCTGTCCGACGTGCGCGGCGTCCTCGAGGACGGATTGCAGTTCCAGCTGTACGACGGCTCGCCCTCGCCCGATCACCAGATGTACGACAGCCGGGCCGGCGCGGCTTCGCAGGTGCGCGAGAGGCCGGCCTCCTTCCTGCTCGAACGCGGCCTGCACCTGGGCGGCCGCGACCTGACGCTGCGGGTGCGGGCCGACGACTGGGTGCAATCGCTCGAGGCGCGCCGCGCGCCCTGGGCGGTGGCCCTGTCCGGCGCCGCCCTCAGCCTGCTGCTGGCCCTGGCCGCCGGCCGCTTCCTGCGCGCGCGCGAGGAGAACGAGGCACGGGCGCGCCGCATGCAGGCCGACATCGACCGCATGCAGGAGCTGATGCAGCGCACCTCCGGCGTGGTGATGGGCCTGGACGAGCGCCTGCGGGTGGCCTGGGTCAACGCCGGCTTCACGCTGCAGACCGGCTGGACCGACACCGAGGTCGTGGGCCAGCCGGTGGGCCGCCTGCTGCGGGCGGCCGACGGCGGGCGCGAACTGGCGCAGGGCGTGGATCCCTTGCGCCACGGCTCGACCAGCGTGCGGATGGAACTGCTGCACCGGCGCAAGGACGGCACCCTGTGCTGGTTCGATGCCGACGTGCAGCCCGACCACGACGAGGACGGCGGCTTCCTGCTCACCGCCGCCGACATCACGCCGCGCCGCCTGGCCGAACGCCGGCTGGCCGAGAGCGAGCACCTGATGCGGCTGATGACCGACAGCATCCCGGCCAAGCTGTCCTACTGGGACGCCGACCTGCGCTGCCGGCTGGTCAACCGCGCCATGATCCTGTCGCTGGGCCGGCCCGGCCCGCAGCTGCTCGGGCAGTCGATGGCCGACATCGTGGGCGGCTCGGCCTTCGCGCAACTGGAGCCGCGCATGCGCGAGGCCCTGGCCGGCCGCGCCCAGCACTTCGAGCTCAGCCAGCCGCGCCGCGGCGGCGGCAGCGCCATCACGCTGATGCACGTGGTCCCCGACATGGAGCACGGCCATGCCTGCGGGCTGTTCGTGTTCGCGATGGACATCACCGAGCTGAAGCTGGCGCAGGAGCAGGCGCTGCAGGCCAGCCAGGCCAAGAGCCAGTTCCTCTCTCACATGAGCCACGAGATCCGCACGCCCATGAACGCCGTGCTGGGCATGCTGGGGCTGCTGCGCGGCACCGCGCTCGAGGCCCGCCAGGCCGACTGGGCGAGCAAGGCCGAACATGCGGCCCGCTCCCTGCTCGGCATCCTGAACGACATCCTCGACCTGTCGAAGATCGAGGCCGGCAAGATGATGCTCGACCCGGCGCCGTTCCGCTTCGACGTGCTGCTGCACGACCTGCGCTCCATCCTCTCGGGCGCCGCCACCGGCAAGGAACTGCGGGTGTCGATCGAGCTCGACCCCGGGCTGCCGCCGGTGCTGGTGGGCGACGACATGCGGCTGCGCCAGGTACTGGCGAACCTGGGCGGCAATGCCGTCAAGTTCACGCCCGCGGGCGAGGTGGCCGTGCGCGTCCGCCAGCTCGGACGCGAGGGCGACGCCGTGCGCGTGGGCGTGGAGGTCAGCGACACCGGCATCGGCATCGCCCCCGAGGACCAGGCGCGCGTGTTCAGCGACTTCAGCCAGGCGTCGGCCGCGATCACGCGCACCTATGGCGGCACCGGCCTGGGGCTGGGCATTTGCCGCCGCCTGGTGGCCATGATGGGCGGCGAGCTGCGCGTGGACAGCCAGCTCGGCCAGGGCAGCCGGTTCCACTTCGAACTCCAGCTGCCGGTCGCCGAGCCCAGCCTGGCGGCGCCGCTGCAACCCGAGCCGGCGCCGCCGCTGGACCCCGGCGCACGGCCGCTGGCCGGCATGCGCCTGCTGGTGGTCGAGGACAACCCGGTCAACCAGCAGGTCGCGCGCGAGCTGCTGACCAGCCAGGGCGCGCAGGTCACGCTGGCCAACGACGGCCAGGAAGGCGTGCACCGGGTGCAGACCGCCGAGCCCGCCTTCGACGCGGTGCTGATGGACATGCAGATGCCGGTGATGGACGGCCTGGCCGCCACGCGCGAGATCCGCACCCGGCTGGGCGCCACGCGGTTGCCCATCATCGCCATGACGGCCAACGCCATGGCGGCCGACCGCGACCGCTGCCTGGCCGCCGGCATGGACGACCACCTGGGCAAGCCGATCGACCTTCCGAACCTGATGGCGGTGCTGCAGCGTGCGATCACGACGGCGCGCGAGCGCGCCGCTGCGCCGCCGCGCCCCGCGGACGTCGATGTGGCCCCCGCCGGGCCCGCGTTCTGGAGCCGCGCCGTGGCGCTGGAGCGCCTGGGCGGCAACCCCAGCCTGCTCGAACGCATGGTGCCCCTGTTCCGCAAGAGCCTGCAGGACACCGCGGGCCAGTTGCAGGAGCTGTCGCTCGACACGCCGCCCGAGCGGGCCTGCGCCCTGTTCCACACCCTCAAGGGCATGGCCGGCACCATGGCGGCCGACGAACTGGCGCGGCGCGCCGCCAGCGCCGAACTGGTGCTGCGGGGCGACGCCTCGACGCCGACCGACGCGCTGGCCGCGGCGGTGCGCGAAGCAGTGGATGGCACGCTGTCGGCGCTGGCCGCCGAGGCCGCCGACCTGACCTAGCTGCCGCCGGCGACGCCCGGGGCCGCGCTTGCGCCGCCGGCCAGCAGGCGCTCCAGCGGCAGCGTGAACGAGAAGGTGGCGCCGCGATCGGGCTCCGAGCGGGCCCAGATCCGTCCACCGTGCCGCTCGACGATGCGCCGCACCAGCGCCAGGCCGACGCCGGTGCCCTCGAATTCGTCGGCCTTGTGCAGCCGCGAGAACGGCGTGAACAGCTTGCCGGCGTAGGCCGGATCGAAGCCGGCGCCGTTGTCCTGCACCGAGAACACCAGCTCGCCGTCGCCGCGCTCGCAGGCGACCCGCACGACCGGCTGCTCGCGCCGGCCGCTGTACTTGACGGCGTTGGACAGCAGGTTGTGCCAGACCTGGCGCAGCGTGGCCTGGTCCGCCAGCACGCGCGGCAGCGGCTGCACCTCGATGCGCGCGGCGGGCGGGCGCGGCACCTCGGCCAGCACCTCGGACAGCAGGCGCTGCAGGTCGACCGGCGAGTCGACCAGCGGCTCGCGGCCGGCCCGCGCCAGGGCCAGGAAGCCCTCGATCAGCAGGTTCATGCGGGCCGCGTTGGCCACCACGCGTGCGGCGTAGCCGCGCGCGCGCCACGGATCGTCGCGATCGAGCGCCTCGGTCATCGCCTGGGCGAAGCCGTCGATGGAGGCGAGCGGTGCGCGCAGGTCGTGCGCGACCGAATACGAGAACGATTCGAGCGCCTGGTTGGTCTGGGCCAGTTCGGCCGTGCGCTCGCCGATGCGCTGCTCCAGCGTGCGGTTGGCCTCCTCCAGCGCCTGCTGGGCCTGGTGCAGGGAGCTGACGTCGATGACCGAGCCGTAGAAGATGACGGAGCCGTCGGCTGCGAGCTCGGGCAGCGCGTTGGTCAGCACGTGGCGCAAGCCGGCACGCGGCAGCAGCAAGCGGTACTCGGCGACCAGCGGCTCGAGCGAACGGGCGCTCCCGGCCACCAGCTGCTCGACGCGGTCGCGGTCCAGCGGGTGCAGGCGCTCGAAGGCGGGCCGCGCATCGTGCGCCACGTCGGCCGGGTCGAGCTCGAACACCGCGCGCAGGCCCTGGCTGGCGAACGGGATGCGGGTGTGGCCGTCCGGCAGCATCTGGAACATGAAGATGGCGCCCGGCACGTTGCTCGAGATCTTCTCCAGCAGGTTGCGGTTGCGCAGCTCGCTCTCGCGCAGTTCGCGCTGCAGTTCGGGGAGGCGCTCGAGCATCTGGTTGAAGCCCGCGGCCACCGCCGCCAGTTCGGCCGGGCCGCGCTCGGGCGCGCGCACCGAGAAATCGCCGACGGCCGCGCCCGCGGCGGTGCGCCGCAGCCCCTGCAGCGGGCCGGTGATGCTGCGGCCGATCACCAGCACCAGCCACACGCACAAGGCCACGATGGCCAGGCCCACCAGCAGCGAATGCAGGAACGCGGTGCGCGCCGGCCCGTAGATGCTGGCGACCGGCACGCCGGCCGCGACGTACCAGCCGGTGCGCCCCACGGGCGCCACGCCGGTCAGCCGCTCGACGCCGTCGGGACCCCTCGCCCGGGTGGTGGTGGCGTCGGGGAGATCGACGGCCATGCGCTGCACCACGCCGGGATCGCTGGCGCGGGTGCCGACGTACTCGAGGCCGCCCGGGAAGCGCCCGGCTCGCTGGCGCAGCGGGTCCACCAGGACCACCGCCCCGCCGTCGGGCAGCGGCGTCTCCACCAGCGGGACCAGCGCCGACACCGGCAGCACCATCTCGACGGCGCCGCGCAGGGCACCGTCGGCGCCGAAGACGGGCTGGACCACGGCGAAGCGCCAGACGTCGGCAACGCCCTCGCGCCCGAGGGGCGCGACCAGCGGGGCGCGGGTGCGCTGCAACGCCTGCGTCCAGGCCGGCGGCGGCAGGTTGCGGCGCTCGGGCCGGCCGCAGGCCAGGCGGCCATCGGCGTGGAAGCTGGAGATCTCGAACACCGCCTCGTGGATGGCCGCCAGCTCGGGCAGCAGTGGATCGCAGGCGGCCGGGTCGAGTGCGCGCACCGCATCGCGCTGCGCCAGCGACGCGGCGATGCGCTGTTGCGAGTTGAAGAAGCTGGCGACATCGGACGCGGTGTTCCGGGCCACGTCGCGGACCAGCCGGTCAGCCGCGTCGACCTGCAACCGCGTGTCGCGCGACACGTTCCACCCGAGCAGGGCCACCATCGGCAGGCCGGTGGCCAGGACCAGCAGCGACAGCAGCACCACCACCGGCAGGCGGCCGCGGCCGGACGGCTGCAGCTGCGGCGGCAGCAGGGTGGAGGCCTCGTCGGGCGAGCGGTGGCGGCGCAACGCCAGCACGGCATAGACGAACAGCGCGGACAGCAGCACGAAGCCGCCGCCCTTCCAGCTCTGGAAGACGGTGAGCGACTCGGGGGTGGTGAACAGCAGCTGGCCGGCGCTGTCCGAAAACAGGATCCAGAGCAGCCCGAACAGCAGGTAACCGGCCGCCAACACCAGCGCACCGGCGCGTCGCTGGAGCCAGTCGGCCAGGCGCGTCGGGGCGTCGGTCCGGACGAGCTCCTCGTTCACCCCGCGAGCATGCAGCAATGTGCAGGTGCTCGCAATCGCGGACCTGTCAGCGTTGACGGCCGGGCTACCCGTGTCGCGTGCTGCCCACGTTCACAGGTGCATCGGCCTTCACGGCCGACGTGTCACGGACGACCGCAGGTCAGGGTTCCTCGGTCGTCACTCCCAGCGGTTCGAGCGTGTTCGGGTCGAGTTCGAGGCGGATCAGGCGCACCACCTGGCCGCTGGGCAGGTCGCGCGGCACGCGGTCGCGGTCGAGATAGACGTTGCCCAGGCCCGGGCCATTCTTGGCATCGCGCACCACGGGCAGCCAGTGCACCAGCGTCCTGGGCTTGAGCCGGAACTTCAGGCCGGGCGCCGATCGCACCAGCGTGGCCACGGCGACGGCCGGCTCCATGTCGGTCCAGCCATCATCGTTCGGCGTGACCTGCACGACCTGGCCGTCGAGGACGGCCCGGATGAGCTCGGCATTCGGGATGGAATGGGCGGGCGGGTTCGAGGTCATCCACGAATGGTGCGGCAAACAGGCCCTGCCGTCGCCACTGCCGGGCCCCGCCGCAACGGATTGCAGCAACCGTTGCGCCTGCTGACTCCTGCTGGGCCGCGGGCCGCCACGGCCGGGTTCCGCCCGCCTGTATTCTGGGTGGCCGATGCAAGATCCCCTGGCCCCCGGTACGCTGCAGCGTGCGCTCATCGACGGACTGCTGACCCAGACCAAGGAATACGCCCTCGTCGCGCTCGACGCCGGAGGCCGCGTCGTCGCCTGGTGCGGCGCCGCGGAAACCCTGCTCGGCCACGCGGCCGGGGAGGCCATCGGCCGGCACGTGGGCGAGTTGCTGTTCACCCCGGAAGACCGGGCGAAGGGCTTCCACGACCACGAACTCGAGGTCGCGCGGCGCGACAGCCGCTCGGAGGACGACCGCTGGCACCTGCGCAAGGACGGCACGCGCATCTGGGTCACCGGCTCCGTCGACGCCATCCGCGATGCCCAGGGCCAACTGATCGGCTTCGTGAAGGTCATGCGCGACCGCTCGGACCTGCACACCTGGACCAAGGGCCTGGAAGCCGAGCGCGACCGGCTGCAGGCGGCGCACCAGAGGACCCTGCAGTTCCTGCGCACGCTGGGCCACGAGATGCGCAATCCCATGGCCCCGCTGCAGAACTCCGCCTTCATCCTGGAAAAGCTCCATTCCGACGAGAAGACCCGGCGCGTGGTCGACATCATCCAGAGCCAGGTCGGCGCGCTGCGCAGGCTGGCGGAAGACCTGATGGAGGTCTCGCGGCTGGAGGGCGGCAAGGTCGGCCTGCAGCTGGAGCCGGCAGACCTGCGCGAGGTCGCGCTGGGCTCGGTCACCGCGCTGCAGCCGCAGGCGCGCATCAAGGGCGTGGCCCTCGAATGCATCCTGCCGGCCGGGCGCCTGCCGGTGCGGATCGATGCCGACCGTTTCCAGCAGGTGCTGCTGAACCTGGTGGGCAATGCGATCAAGTACACCCCCGCCGGCGGTTCGATCTGGCTCAAGCCCACGCAGGAAGGCGACGACGTCCTGTTGCGCGTCGAGGACACCGGCATCGGCATCGACCCCCAGGAGCTGCCGCGCATCTTCGACCTGTTCAGCCGGGAACAGGCGGCGCAGGACATCGACCCGAGCGGCCTGGGGATCGGCCTGGCCGTGGTGCGCGAGGTGATGCAGTTGCACGGCGGCAGCGTCCAGGCGCGCAGCGCGGGACGCGACAAGGGGTCCGAGTTCACCGTGCGCCTGCCACTGGACCCGGGCGAGCCGCAGCCGCCGGCACAACTGCCGCTGCCCTGAGCTGCGGAAGGCGGCGCGCAAGGCGGGCCGGCGCTTTTCTGCACAATGCGGCCCCATGACTGACGAAGCCACGCCCCCCACCGACCGCCCCGCCCTGCCCGACCGCCTGTCCATCGACCCCCGCAGCCCGCACCACGTGCGCGAGGTGTTCCAGTACGAGGTCGGCATCCGCTTCAACGGCAAGGTGCGCGAGGACGTCGAGGAGTACTGTGTCAGCGAGGGCTGGATCCGGGTGCCGGCCGGCAAGACGGTGGACCGCAAGGGCCACCCACTGATGATCAAGCTCAAGGGCGCCGTGGAGGCGTTCTACAAGTAGCGCGGACCGCGCGCCGGCCGCGCCCTCAGTCCCAGCCGCCCTCGTGCTGCCGCTGCACCCGCAGCGACACCCGCTCGCGCAGGCGCCAGCGCGCCGCGTCGGTCAGCATGCGCCCCGCCCAGCGGTAGACGTTGGCCTCGCGCACCGTGCTGCGCAGGTGCGCCATGCGCTCGCGCTGCTCGCCCACCGGCATGGTCAGCGCCTGGTGCAGCGCGTCGGCCACCTCCTCGACGTGGTAGGGGTTGACGACCAGCGCCTCGGGCAGGTCGCGCGCCGCGCCGGCGAACCGGCTGAGCACGAGCACGCCCTGCTCGTCGTCGCGCGCCGCGACGAATTCCTTGGACACCAGGTTCATGCCGTCGTGCAGGCTGGTGACCAGGCAGACGTCGGCCGCGCGGAACAGGCGGTTGACCGCGTCGTGCTCGTGGTGCCGTGCCAGCAGGCGCACCGGGTCGCGCCCGCCGGCGCCGAAACGCTGGTTGATGCGCCGCGCCAGTGCCTCGATGCGCTGCTGGAACGCCTGGTATTCCTCCAGCACCGCCCGGGTGGGCGCGGCCACCTGCACGAAGGTGAAGTGGTCGCGCCAGCGCGGGTGCTTCTCCAGCAGCCGCTCGACGGCGTGCAGCCGCTCCAGGATGCCCTTGGTGTAGTCGAAGCGGTCGACGCCCACCGCCAGCCGGTGGTCCGGCGGGATGTCCAGCTCCGCCCCGATGCGGCGGCGGCACTCGGCCGGCGACGGCATGGCGGCCACGGCTTCGGGCGACGGCCAGGCGATCGAGATCGGGTAGCTTTGCACCAGGCTCTGCTCGCCGCGGTAGCTCACCGTGGAGTGCTCGTGCTCGATGCGCGCCTCCAGGTAGCGGTCGACCGCGTCCAGGAAGTTCTTGCAGTGGTAGGGCGTGTGGAAGCCCACGATGGTGCTGCCCAGCAGGCCCTCGAGCAGCTCGGTGCGCCAGGGACAGATGCCGAACGATTCGGAGTTGGGCCAGGGGATGTGCCAGAAGGTCAGGATGGTCGCGCGCGGCAGCCGGCGCCGCACCATCGCCGGCAGCAGCGCGAAGTGGTAGTCCTGCACCAGCACGATGGGATCGTCGCTGCGTGCCTCGGACACCACTGCGTCGGCGAAGCGCTGGTTGACCTCGCGGTAGCACTGCCAGTCGGACTCGCGGAACACCGGCCGCACGTGGGCCACGTGGCACAGCGGCCACAGGCCCTCGTTGGCGAAGCCGTAGTAGTAGCCCTGTTCTTCCTCCGGCGTCAGCCAGAGGCGCCGCAGCCGGTACTCGTCCTGCCCCGGCGGCAGGCTCACGCGGTCGTTGCGGTCGACCACCGCGCGGTCGGCGCTGCCGCTGCCGTGGGCGATCCAGGTGCCCGAACAGGCCCGCATCACCGGCTCGACCGCCGTGACCAGCCCGCTGGCCGGGCGCCGCACCACGATCTGGCCGTCCTCGCCGCGCTCGTGCAGGTAAGGCTCGCGGTTGGAGACCACGATCACCTGGTCGCCGCGCAGCTGGGTGCGCAGCAGCGACTGCAGCTGCGGCGCATCCCAGACCGCGTCCTGCGGCCGCGAGCGCCGGTACTCGTCCTCCAGGTCGCGCAGGCGCGCGCGCAGGTCGGCCGCCAGCGGCTCCAGCTCCGGCGCGCCGGCCACCGGCGGTGTCAGGATGCCCTCGCCGCGCAGCAACGCCCGGGTGCCGCGCATCCAGCCGCGCCAACTCAGTTGTGCCACGGCCATCGTCACCAGCCCGATCAGGACGCCCAGTCCGGCCAGCAGCGCGATCAGGTAATTGCGCGTGTCCTGGCTGCGCCGCTCGATGAAGCTCAGGTCGTGCAGCAGCACCAGCTGGCCTACCGGCCCGGTCTCGGCCGTCATCGCGTGCATGCTCACGTGCACCGGCCCGCCCTCGATGCTCAGTTGCTGCGAACGCTCCTGCGTGGCCTGCTCGGCCATCTCGCAATTGAGCCACTGCGGGAACAACGGGGTGCGCACCAGCAGCTCGCCCTTGGGCGAGCACCAGCCGATGGCCACCAGCCGCTCGTCCTGCACGACGCGGCCGAACAGGGCCGGCAGGCGCCGCCCGCGAGGGTCGGCCAGGGCTTCGGAGACCGAGTCGGCCAGCGTGTTGGCGACCAGCGCGCCGCGCAGGTTGAGGTCACGCGCGAACCAGCGCAGCGTGAGCCGGTCCAGCACCGGCAGCGCCAGCCACGCGACCAGCGCCAGCACCGCCACCAGCGGCACCAGGAAGCGCAGTTGCAGCTTGATCCACCTCACCGCCGGGCCCGGTTCTTCTGCCAGATGGCCACGAGGATGAGTGCGTATCCGAGCAAGCGCACCAGGTAGAACACCGGCTCGTGCTCGCTCGCATAGGGCACCAGCGAGAGCGCGATCCGGTTGGCCGTCTCGATCCAGAACGAGGCGGCGAAGTACAGGAAGAAGCGGTCGCCCGTGCGGCGCCAGAAACGCAGGAAAAACAGCCCGATCAGGGCGAAGCCCATGGCGACGGCGCCGGCCAGCAGGTCGTTCATTCAGTCATCCTCCCACACCAGACCCACCAGCAGCACGACCACCGCAGCCAGCGCGGTGCCCAGGCGAGCGGTGCGCAGGTCCACCTCGACCGGCCAGACCACCTTGTCGAGCACCAGCAGCACGTTGTTGGCGGCCAGCATCAGGAAGCACAGGGCGCTCCAGAAGAGCAGCGGAGCCCGCGAACCGGCCCAGGCGCGCCACAGCAGCCCGGCGGCGGCCAGGCTGGTCAGCGCACACAGTGAATAGATCAACGCGGCCATGGGTCAGCGGTCCTCCTTCTTCCAGCGGAACGCGTCGGCGAACTGCAGGGCGCGCTTGTCGATGCGTGAATGGATCAGCTCGGTCACGCCGACCAGGTTGGATGCATAGGTCGTCGCAACGGTGTCGATCACCGAGCGCATCTCGGGCGTGGCCGGCCGGAAGCAGAAGTGGCCTTCGGACGTGCGCACCACGAAGTTCGCAGCCTCCAGGGCCCGCAGCATCTCCAGCGCGTGCGACTCGGGGATGTACAGCCGCCCGGCCACCCGGAAGGCGTCCCAGGCCGTCTCGGGGTCGGCCCGCATCAACAGCAGCGCCTCTAGGTACGGAACCGAGGGCACGCTGGTGAGCAGGAATCGGCGGACATCGTCCGGAACCGGTGGCTTCGTCATGCGTCATCGTTGGCGAGCCGGCCGGGCAGCACTCCCGCCGCCTGGCTCGTCCAGGGGCGTCTGACTCTACCCAAAGCGGGGCCATTCAGGTGCTCATCCGCACGCCGCGGTGCGTGGTCGTCAGCTTTCGGTGGTCAGCCCGACCGATCGACCAGGCGCCACATGTGGACCTTGGCCACGTCGCGGCCGTCCACCCGCACCGCCATGGGCTCGGTGCCGAAGGGCTGGAAGCCGCAGGCGGCGTACAGGCGCAGGGCCGCGCGGTTGGTGTCGGTGACCGTCAGCTGGACGACGCGCGTGGATGGGGCCGCCGCGGCCTCGCGCAACACGGCCTCGACCAGCGCCCGGCCGAGGCCGTGGCGGCGAAAGACCGGGCGCACCGTCATGCCGAACAGCAGGGCCTTGTGGCGGGTCCGTTCCCGCTGCTCGAAGGCCAGCCCGGCGGCCCCCGCCAGTGCGCCGTCGACGAAGGCTCCGCACACGCGCTGCCCGGCGCCCGGGTCATCGGCCAGGCGCGCGGCCCACCAGGGGAGCGGCAGCGCGCTGCGCTCGGCGACCGTCGACGTGAACGCATCGGGCGTGGCCGCGTAGGCCTCCAGCATCAGGGCGCGGTATGCCTCGGCGTCGGCGGGCAGCAGGCGGCGGATGGTGGCGGGTGCCGGCATGCTCAGGGCCGCCGGCGGCTCGCGGGCGTCTCGCTGGCCTGCACGTGCGCCGACGCGCGCTCGGGGTCGAGCGGACGGACCTCCATCTGCAGTCCACAGGCGAGGCAGGGATTGCCGGCGAGGAGGGCCGCGGCCTCGTCCAGGCTGGCGGCGATCATGAACCAGTAGCCGCCCACCACCTCCTTGGCCTCGGCGAACGGCCCGTCGACGATGGCCTGCCGCGACACCACCCGGCCCTCGGGCCCCAGCCGCTGCCCGGGCCTGGCCAGGCCCTGCTCCACCAGCGCCTCGTGCCAGCCGTAGAAGGCATCGATGGCGGCCTGAATCTCGTCGGGACTCTTGTCCTCGTCCCATTGCCCGCGGGACAGGACGAGGAACTCGGAATGGATGCCGGGCTGGGTCATGGGCGGGCCTCGGGACGATGCGGAAGGTGCGCATCATTCACCGTTGCTGGCGTCAGGGCAAGGGCGGACCGCTCCACGCCACGGCGGGGTCGAGGCGACATGCACCTTCGCCGTCGTTGCGGGCTTGACCCGCAATCCATCTCCCAACCGTGGTTCAGGTGCAGCCCGGTTCCGGAGATGGATGCCGGGTCGAGCCCGGCATGACGACTCTGAAGGTGGGTCGGCGTGGCGAATGTCAGGGTCGAGCGCAGCATGACGCCCCTCGCGCGGGCCACGTCATCCCCCTCCCCGTCATTGCGGGCTCGACCCGCAATCCATCTCCCGACCGCCGTTCAGGTGCGGCCCGGTTCCGGAGATGGATGCCGGGTCGAGCCCGGCAGACGACTCTGAGGGGGGCCGGCGTGACGATGAGCCCGGTATGACGACTTTCAGGGTCGAGGCTGCACGACGACGCCGAGAGGCGACCCCGGCACGCCGCCACTCACCAGCGCAACAACTCGGACAGCCCCCGCCCCATCACCCACGGCAGTTCCGCCGGCGGAATGAAGTCGAGCGCCCGGGTGAAGTGCTCCACCGCCTCGGTGTAGCTGCACGGCAGGCGCGTCACGTCGGAGCCCCAGAACAGGCGGCGCGGCCCGAAGGCGTCGTACACAGCCCTCAGGTAGCCGTCCAGGTTGCGGAACGGGTAGGGCTCGTTCGAGTAGCAGGGCACGGCCGATGCCTTGGCCGACACGTTGGGGTGACGGGCCAGTGCGACCAGCGCCGCGATGTCGCCGGCGCAGGCGGCATCGCGCAGGTTGCTGTGGATGCCCAGGTGGTCGATCACCAGCTGCAACCCGGGATGGCGCTGCGCGATCCGGCCCACGGCCTCCAGGCGGCCGGGCACCAGCAGCATCAGCGGGATGCCCAGCCGCTCGCAGTCGGCCCAGAACCAGTCGATGCTGCCGTCGTCCAGCCAGCCGCTCCACTGCGGCTTGTGGAAGGTCATGCGGATGCCGGCCATGTGCGGCTGCTCCAGCCAGCCGGCCAGCCGCTCGCGCGCACCGGCCGCCATGGGATCGAAGCGGCCCATCACGACGAAGCGGTCGGGGTACTGCTGCGCCGCCTCGAGCGCGAACAGGTTGCTGTCACCGGCCGGCGACGGCGGCACGATGACGGCGCGGTGCACGCCCGCCGCATCCATCATGGCCGCCATCTCGGCGGCATCCACGGGCTCGGCGCGGTGCGGGCGGGCGCCCGGCACGGCGACGAAGCCACCCGCGGCCGCCAGGCTCTCGGCCGGCCAGGGCCGGTCGGGCCGGTGCGCCTCCCAGACGTGGACCTGCGAGTCGATGATGATCATGCGGCGGCCGGCGGATGGCGGAAGTACAGGTCGATGGCGTTCAGGCCCAGCACCCGGCGCATGGCCTCGTCGGGCACCGCGTCGGCCAGCCAGTCCACGGTGCTGCGGTAGGTGGTGGACTCGGCGCCCACGAAGGGGCAGTCGCTGGCCCACAGCATGCGTTCGTAGCCGACCCGGCGGCACAGCTCCCGGGCCAGGGCGGCGGCGTGCGACCCGAGCCGGTAGCCGCCCGACAGCTTGACCCAGGTGCGGCCCTTCTCCACCGACCGCGTCACCGCCTCGAAGCCGGCGCACTTCTCCTTGAGTGCCGGATCGGGCCGGCCGATGTGGTCGATGACGATCTTCACGCCCGCGTTCTCCAGGTGCGGCAGCACCTGCGGGATGCGCGGCCCGTCCAGGTGCAGGTGCACGTGCCAGTCGAGGTCGGCCAGGCGCCAGAGGAAGCGCCGGTACTCCCAGGTCGTGAGGTCCGGCAGGTCGGTGAGGCTGATGAAGGGCAATCGCACGCCGACCATGCCGGCGCGCGCCAGGTGCTCCAGCTCGTGGCGGGTGGCCGTGGGCTCCAGGATGGCGGTGCCGCGCCACAGCGGGCGGGTGCGCAACGCCTGCACCACGTAGTCGTTGCAGTCGCCCCAGGGGCTGGCCGCCGCGATGACGCAGAACTTCACGCCGTGCTCGGCGAGGGTGCCTTCGAGCTGTTCGGCGGTGAACTCGTAGGTGGGCGCGTGGCGCGGGTTGTCGATCAGCGGCATGCCGCGCCGGAACACGTGGACATGCGAGTCCACCAGCGGGGCGTCGGGCTGCTGCACGGGGCGCAGGACGGATGCGGAGGTGTCGAGGACGACCATGTCAGACCTTGATGCCCGCCTGCTGGATGACTTGCTGCCACTTGCGGCGGTCGCGTTCGAACACCGAGCCCATCTCGGCGGCGGTGCTGGCGCGCGGATCGGCTCCCATCTCGGCCAGCCGCTTGCGCAGCTCGGGCTGCGCCAGCACGTCGCGCATCGCATTGCCGATGACTTCGAGCGCCGCCTCGGGCACACCCTTGGGCGCGTAGACCGCGTTCCAGCCAGTCACCTCGTAGTCGACGCCCTGCTCCCGGGCGGTGGGCACGTTGGGCAGCCAGGGGGTGCGCGCCGGGCCGGTGCCCGCGATGGCACGCAGCACGCCGCCGTCGATGGCGCCGCGCAGCGCCGTGTACGACTCGAAGCCGACGTCGATGTCGCCGCGCTGCAGCCCGGCCTGCACCTCGCCGGAGGTCTTGAACGGCACCAGCGTCGCGTTCAACTTGGTCGCCGCCTTGAACAGCTCGGCCGACAGGTGCTGGGTGCTGCCCGGGTTGATGGTGCCGAAGGTCAGCGGGCGGCGCGCGCCCTCGGCCAGCAGCGACTTCAGGTTGGTGAAGCGGCTGTCCTTGCTCACCAGCAGGTTCAGGTCGAAGTAGGCCAGCGAGGACACCGGCACGAAGTCGGCCTGCGGGTCGTAGGGCAGCTTGATCAGGGTCTTGGCGATGGTGGTGCCGTTGCTGAACAGGATGAGCGTGTGGCCGTCCTTGGGGGCGGTGAGCGCGGTCTGGGCGGCGACGATGCCGCCCGCGCCCGGGCGGTTGTCGATCAGGACCTGCTGGCCGAGCTTGTCGCCCAGTTTCTGGGCCGTGAGGCGGGCCGTGACGTCGGCCAGCCCGCCGGGGCCGAACGGGACGATGATCTTCAGCGGCTGCGAGGGGAACCCGCCCTGGCCGAAGGCCAGCGGCGAGGCGATGGTCGCCGCGCCGGCCAGCAGCAGCCGGCGCCGGGTGGGTGCGAAGGAGGAAGTGCGCATCGGGGGAGTCTCCAGGGCGGGCGGACACGGGTCGGTCCGCTCGCCGGCAGTCTAGGGACGACCGCCCCGGCTGGGAAATGAATCGTTTCGAGCGCCCGATGAACGCGGTTCATGCAGGCGTGAGGCCCGGCGCGGCGCGGATCAGCTGGGTGGCGGTGTCGGCGATGAAGCGCTCGGCCTCGCCCGGCGCCTCGCCCTGGCGCGTGAGCAGCACGATCGCCCGGCTCACCTCGGGCTCGTGCAACGGCACGACGGCGACGCCGTCCTCGTCGCGCACCGCCAGCCGCGGCACGATGGTCAGGCCGAGGCCGTGGCGCACCAGCTTCAGGGCGACGGCCGTGCGCTGTGCCTCGTAGATCCACTGCAGGCCCTCGCGCAGCGGGCCGAGCTTCTCGTCGATGGTCGCGCTGTTGCCCGAGGGCAGGCTGATGCGCACGAGGGGCTGGCCGCGCAGTTCGGCCCAGCCGACCGCCGGGCGCGCCGCCAGCGCGTGCCCGCGCGGACAGGCCAGCACGAACGGCTCGCGCGCGACGAGGCGCATCGCCAGGCCCTCGGCGGCCGGCTGGTCGAGCGACACGCCGAAGGCCGCCGTGCGCGCCTGCACCAGCTCCACGATCTCGGCCGGCGAGCTGTCGAACACCCGCACCGGCAGCTGCGGATGCGCGGCGCGCACCTGCTCCAGCAGCGGGGCCAGGATGCCGGCGGCAATGGTGGGCAGGCAGCCGAAGGTGACCCATTGCGGCGCGTTCTGGCCGTGCGTGCGGACCACGTCGCACGACTCCTCCAGCTGGCGCACTGCGTGGCGCGCCCGCGGCAGCAGCGCCTCGCCGGCCTGGGTGAGCGAGATGCCGCGCGAGGTGCGCACCACCAGCTGCACGCCCAGGCTGTCCTCGAGCTTGCGCATGCGGTGGCTGATGGCCGTCTGCGACAGGTGCAGGCGGGCCGCGGCCTGGCTGAAGCCGCCGGTCTCCGCCACGGCCAGGAAGGCCTGGATGCCGAGGAAGTCGATCTGCATGGGGGTGTCTCCGCCCGGCAGGATAGCCGCGGCGGCGCCCTGCCCTGCCCGCGCTCAGTCGGCCGGCAGCATTTCCGGGTTCCAGGCCACTTCCCAGAGGTGGCCATCGAGGTCCTGGAAGTACGCCGCGTAGCCGCCGTAGAAGGTGTCATGCGGCGCCTTGACCAGCACGCCGCCGGCGGCCTGCACCTGCGCGACCACCGCATCGACCTCGGCCCGCGTGCGCACGTTGTGCGCCAGGCAGAACTCGGTGGCGCTGCGCGGCCCCGTGGACAGGCCGGAATCGATGGCCAGGCTCTTGCGCGGCCACAGCGCCAGCCGCAGGCCGCCCTCCAGGTCGAAGAATGCGACGGCGCCGTTCTCGAACTGCTCGCCCACGATGCCCTGGGTGGGCAGGCCCAGGCCGTCGCGGTAGAAGGCCACGGCCCCCGGCAGGTCGTCGACGCCGAGGGTCAGGAGCGTGATGCGCGGTTTCATGCGCCGGCCTCCAGGCGGGCGCGCCCCGGCTGGATCAGGCGGGCGCCGGAATCGAAGGCGATCCAGCCGTAGCGGTCGCACAAGGCCTGCACGGCACCCGAGTAGTCGGCGCGCAGCGAGCAGCGCATCGACAGCCACGCGCCCAGCTTCTCGTCGTCATGCAACCGGAACTCCACCCAGCCCTCGGCGAGCTCGCCCCTGGCCTCGGTGGCCGACGGCCATTCGAGCTGCGGGAAAGCCTGCCGCAGGCAGGGCACCGCCTGCTCCGCAGGCAGCGGCCCGACGGTGTCGGTGCCGAGATCGGCCATCGACAGCGGCAGGCGCGCCGGGCGCAGGAAGGTGTAGGAGTCGGCCATGGGACGTCGGGCGGAAGCGGCACCACCATAGCAGGAAGGCCGGACCGTCGCACCCCCGGCAGGGTCTTGCGGCAGAGGTTGCCGTCAGCCTTCGTGGAACCAGTGCAGCCGGCGGTGGAACAGCCGTTCCAACACGGCGCGCCCCTCGCCGGCATCGCACGCGCGCGACCAGGGCTCGGCCTCACCGGGCCGCTGCACATGCGCGAAGACGAACTGCTGGTGCTGCGGCTCGAACCGCACCTGCAACTCGTCGCGGCCGGCCTCGAACTGCGGCCGGCGGCCGAGCACCAGGAGTTCGTCCTCGGCGCAGGGATGAAGCG
Organism: Ramlibacter pinisoli; assembly: GCF_009758015.1. Classification (NCBI taxonomy): domain Bacteria; kingdom Pseudomonadati; phylum Pseudomonadota; class Betaproteobacteria; order Burkholderiales; family Comamonadaceae; genus Ramlibacter; species Ramlibacter pinisoli. Next base: position 284,323 of record NZ_WSEL01000009.1, read on the forward strand.
ACGCCGCATAACGCGACGACGCCAGCGACGCGACCAGCGCGGCCAGGGGTTCGAAGACCGGATCGCGGGCCAGCGCCTCGAAATGCGCCACCGCCTCGGGCCAGCCCACGGTGTGCCGCCGCGCGCCCGGCTCAGTCATCGAGCAGGCCGCCCTTGTAGAAGCTGTAGGCGGTGCCGTCGTGCAGGTAGAAGTACCCGTCGGCGCAACCGTCCTTGCCCGGAAACTCGTCGCGGTAGCGCTTGGGGACCAGCCGCTCGAGCTGCTCGTCGGACAGCTCGTCGAATTCCTGCGGGGTGATCGCGCTGCCGGCGCGAAGTCGTCGTGGTTCCATGGCGTCTCGGGTCCAGGTCTCGTGGGCAGGCGATGGTAAATGGCGAACGGCGGTCTACCTCGGCGTAGGACCCGCCTGACGTCCAGTGGCCGCACCTCCCGACTGCATTCGGCGGGTCGGGCGGGACCATGGGTCCACGTCCGAGGAGCCTCCCATGACCACCCCCGCCAAGACCCTCATCGAGCTGGAACACCGCTTCTGGCAATCGATCGTCGACCAGAAGACCGACGTCGCGCTGGAGCTGCTGAGCGAACGCGCGCTGATGGTGAGTTCGCACGGCGCCATGCAGTTCGACCATGCCGCCTACCGCAAGATGGCCGAACAGGGGTCGGTGATCGTGACCGCCTTCACCCTCAGCGACATGATGGTCGTGTTCCCCAACGACACCACGGGCATCCTGGTCTACCGCGTGAAGCAGGAAGTCAAGGCGCGCGCGGGCGGCGCCACCCAGACCCAGGAGATGCGCGACACATCGACCTGGATCCGCACGGGCGACCGCTGGCAGTGCGTCATGCACACGGAGGCGGCCGTCGCGGATCGGCCGCCGGCCGGCCCCTAGCGCTGCAGGGCGTGCATCTTGCCGAAGTACTCGCGCATGATCCCGCGCAGCCGGTCGGCTTGCGGCCGGCCCCAGTCGCGCTGCAGCTCGCAGGCCAGGCCCAGCACCGTGATGGGCACCGCGCCGGCCTGCACCATGCGCTGCATGGCGCTGTCGTGCGCCACCTTGCTCACGCCGCCGATGGCGTCGGCCACCACGTAGACCTCGTAGCCTTCGCGGATCGCGTCCAGGGTCGGGAAGGCGACGCAGACCTCGGTCCACAGGCCGGCGATGACGAGCTTGCGGCGCCCGGTCTTCTGCACAGCGGCGCGGAAGTCGGGGTCCTCCCACGAATTCATGGAGGTGCGGTCGATCTCGGGCACGCCCGGCAGTGCCTCGCGCAGCTCGGGGTTGGTGCCCGACATGCCGTGCTTGACGTAGACGGTGCTCAGCACGACGGGCAGTCCGAACACCGTGGCCACGCGACCGAGCATGGTCACGTGGGCCAGCAGTTCGTCGTGGCCCACCGAGCGGACGCCCGCGTACTGTTCGGGCTGGTAGTCGATGAGCGCCAGCACCGCGTTCTGCGGCGTCAGCAGGGAATCGGTGCCGGGATCGCGGATGGGGGTGACGTCGGACATGGCGGGCTCCTGGCGAAACGAGGGAGCGCCATCCTACCGGCGCCCGCACGACCCCCTCAGTGGAACGGCCACAGCCGCCGGGCGAACGGCGAGCACAAGGCCACGAAGGCGGCCACGTTGAGCAGCACCGTGCCCCAGAAGGCGGCGCGGAACCCGGCCTTGACCGACTTGTGCCGCAGGAACTGCTGCGCCAGCAGCGCGCCCGGCCAGCCGCCCACCAGGGCCAGCAGGTGCAGGGTCGCTTCCGGCGTGCGGGAATCGCCGCGCCGGGCGGCGGCCTTGTCGAGCGCATAGGCGACGAAGGCGACCCCGCTCGCCACCAGGTAGACGACGGCCACGCCGGCCGGCGGCTTCCACAACACGGCGACGGCCAGCACCAGCGCCGCGAAGGCCGGAATGGCGAACAGCGTGGCCGTGCCCCAGGCCGCCGGCGAGTCGCGCCGTGCCCGGGCGCGCGCGGGCTGGCGCACGACCTCGACACGCTTCGCGCGCTTCTTGCCACGCGGGCCGGGCTCGACCTCGAAGGTCAACACCTCGCCCTGCTGGGGCCGGCCGACCCGCGGTGCGAACGCCGAGACGTGGACGAAGATTTCCTGGCCGCCCTGCGCCGGCTCGATGAAGCCGTAGCCCCGGTCATCGTGCCAGGCCTTCAGCCGGCCGGTGAAGCGCGGCCCGGCGCTCACACCCGCCGCACTTCCAGGATCGCGTGCTGCGTCGCGAAGTCGTAGGTCGCGGGGTCCTTGAGGGCCAGGTGCAGGAGGATCTTGCCGGCGCCCCACACCACGGCCCGGTTCACCACCACGCCCAGGGCGACCAGGAGGCCGCCGGCCCAGGTGTAGCCGCTCAGCGCGAGCGCCAGGCCGGCGCCGAACACGGGCAACAGCACCGGCAGCATCCACAGCCGCTGCGACACGTAGCCGCGCGCCAGCTTGCGGTTGATGATGACGCGGAAGTGGCCGGCAGGCAGGCCGGTGCGGAACTCCTGGTGCGAGACGTAGGGAGCGAGGTCGGGATCGGTGGTCGGGGTCATGCCGGATGCGAAACGGGCGGGGTGCGGCACGAGCGTAACCGGTTCGTGCCGGCCGGCCATGCTGGCTTCCCCGCGTTGCGCGACGGGCCTGAGCCGCGCTTGCGTCATGGCGGGGGAGCGCTTCCACTCCCGTCATGCCGGGCTTGGCCAGCAATCCATCTCCCAAACGGGCTTCAGGTGCGATCCCGCTCCGGAGATGGATGCCGGGTCGAGCCCGGCATGACGACGAGAGGGAACCCGGCATGACGACGATTTGAGGGAGCCCGGGAATGACGAGTCTCCGAGGCGCGCCCGGGACGGGTCTGATCGAGCCCGGCGTGCCCCTTCCCCGTCATTGCGGGCTCGACCCGCAATCCACCTCCCGCTCGTGGTTCAGGGTGCGGCCGCGTTCCGGCGACGGACGCCGGGTCGAGCCCCGGCGTGCCTCTGTCATGAGGTCAGATCCGCACGTCGCAGCCGTAGTGCGTGCAGACCGTCTGGACCAGCGAACGCGCGTACGTCGCCAGCATGTCGCCCTCGCGCACCAGGATGTAGCGCTTGCGGACGCGCCAGGCGTCGGTCAGCTCCACCTGCACCAGGTCCAGCGTGGCCACGTTGCGCCTGGCCGCGCTCTCCGGGACCACCCCGACGCCCACGCCGGCCGCGATCATGCGGCACATGGCGTCGAAGCCGTAGACCTGGATGCGCAGCTTCAGGGTGCGGCCCAGGTCCTCGGTGATGTTCGACAGGAAGGCCTGCAGCGTGCTGCCGCCATGCATGCCCACAGCATCCTCGGCCAGCGTGTCGGCGAAGGCGACCCGCTTGCGGCGTGCCAGGCGGTGGCCGCGCGGGACCACCAGCACGAGCTGGTCGGTGCTGAAGTGGATGGCGCGCAGGCCGCGCGTGTCCACCTCGCCGGCCACGATGCCCACGTCGGCGCTGCCCTCCAGGACGCCGCTCGCGATCTCGGCATTGGGCTTCTCGCGCAGGTCGATGTTGACGCCGGGATGGGCCTTGAAGAAGCCCGGCAGGATCTCGGGCAGGAAATCGGTGACGGCCGTGGTGTTGGCGAACACCCGCACGTGGCCGCGCAGCCCGGCGCCATATTCGTCCAGCTCGTCGCGCAGGGCCTGCGTCTCGCGCAGCACGGCGCGCACGTGGTGCAGGAACGCCTCGCCCGCCGGCAGCAGCCGCACGCCGCGGGCTTCGCGCTGCAGGAGCGGCACGCCGGCCTGCTGCTCCAGCGCCTTGATGCGCGCGCTGGCGGCCGCCAGCGACAGGTGCTGCATCTGCGCGGCGCGCGTGAGGTTGCCCTCGCGCGCCACGGCGGTGAACAGCCGCAGGTCCGTCAGGTCGAAATCCATGCCGGCATGCTAAAGCCTTCGGAATTTCCGAACGCTGGCTCGCGAAATGAATGATTGTGGGTCGCCCGCCCCGATGCCACGATGGCGGCTCCAAGGAGACAGCTTCCCATGACCCGACCCCGATTCAGCACTGCGCGCCGCGCGCTGCTCGCCGCCGCCCTGGCGGCCCCCCTGCTGGCCGCCGCGCAGTCGCCCTTCCCGAGCCGGCCCATCACGATGATCGTGCCGCAGGCGCCGGGCGGCACCAACGACATCGTGGGCCGCGTCGTCAGCCAGAAGCTGGCCGAGGTGCTGCAGGCCAGCGTGGTGGTGGACAACCGCCCCGGCGCCGGCGGCAACATCGGCACCCAGCTGGCGGCCAAGGCGCCCAAGGACGGCTACACGCTGCTGATGACCATCAGCAGCACCCAGGCCATCAACCCGGCGCTGTACAAGAACCCCGGCTTCGACCCGGTGAAGGACTTCCGCCCGATCGCGCTGATCGGCGCGGTGCCCAACGTGCTGCTGGTCCATCCCTCGTTTCCGGCAAAGAACCTGAGCGAGCTGATCGCGCTGGCCAAGGCCAAGCCGAACGGCTACCAGTACGCGTCCGCCGGCAACGGCACGCTGAACCACCTGCTGGGCGAGATGCTCAACAGCATGGCCGGCATCGAACTGCAGCACGTGCCGTACAAGGGCGTGGCGCCGGCGATGAACGACGTGCTGGGCGGGCAGCTCCCGATCCTGTTCGGCAGCCTGCCCTCGTCGCTGGCGCACATCAAGGCCGGCAAGCTGCGCGCCCTGGCCGTGAGCGGCTCCACCCGGTCGCCCGTGCTGCCCGACGTGCCCACCATCGGCGAAGTCGTGCGCGGCTACAGCGGCACGCTGTGGATCGGCCTGTTCGCCCCCGCCGGGGTGCCGGCCGACGTGAGCGCGCGCCTGGAAGACGCGATGGCCAAGGCCCTCGTCGCCAAGGACCTGCGCGACAAGCTCGAGCAGCAGGGCGTGGAGATCGCCGGCACGCCGACCCAGCCCGTGGGCTCGGAGGCGTTCGCCAAGCTGCTGCAGGAAGACCTGGTCAAGTGGTCGCGCATCGTCAAGGCCTCCGGCGCCACTGTGGACTGAGGCCAGCCATGACCCGCCCGCTCGACAACATCACCGTCGTCTCGCTGGAACACGCGATCGCGGCGCCCTTCTGCACCCGCCAGCTGGCCGACCTGGGCGCCCGCGTGATCAAGGTGGAGCGGCCGGGCGAAGGCGACTTCGCCCGCGCCTACGACCAGCGGGCCAACGGCCTGTCATCCCACTTCACCTGGGTGAACCGCTCCAAGGAGAGCCTCACGCTGGACCTCAAGCAGCCGCCGGCGCTGGCGGTGCTGCAGGACCTGCTGGCCAGCGCCGACGTGCTGGTGCAGAACCTGGCGCCCGGCGCCGCGGCGCGCATGGGCCTTGGCTACGAGGAGCTGCGCGCGCGCTTCCCGCGGCTGATCGTCTGCGACATCTCCGGCTACGGCAACGATGGCCCGTACCGCGACAAGAAAGCCTACGACCTGCTGATCCAGAGCGAGGCCGGCTACCTGTCGGTGACCGGCACGCCGGACGAGCCGTGCAAGTCGGGCAACTCCATCGCCGACATCGCAGCCGGCATGTACGCCTACACCAGCATCCTGGCCGCCCTGCTGCAGCGCCAGCACACCGGCGAAGGCTGCCACATCGACGTGTCCATGTTGGAGTGCCTGGCCGAGTGGATGGGCTTTCCCATGTACTACGCCTACGACGGCGCCCCGCCGCCGCCGCGCAGCGGCGCCTCGCACGCCACCATCTACCCGTATGGGCCGTTCGAGGCCGGCGACGGCAAGGCGGTGATGCTGGGCCTGCAGAACGAGCGCGAGTGGAAGGCGTTCTGCGAGCACGTGCTGCTGCGCCCCGCCCTGGCCGACGACCCGCTGTACGCCAGCAATGCCCGGCGCAACGAGAACCGCGCGGCGCTGCGCGCCTTGATCCTGGCGGAATTCGGCCAGCTCACGGCGTCCCAGGTGATCGAGCGCCTGGAGCGCGCCAAGATCGCCAACGCGCAGGTGAACACGATGGCCGACCTGTGGTCGCACCCGCAGCTGCAGGCGCGCGAGCGGCTGGGCCAGGTGGAGACGCCGGCGGGCCCGATCGCGGCCCTGCTGCCACCGGGCCGCAACAACAGCTTCCAGTACCGCATGGACCCCATTCCCGCCGTGGGCGAGCACACGCAGGCCATCCTGCGCCAGCTCGGCCGCAGCGAGCAGGACATCGCGGCGCTGCGCGGGCAGCAGGCCATCTGAGGGGCGCACCGGCATGGCTTCGCCCCCCCGTTCCTACCTGTTCGTGCCCGGCGACCGGCCGGAGCGCTTCGCCAAGGCCTGCGCCAGCGGCGCCCACGCGGTGATCGTCGACCTCGAAGATGCGGTCGCCCCGGAGCAGAAAGCCGCGGCCCGGGCCGCCCTGGCCGCGTGGCTGCATCCGGACCACCCGGTGCTGGTGCGGATCAATGCGGCCGACACCGCGTGGTTCCGCGACGACTGTGCGCTCGCCGGCAGGCCCGGCGTGGCCGGCGTCGTGTTGCCCAAGGCGGAGCGGCTCGAGGACATCGAGGCGCTGCGCGCCGCCGGCGCCGCGGCGGTGCTGCCGCTGATCGAAACCGCGGTCGGCTATGACCGCGCCCGGGAACTCGCCGGTGCAGCGGGCGTGCACCGGCTGGTGTTCGGGTCGATCGACTTCCAGCTCGACCTGGGCATCACCGGCGAAGACGACGCCTTGCTGGCCTTCCGCTCCGGCCTCGTGCTGGCCTCCCGGCTGGCCGGGGTGGCGGCGCCCGTCGACGGCGTGAGCACGGCCATCGACGATGCGGCGCAGCTGTCCGCCGACGCGGCGCGCGCCCGGCGGCTGGGCTTCGGCGGCAAGCTGTGCATCCACCCCAGGCAGTTGCAGGCCGTGCATGCGGCCTTCAGTCCCTCCGAGGCCGACGTGCGCTGGGCGAAGCGGGTCCTGGAAGCGGCCGGCAGCGCCAAGGGTGTCGCGATCGCGGTCGATGGAAAGATGGTCGACCGGCCCGTGATCCTTCGCGCGCAGGCGATCCTGGACGAAGCGGGCCAGGGGCTGCCCGGCTAGCCGCGGTGTCCTGGAGCCAGGGCTTGCGCCGCCAGCGCGCCCTGGGACGGCGCCTCGCCCTCAGAGCGGCTCCATGCCCGACGCGCGAACAGCCGCCTGCACCGGTGGCGAGCGAAGCGCCGACAACAGCGGCATTGCAGCCTCGGCATTGGCCGCGTTGGCAGACATGGCTGCCGAGTAGATCGTGTAGCTCTGCAGCTCGGCGGGGACGAGGCCGAGGTAGTGGATGCCCTTGGCGTGTTGCAGCTCGCTGACTTGCTGGAACCCGAGGTCGGCCTCGCCCGAGACCAGGAAGTCGGCGATCTGCGCACCCGACGGTGGCTGCCTGGTCTTGGTCTTCAACTGCTCGCCGACATCCAGCTTCGGGAACACCACCTCCACCATGTGGCGGCCGCTCGTTCCCGAGGACACGACGACGCTGCGCGCGGACAGGAGTGCGGCCTTCAAGCCCTCTGGGGTGGACACGTCCACCCTCGCCGCAGAGACGGGAACGGCCACGCCGATGCCCGAGCGGGCGAAGTCCGTGCGCGTCGCTCCCGCGAGCCGCCCGTCCCTGGACTGTCGATCGATGTTCTGTGCGGCATTGACGACGATATCGACCGCTTCACCGTCCGCCACGCGCCTGGTGATGGACTCGGTTCCCGTCCAGGCGACGATGACCTTGTGCCCGGAGGATCGTTCGAACACGGAGATCGCCTCCGAGACGGCCTCCCTGGCGGCATTGGGCGCCAGGACCTTGATGTCTGCGGCGACCGCGGCGCCAGCGGCGCCCAGGGCGGTCATCAGGCAAAGCGCAAGTCGGGAGACCATCGTTTCTCCTTGCTGATGAGGTCGCCTGTCGTTCGAACTGAGCCGCGCGCGGAGCCAGGCGCCTCCGGCCGCGCCGGCGGGCACTGTACCTCGCAGCCAGGAGGGCTGCTTCGAACGACCGTTGAGCAGCCGCCAGCCCTCTCTGCTTCAAATGACCCGTCAGGCCGGCAGTTCTCTGTGCAGAAACGCCGCCAACTCCCGCAGGCACCCCTGCGCGGCCTCGACGCTGCGCGTGTAGCCGAAGAACAGGTGGGTCATGCCGGCGTAGATGTGCAGTTGCGCCGAGCCACCCGCAGCATGGGCGCGCTCGGCAAGGGCGACGGAGCTGTCGCGGAACACGTCCACTTCCGCCGCCGCCAGGAACAGTGGCGGCCAGCGGCTCGCGTCCTGCAGCAGTGCGTTGAAGCGCGGGTCGCGCCGGTGCTCACCGGTGCCTGCGTAGTCGTCGAACATCTGCCTTGCGCTCGCGACGCTGGGCAGCAGGTCCGTCGCGTTGTACTGCCGCATGGAGGCTGTGTCCAGGGCGTCGTCGAACACGCCGACGACGAGGGCTGCGCAGCGCAGCGCGGCGCGCGCGTCCTCCGAGGCCGCTTCGAAGCCACCCATTGCCACGTTCGCGCCGGCCGAGCTGCCGCCGAACGCGAGCCGATCCGGGGCGATGCCCCACCGGGCGCCGTGGCGGGCCACCCACTCGTAGACCGCGGCGGCTTCCAGCACCGGGGCAGGGAAGCGCTGTTCCGGCATGTGGGCGTAATCGGCGCTGACCACGATGCCGCCCCAGGCCGCCGCCAGCTCGCGCAGTTGCCGGTCGTTGGATGCGGGCGAGCCGAGGCGATAGCCACCGCCATGGAAGTAGATGTAGGCGGGCAGCGGCCGGCCGGTGTCTTCGGGAACGTACACGCGCACAGGGATGTCGCGCTCGGGCCCCGGCACCGAGGTGTCCAGCACGCGCGCGACCGCGGGCCCGCCCTCGTTCCACCAGTCGCGGGCACGGGCGAACTGCTGCCGCACGCCGGCGATGCCGGGTGCCGCCGGGCCGAGCCCGCGCAGGATCTCGTCGTTGCGCGCGCTGGCGGCGCGCATCTGCGGGTCGATGTCGGGATGGTTCAAGCGGTTTCCTCCAGGTCGACTTGGCTGGCATGGCCCATCCGGGTCGAGAGTTCCTTGCCCAGCTGGCGCAGCAGCCGGGCGGCCGGGCCCTGGGGGGCGGCATCGAATTGCGGCGCCATGCCCAGCACCGTGACCGCGGCGATCACCTGCCCTTCGTGGTCGAAGAGCGGGACCGAGAGCGCGTTCAGGCCGCGCCGGCGCGCGCCCAGGGACCATGCGATCCCGTCCCGGCGGATGGACTCGTACTCCGCGTACACCGCCTCGACGGCTGCCTTGCCCGCCCTGCCCTGCTCCTGCAGTTCCTGCTTCACCAGCGGCTCGGTGACGGCGCGCGGCTCGTAGGCCGCCAGCAGCTTCGCGGTGGCGGAGGACGTGAGGCTCAGCGCCACGCCGGGCTTGGTGCGGATCGTCAGCGGCGCGTTGCTCTCGAACCAGCGCACGATGGTGGCGCCGCGGCCCACCCACTGGCCGATGCCCACGGCCTGCCCCAGGCCGGGCTTGCCCAGGCGGGCGACGAACTCCTCGAAGTGCGGCTCCAGCAGCGCCAGCGCATTGGCGTCCTGCGCCGTGACCTGCCCCATGCGGTAGGTAAGGAGGCCGAAGTCGTAGCGGTGCCCGCCCGATTCGCGGGCCACGAGGCCGCAACGGACCATGCTGACAAGGTAGCGGTGCAGCTTGGCCGACGCGATGCCGGTATCGGCCTCGAGGTCCTTCAGGCGGACCGGTCGCGGCAACCTGAGCATGGCCTGCAGGATCGTGCCGACCACCTCCACCGTCTCGACCCCACCGGGCTTCGACGCTTCCGCCGTCATCGCCATCGCACCACCTCCAGTTGACAGGGCGCGCGTGCGGCCCGTATAGTTGATTACATTATACGTAAAAGATTACGGTAAACGTAATTCCATGAAGGAGACTCCATGAAGCCGTTGTTCGCCCGCTGCGCCGGGTGGCTGCTCCTGTCCCTGGCCGCCGCCACGCTGCCCGCGGCCGCACAGGACAGCCGGGCCTATCCGAGCCAGCCGATCAAGCTCGTGGTGCCATTCCCGGCCGGCTCGCTGGTGGATGTGCTGGGGCGCTCGCTCGGCGAGGCGCTCACCGCGTCGCTCAAGCAGCCGGTGGTCGTGGACAACAAGCCCGGTGCCAGCACGCTGCTGGGCGCCAAGATCGTCGCGGCCGCCCCGCCCGATGGCTACACGCTGTTCGTGCCCACCGTCACCACCATGAGCATGGCGCCGCAGCTGGTGTCCAGGCCCGGCATCGATCCCCTGAAGGAGCTGACGCCCATCGCGCGGCTGGGCGCAACCAACTTCTTCCTCAGCGTGCACCCGTCGTTCCCGGCGCGGACCATGAAGGAATGGATCGCCGAGGTGAGGAAGAACCCGGGCAAGTACAGCTACGCCTCGTCGGGCAACGGCTCGCCGCACCACATCTTCATGGAGCTGCTGAAGAAGGAGCTGGCCCTCGACATCGTGCACGTGCCCTACAAGGGCAGCAGCAGCTCCATGCCCGACCTGCTCTCCGGCAAGGTGGACATGGCATTCCTCGACGGCACGCTGGCCATCCCGAACATCAAGGCGGCCAAGCTGTTCGCGCTCGGCACCTCCATGGCCAAGCGCAGCGTGCTGATGCCCTCGGCCCCGCCGATCGCCGAGACCGTGCCGGGGTTCGACTGGAGCGGCTGGATCGGCGTCGCCGGTCCCGCGCAGATGCCGCCCGCCGTCGTCAACGTGCTGGCCGGCGAGATCCGCCGCCTGCAGGGCACGCCGGAATTCGCGGAGCTGCTGAACAAGGCGGCAATGGAACCCACCGAACCGATCGCGCCCGCACAGATGGCCGAGTTCGTGCGCAAGGAGCACGAGCGCTGGGGCCCCGCGATCAAGGTCTCCGGCGCCACGCAGGACTGACCCGGACCCCTTTCCTTCCAGGAGCACCATGCACCCGACCCACCAGATCCGCCGCATCGTCACCGGCCACGACGACAGCGGCAAGGCCATCGTCGAAATGGACGGCATCTGCCCGCACGTGAAAGTGCGCCCCGGCGCAGGCTTCGTCAGCAGCCTGCTGTGGGTGACCGACGAGACGCCTGCCCGCGCCGATGTCCACGGCGACCGCGCCGAGCGCACCATCGGCGTGCCGCCGCCGCCCAACGGCTCCATCCTGCGCGTGGTCGACTTCCCGCCGGTCGACGAGAACACGGAGAAGATCGACCAGGCCGAGCTGGTGAAGTCCATGGGCGCCCAGCACCACGCCCACGGCGGCGGGCCCGCGCGCCATCCGTACATGCACCGCACCAAGAGCGTCGACTACGCCATCGTGCTGCAGGGCGAGATCGACATGCTGCTGGACGACTCCGAAGTGCACATGAAGGCAGGCGACTTCCTCATCCAGCAGGGGACCAACCACGCCTGGGTGAACCGCTCGAAGGAGGTGTGCCGCATCGCCTTCGTGCTGATCGACGGCGTCGATCCGCTGGACAAGGCCTGATCCCATGCGCAGCGCGCTCGACCCGCTGGACCTGCGGCGTGCGTTCGGCCGGTTCGCCACCGGCGTGACGGTGGTCACCTTCCGCCTGGACGACGGGCGCCGGGTGGGCATCACGGCCAACTCGTTCGCCAGCGTGTCGCTGGATCCGCCGCTCGTCAGCTGGAACTACCGGCGCGCATCGCCGCACCTGCAGGCCGTGCTGGCGTGCCGGCACTTCGTCGTGCACGTGCTCTCGGCCGAGCAGATCGAGCTGTCGCGGCGCATGGCGCAGCCGGCGGCCGACAAGTTCGCCGGGCTGGTGCTGCAGGAGGGCGTGGGCGGCACGCCGCGCATCCCCGGCAGCCTGGCCACCTTCGAATGCGAAGCGTGGAAGACCATCGACGCCGGCGACCATGTCATCTTCCTCGGCCACGTGCTGCACTACGAGCACACCGAGGGCGAGCCGCTGGTCTTCGTCAACGGCCGCTATGCGCCTGGCGCGCAGGCCATGGCCGGAGGCGCCGCATGATCCTTGCCATCCAGGCCGACCACACGGTGGTGCTGCTGCAGCCGGACGACTTGCGCCGGTTCCACGTCGAGGTCGACGCCGCGCTCGACCTGCCAGCCGCGCGCCAGGCCTTCGCGTCGTTCGGCGACATCGAATCCACCGAGACCGCCTGGGTCGGCCGCCGCGAGTTGCTGGCACTGGGCCGCGCGGTCGCCGGCGATCCCTGGCTGGCGCAAGCCGAGACCATGCTGGAGGGCGCCGCCCGGCACGGCTGGACGCGCGGCCAGGAGCCCAGCATCAGGAGCCACGTCGTGTGGCGGCGCCAGGAAGGCGCAACTCTCTCTCATCCCACAGGAGCATCCACTTGAAATTCGGAGTCTTCGACCACGTCGATCGGGGTCAGGTATCGCTGGCCGAACACTACGAGAACCGCCTGAAGCTGGCCGAGGCGTATGACCGGGAGGGCTTCCACGCGTACCACATCGCCGAGCACCACTCGACCCCGCTGGGCATCGCCTCGTCGCCCAGCGTGTTCCTGTCGGCCGTCGCGCAGCGCACCCGGCGCCTGCGCCTGGGCACCTGCGTGTTCACGCTGCCGCTGGTCAATCCGCTGCGGCTGCTGGAAGAAGTCTGCATGCTCGACCAGATGAGCGGCGGCCGCCTGGAAATGGGCGTCGGCCGCGGCAGCTCGCCCTACGAACTGGCGTACTTCGGCGTGACACCCGAGGCGTCGGGCGTTCTGTACAAGGAGGGCTACGAGGTGCTGATGCAGGGGCTGAAATCCCGCTCCATCACCTTCGAGGGCCAGCACTATCGGTTCAAGGACGTGCCCGTCGAACTGGAATGCATCCAGAAGCCCACGCCGCCGGTCTGGTACGGCCTCTCGGCGCCCGCGGCCGTGCCGTGGACGGCCGAGAACGGCATCAACATCATGTGCAACGGGCCGGCGGACAAGATCCGCCCGCTCACCGATCGTTATCGCGAGGTGTGGGCCGGCAGCCCGCGCTCGTCCCGGCAGCCGCTGCCCCTGCTGGGGATGGTGCGCCACATCGTGGTGGCCGACACGCGGCAGGAGGCGCTCGCCGCCGGCAAGCGCGGTTTCGATCGCTGGTACGCCAGCCTGCAGCACCTGTGGCGGCTGCACGGCAACCCGATGACGCACTATCCCATTCCGGAGGATTTCAACGCCGGGGTCGACCTGGGCGTCATCCTCGCCGGAACGCCCGACGAGGTGGCCGAAGGCCTGGCGCGCGAGCTCGAGGCCTCGGGCGCCAACTACCTGCTGGCACGCCTGGCCTTCGGCGACTTGACCTATGAGGAGTCGCTGCGCTCGGCGCAACTGCTGGCGCGAGAGGTGATGCCGCGTTTCGTGCGCGAATCGGTGACGGCCTGATCCGGCAGCAGGAGACGACGCATGGATTCCACCCGCCGCTGCCTGCTGGTCGCCGGCGCCGCCCTCGGCTCGATGCCTCTGCGCGCACTGGCGCAGGAATGGCCCGCCAGGGCGGTGAAGATCGTCATTCCCAGCGCACCGGGCAGCAGCCCCGACCGCTTCACGCGCCTGATCGCGGAGCGCCTGAGCAAGCAATGGAACCAGGCCGTCGTGGTGGAAAACCGCCCCGGTGCCAGCACGCGCATCGGCGCGGGCGAGGTGGCGCGGGCCGCGCCGGACGGCTACACCCTGCTGTCCACGTTCGGCACCCACACCATGGCCAAGCTGCTCAACCCCGACACGCCCTACGACCCGGTCACCGACTTCGCCGCCATCACGCAGTACGCCGTCCCCGAGGTGGTGATGCTGGTGCGGTCCGACTCGCCCTATCAGACGCTGAAGGACCTCGCGGCGGGCTACAAGTCGTCGGGCCGGCCGATGCGCTACGGCCACTTCGGCAACGGCTCCAGCTTCCACTTCTACGGCCTGGTGGTGGGCCGCATCGCGGGCATCGAGGTGGTGCCCGTTGCCTACAAGGGCGAGGCGCTGCACCTGAACGACCTGCTCGGCGGGCACCTGGACGTGAGTTTCAACTCGGTGGGCACGGCCCTGCCCCACATCCGGTCCGGCAAGCTGCGCGCGCTGGCCAACGTGGCACCCGGCCGGTCGAAGGTGCTGCCCGATGTGCCGACCTTCGCGGAACTGGGCTACGAAGGGATGGAGCGCGGCGGCTGGTTCGGCTTCCTCGCACCGGCCGGCACGCCGGCCGGGCTGGTGGACAAGGTGTCGAAGGACATCATCGCGATCGTCAACGACCCCGCGATGGCCAGGCTCATGCGCGACCAGGGCATCGAGCCGGTCGGCTCCACCCCGCGCGAATTCTCCCGCGCCATCCCGGTCGAGGTGCAGCAATGGCAGAGGCTGATGACGGAATTCAAGGTCAAGGGCGAATGACGCCGGCGCACCGGCACGGGTAGGACCTTCGTCCAATTTCGAGCCGGGTGGCGCACGCCCGACAGTCGGGCCATGACACGCCTGACCACCCTCCTCGCGGCGCTGTGCCTGGCGCCCTCCCTTGCCTTCGCCCAGGGGGCCACGCCGCCGCTGGAGGGCCGCCTCAAGAAGGTGCAGTCCACCCGCACGATCGCGGTGGCCTACCGGCCGGATGCGATGCCGTTCTCCTTCGAGGACGCCGAGAAGAAGCCGGCCGGCTACACGGTGGACCTGTGCCGCGCCGTCGTCACCGCCATCGAAGAGCAGTTGGGCGCGGGATCGCTGAAGGTGCAATGGGTGCCCGTGACGGCTCAGACGCGTTTCACCGCCATCGCGAGCGGCCAGGCCGACATGGAATGCGGCGCGAGCACGGTGACGCTGGGGCGCAAGAAGGAAGTCGGCTTTTCGTCCCTGGTCTTCGTGGACGGCACCGGCCTGCTGGCGCTCAAGTCCACGCCCGGCCAGTCGCTGGCGGATCTGGCCGGCAAGAAGATCGGCGTGGTGCGCGGCACCAGCAACGAACGCGCGCTGGCCGACGCCATGAAGTCGCTGTTCATCACGGCGACGGTGGTGCCGCTGCAGTCGCGGGAGGAAGGCCTGGCGCAGCTGGAATCCGGCGCCATCGACGCCGTGGCCAGCGACCGGGTGCTGCTGCTGGGACTGGCCTCCGGGTCCAAGGACCCGTCGAAGCTGGTCCTGCTGACCGATGCGTTCTCCTTCGAGCCCTATGCCATCGCGCTGCCGCGAGGCGACTGGGCGATGCAACAGGCCGTGGACGCGGCGCTCGCCAAGGTTTACGCCAGCCCGGCCCTGCCCGACATCTATGCCCGCTGGTTCGCCGGACTGGGCGAGCCGAGCCCGATCCTGAAGGTGGTCTACGGGCTGGGACGGCTGCCGCAGTAAGCCAGTGGCGCGGGACGCGCCCTCCTGCAGGTCGCCGCGCGCCTTGTCTGGCGCGATGAAGCCATTCCGGGCTCGACCCGGCATCATCTCCGGAACGCCACGGCAGCCTTCCGGCCTGCCCCCGCACCCGCCAGCGCGATAGGTTCGACACGGTGACTTGACGCAGGACAAGAACCGCACGTCCGAATCCAGCCGATCCATAGTCCGAAGTGGCTACAGCGGGCACCACGAAACAGCCTATGGTGCAGAGGCAGTCCGACGGAGGCGCTATGAGGGTTGTAGCGTTCAGGGTGGCAGTGTTCGCTGCTGCCAGCGTGCTCTTTCTGACCCGTTGCGGGGGCGGCGGGGGCGGTGGCAACTCGCCTCCCGCAGCGAGCAATGCCACGGCTCCGGGTTCCAGCACCCTTCCCGCGACCACCAGCACCGCCACCAGCACCGCCACCACGACTGGCACTGGCACTGGCACGCCACTTGGCACTGGCACGACACCTGGCACCAGTACCACGCCTGGTATCGGCACCACGACCGGCACTGGCACCACGACTGGCACCGGCACCGCAAGCGACGGCGCTGGCACGGGAACCGCCACGGGATCCGGCACAGGAACCGCCACCGACGCTGGCTCGGCCGCCGTGATGTCGCAGAGCGCCATCAACGGCCAGTGGACCCGGCTGCGGGACCTGCCCATCTCGCCGGTCCACAACGTGTACCTGCCCAACGGCACGATCATGATGGTGGGCCGCTTCCAGAACCAGGCCCTCTGGGACCCCGTGAACCAGTTCATCGAGGTCCTGTCGAACCCCAACTACGACCTGTTCTGCGCCGGCCACGCCTACCTCCCGGATGGGCGCGTGCTGCTGGCCGGTGGCCACCGCGCCGATTTCGTCGGCCTGGCCCAGGCCTCGATCTACGACCCCAAGACCAACAGCTGGACCCGGGCGCCCGACATGAATGCGGGCCGCTGGTACCCCACGGTGACGGGGCTCCCCAACGGCGATGCGCTGGTCACGTCAGGAACGATCGCCGGCGACGGGGACGCGAACCCGCTGCCACAGGTGTACCAGCACGCCACCAACAGCTGGCGCAACCTCACGACCGCGCAGCTGAGCCAGCCGATGTACCCGATGATGTTCGTCACGCCCGACGGGCGGGTGGTGGACACCGGCCCGGGCACGACGACCCGCGCGCTGGATGTGAGCGGCACGGGCCGCTGGTCGTTCGTGGCCGACCACATCGACCGATTCCGTGACTACGGCACGGCGGTCATGTACACGCCCGGCAAGATCCTGGTGGTCGGGGGCGGCGACCCGCCGCTGGCCTCGGCCGAAGTCATCGACCTGGCCGCGCCGGCGCCGGCGTGGCGCATGGTCGCCCCGATGTCCGTCCCCCGGCGGCACCACACCGGCACCCTGCTGCCCGACGGGACGGTGCTGGTGACCGGTGGAACCTCGGGACCGGGGCATAACGACGCCAGCGCGGCGGTGCTGCACGCGGAATTGTGGAATCCCGCCACCGAAACCTGGACCTCCCTGGCCAGCGGCAGCGTGCCCCGGCTGTACCACTCCGCGGCGTTGCTCCTGGCCGATGGGCGGGTGGCCGTGGTGGGTGGCGAGCGCGGCGCCGCCGACGTCACCACCCAGGTCGAGCTCTTCTCGCCGCCCTACCTGTTCAAGGGGTCCCGCCCGGCCTTCAGCGGCGCGCCGGCGCAGTTGGGCTACGGCCAGCGGTTCACGGTGCAAAGCGCCCAGGCGGCCGGCATTGCCAAGGTCACGCTCATCCGGCTGTCGGCGGTCACGCATGCGTTCAACATGGACCAGCGCCTGAACGTGCTGCCGTTCACGGCGCGCACGGGGGCGCTGGACATCACGGCGCCGGGCAGCGGGAACCTGGCGCCGCCGGGCTTCTACATGCTGTTCCTCGTCAATGCCAACGGCGTGCCGTCGGTCGGCAGCATCGTTCAGGTGGGTGGCGCCTGAGCTGCCACGCAGCAGAGCTGGTCCATCCACCGGATGGCTCCTGCGCGGCCAGGCTGGACGGGACGGGCCACCCGATCCAGGATCCCCGCGCGGGCGGATGATGCCCGGGCCCACACGACAAGGAACCCCCATGTCCTCCGTCCTCCATCGTCCCTCCGGCAAGGCCGAACCTCGTCCGCTGGCCGACGGGCGCATCTCGATCTACCAGCCCCAGCAGCAGGGCCTGGTCTATCCGGAGCTTCCGTCGTTCGACGACGTCGCCGCGGAGCGCCGCCACCGGCAGGAGCGGCTGGTCGCTGCCTGCCGCGCCTTCGCCATCGAGGGCTTCGACTACGGCTTTGCCGGCCACCTCACCGTGCGCGACCCCGAGCAGCCGCAGCTGTACTGGACCAATCCCATGTGCGTCCACTTCGCCCAGGTGAAGCTGTCGAACCTGATCCTCGCCGACCACAAGGGGCAGGTCGTGCAGGGCCGGCACGCCATCAACCGTGCCGGCTTCGTGCTGCACGCCGCGGTGCACGAGGCGCATCCCGACATCGTGGCCATGTGCCACGCGCACACGGTCTACGGCACGGCGTTCGCGGCGCTGGGCCGGCCGCTGGATCCGATCTCCCAGGATGCCGCCGCCTTCTTCGAGGACCATGTCGTCATCCGCAGCGAAGCCGGCCAGGTGGCCGTGGAAGAGCGGGCCGGGGTCGCGGTGGGCGACTGGTTCAGGGGCGTGAAGGCGGCCATCCACCAGAACCACGGCCTGCTGACGGCCAGCCGGCACAGCATCGAGGCCGCCGCGTTCTGGTTCATCGCGCTGGAGCGCTGCTGCCGCCAGCAGCTGATGGTGGAAGCCACCGGCCACCAACCCATGCTGGTGCCCCCGGATCGCGCCCGCTACAGCCGGGAGCACGTGGGCTCGGAATACATCGGCTGGCTGCACTTCCAGCCGATCTTCGAGCACCTCGCTGCGACGCAGCCGGACCTGTTCGACTGACCGCGCCCGCACGTCAGGTCGGCTCGCCGAACTCGCGCACCAGTCGCTGGAGATCGTGGTCCGGCGGGCCATAGCTCACCACCCTCACGTCGAGGCCCCACGCACGCGCCAGTTCCAGGGCTCGCCGCATCGCCTGGTCGATCCACGCCGCCTGGTTCCCGAAGGCGCCGCCGCCCAGCCGCGTGAGGAACACGCGGTTGCTGCCGCCGCGCGCCGTGGCGAGCCGCCCGGCCTGCAAGGTCGCCTCGTAGGCCGCCTCGAGGACCAGCGTGGCGAACCGGGCCCACAGATCCGTGGCAGCGATGCGGTTGTAGCTGACCGGCAGGGCCGAACAGAACGCCTGCGACACGGTCGGCCCCGGCTCCACGTCCGTCAGGCCCACGTCCCAGTGCAGCCCGATGCGCAGGAGGCCACGCAGTTCGTCGAGCCGGCCGGCATCGGCACCGGCCAGCTGGCGGTCGACGCTGGAGAGGCCCTCGGCCGTGAACAGCGCATAGCCGTTCTGCATCCGCCAGGGATGGCCATCGGCATCGCCCAGCGCCGCCCCCAGGTCCCGCAGGCAATCGATCTGCCGCTCGCGCGTCTGTCCGATCGTCCCGTCCGGGAACCGCACCAGGTAGTTGCGGAAGATGGTGCCCGCCCCGGCTGCGATCGCACAGGCAGGGCCCTGTGTGCGATCGAGCTCGTAGCGCGCCACGCCATCCTCGGGCGACACGTCCGGATGGACCATCTCGAGCAGGTTGAACTGCGAGGCCACCTGGAACAGCGCCCCGGCGCCTTCCGGATGGGCATGCAGCATGCGCGCGTCGCCCTGGAGGATGCTGACCCGGGTGCGGCCCGCGTCCGCCAGGTGCGCCGTTCGCGCTCGCAGGTCGCCGAGGGTGGGCGTCTCGAGCGAGCCCACGCGGAACGACCGGGCGCTCGCGTCCGAAGCCAGCTGCCCCATCACCACGCGCAGGCGGCCCTGTGTCGCTTCGTACGTGCCTTCCGGGAAGCCGGTGATGGCCTGGAACCAGTTCATCGCTCCTCCCCGACCGGCCGATACGCCGTCACGTAGCTTGCCTGCGCTGGCGTCTCGATCGCACCGGGACGAACCGCGCGCACCTTCCGGATGGCGGCATCGGAACGCTCGCCGGCCTCGATCAGGAGCAGGGCCGCCACCATTCCCGCACGGCCGAGGCCGCCCTTGCAATGGACGAGCACCTTGCCACCTTGGGCGAGGGTGGCGCGCAGCCCGGGCAGTTCCTCGCGCCACTGCCGCTCGAATGTTGCGGTCGGCACGCTGACATCCACGATCGGCAGGTGCAACCACCGCATGCCCCGGCTGCGCACCCGGTCGCCGAGTCCCGCCACCTGCAGGGCTTCCAGCTCGAAGGCCTCGACCAGTGTCAGGACGACGCTGGCGCCCCAGCGCCCGATGACGTCGAGATCGGCATCCAGGTCGCGCTGCCAGGTGTGGTCGAACAGGCTGGGCCCGCACTTGCCCGGGCAGAAGGTGATGCCGATGCGGCCGCCGGCGGGCGTGGCAAGTTCTGCGATCTGCAGGGGGTGGGAGGTGCTGGACCTGATCTGCACGGGATCTCCGGGCTGGCGATCGGGGCAGTTTAGGTCCGGCAGCCGGGCAGGTGTGGAACGCAACGGCCCTACCACACCGCCGTCTCACGAGTCTTCACAGCTCGCGTGGAGAACCCTGTGGAGAACCGACGGGCAACCGTGCCGGGACCAGCAACGACGCGGGTTGCAGCGAAACGCCCAATTCTTGAGCAGCGCGGCAGGAGGCTGCCGATTTCCGGGAACGGCGTGGCTGGGATGAGACGCCGGGGTCCGGCAAGGGGGTCTCCCCAGGCCCCCGCGGCCACGGGTTTACGCCCCGCCCTCAGAACCCCAGGACAACACTCCCCGGCCACCGGGTGAGCGTCACTCCATCCGGCTCGAAGGCCTGCAGCGGTTCTCCATCGACCTCGACGCGCACCAGCGGGCGCGCCGAGGTCGGCACGCGGACGACGACGCCGCCGGGCGGCATGGTGATGCCCGGTGCGAGGTCGATCCGGACGCCGCGGCTTCCCTCGCGCCGCATCGTGTAGCTCAATCTTCCCCACCAGGTGGGCAGGCCTTCGACCACCACGCCCGCATCCAGCCACGCGTCGGAGACCCCGGCGGCGATGACCAGCGCCGCGTCGCTGGGCCGCTCATGGGCGAACATGGCGAGCACGGCCAGCACGTACTCGGCGCCGATCCATGCGTGGGGGACGTCGCCGAGATGACCGGGGCTGCGCGGGTCCCGCCACGAGATCTCGGGCCACTGGTTCCAGCCCGTGGGCCGCCGGTCGGCGAGGAAGAACTCCAGCAATTCGTGCGCTTCGGCGCAACTCCCCAGCCGCACCAGCGCGCCGAGGATGCGGATCTCGTAGGCGGAGTAGTTGTTCCAGTCGATCTCGCCGTGCCGCCGCCGGCGCAGGCCACGCAGGTACTCGTCGAAGGTCCAGGCCAGCGCGGCGGGCGGGAGGCGATCCGCGGCATCCGTCGTGGCGATCGCCGTGGCGGTCGCGGTGGGATCGAAATCGGCCCACTCCACCGAACCGGGGATGTAGTCGAGGCCGCGTGCAGCGATCGTCGCGGCGATCGACCGGTACAGGCAGGCGCCCAATTCGTCGCGCAGGACCCGCAGGCGCGTGGCCTGCGCCGCCTCGCCCAGCGCCTGTGCCAGTTCCACGCCGTCGCCGATGCCGCGCAGCGCCCAGAAATCGTCCCAGTAGGCGTGGACCGGCTGCGCGAGATAGCCCTCGTGGCTGGCCGACTCGGGCAGGATGCCGAAGCAGGCGCGCCGGTCCGGCGTACGGAATTCGGGCGTCCGACGGGTCGCCAGCAGGGCCTCCAGGTAGCCGATGGCGCGCTGCGCGGCCGGCCACAGCGCCGCGGTGAACGAGCGATCGCCCGTGAAGCGGAAGTACTCGGCGAGCGTGAACACGAGCTGGCCATGGCTGTCGTGCTCGGGCAGCCAGTCGGGGCCGTTGCGATCCACCACGCAGGGAACGTTGCCGTCCGCGGCCTGGTGCGTCGCGTACCAGGCGAGGAAATCCCGCACCTCGTCGCCGCACCCCATGCGCAGCAGGGCCGCG